>CAIXPZ010000140.1 GCA_903921455.1 uncultured Verrucomicrobia subdivision 3 bacterium | reverse complement strand
TTTCTGATTTTCTTTGCGCACATGTTGCTGCCGCTGGCCGTGGGCATTGGCCTGTGGATGCACCTGATGCGCGTGAACCGTGCGCGCCTGCTCACCAACCGCGCTATGACGTGGTGGATCGTCGGCTCGCTCGCGTTGCTGTCCGCCTTACTCCCGGCCATCAGTGCCGTTCCGGCCGAAATGACCGTCAAGGTGCAGAAGTTCACGATGGACTGGTGGTATTTGTGGCCGCTGGAATTAACCGACCGGCTCGGCGGCGGTGCATTATGGGCCTTATTTCTCTTCACCGGTTTGGCCACGCTTACCGTGCCATGGTGGATGGCCAAACGCCGTCAGTCGCCTGAATGGACAGCCACCGTGGACCTCGCACGCTGCTTCGGTTGCACGCTGTGTTCCAAGGATTGCCCGTTCAATGCCATCACCATGATTCCGCGCGAGGACGGGGGAAAATTTGAAATTCAATCGAGCGTCAACGTCGAACTGTGCGTTGGCTGCGGTGTATGCGTGGGCGCGTGCGATTCGCAGGCCATCAACATGCCCGTGCTGGAAAGTCGTACGGTCGAGCAATCGCTCAACGCCTGGATTGACGCCGCGAAAGCGCGCGGTGAAAAGCCTTTCATCGCCTACTGCTGTGACGAATCCGCCGCGACGTTCCTGTCCATTCATGCCGATGGAACGTCGCCCAACCTTCCTGGCTATCGAATTGAACGCGTTGCGTGCATCGGCTGGGTGAGCGCAGTGATGTTGGAACGTCCATTGGAGCGCGGGGCCGAAGGAATTTTGGTCATCGCCTGCGGCACTACTGATCCGGTGGCGCGCGATGGTTGCCAGTGGTTCGAGCAGCGGCTCATCGGCCAGCGCCCGCCGTCCTTCGATCCTAAAAAAGCGGATGCGTCTCGCATCCGTCTCGTCCATCTGGATCGCACGCGTCGTGCGGAACTGACAAGAATCGCGGAAGATTTCCGGGCCAATCCAACCGCTCCCAGTTCGCCGAAGCTCCGGCAGCGGACGTTGCCCATTCTCGCCGCGCTGGGACTTGTGCTTGGACTCGGAACTGCGACCTGGCTTGTCAGCACCTTGCCGTATCACACGCCACATTCACCAGAGCCGGAACTGGTCGTGTCCTTCAACCACCATGGAAACATTGTCGCTCCACGTAAATTGACGAAAGAGGAGCTTGATGCCAGACAGCCGCAGATGCGCGCCCAGTTCAACGTGGCCCGTGAACGCGTGCCCGTGCGCCTGCGGGTGCAAGTGGACGGTCAGACCGTGCATGACCAGTCTTATCAGGCCAAAGGTCTTTCAAAGGACGGTCCAAGCATCGCTGTGGTGCGGCTCCCGATCGCGTCAGGATCGCATGTGGTGCAGGTTGAGCTAAACGACAGCGGCAAGCCGGATGATTGGTCACAGCACTGGTCGGAAACGGTGGTGTTTCAAGAAAACCATCTGCGCGTCGTCCTCTTCGATACTGCGGCCGGGTTTTCATTACACTGAGATCACACGCCCCAGTCCATGCCGCTCATCCGAAAATTGTCCCTGCGGATTTTCGTCCGGTCCGACCAGCCGTGGGAATTAGTTCCGGCGTAGCGAAAAATGGCTAACAAAATGGCTAACAGAATAGGGTGAAAACAGGGTGGAATAGGGTGGTCACAAAGTGGTTGAAACCCTTGTAAAATCAGGTAAAATAGCCCTGAAATCGACGCCTACCCTGTGCGATTCCGACTCCCGCCTCCAGTCCTAACTGCGTGTGCAGCAATGAATTAGGGAGCTAGGGTGTCCAAACGGACACCAAAACGGACACCGGTTTTCCTACTCCGTCAGAACTGCGCGTAACCGGCTTTAACCGGGCTTTACTCGCTCAGTCCTCGGAATTGGTCTCGATTATTCTCGCGGTTGCGATGAATAACATGAATCACCGATACCGTCTCACTTCCCGTGGCATCCGTGGCGGAATGTTCTACTGCGTGGACAAAACCACCGGCAAACGCACCAGCCTCAAAACCAGCAATCGCGACGAGGCCGAGCAGATCGTAGAAGCCAGAAACAACTCCGTCCGCCAGCCCATCCTGAATCTCCAGATCGCCAAGGCCTACCTCGCCGGCACCGACAACGGCATCGCCACCCGCACCTGGCAGCAGGCGCTGGAGAGCCTGACCGGCACCAAACAGGGCGCCAACCAGCAACGCTGGCGGACCGTCGCCAAGGACAAAGCGCTGGCACTCGTGCTCCCGCGCGTCATCATCGAGACCCAGGGCGAGCTGCTGTTGAAGGCGATGCAGGCGGGCACCGTTTCGACCAATGTCTTTCTGCGCCGGCTGCATAACTTCTGCGTGGACATGAATTGGCTGCCTTATCCACTCATCCCCAAACGCCAATGGCCCGCCGTAAAATTCAAAGAGAAACGCTCCGTCACCTTGGAGGAACACCAGAAGATCGTCGCCGCCGAAGTGAATCCCGAGCGGAAGCGACTCTACCAATTGTGCTGGCACCTGGGCGCCAGCCAAGGCGACATTGCTAGTTTGAAAGGCGAGGATGTGGACTGGCAGAACGGCGCGGTGAGCTACACGCGGAAGAAAACCGGCGTGCCGGTGATCATCCACCTGGGTACGGAAGCATTAAACCTATTCAAAGACCTGCCGAGCGAAGGTCCGCTGTTCCCGTATCTGTCCCGCGTGCGCGCCGGCGACCGCGCCACGGAGTTTAGATCGCGCTGCCGCCAACTCGGGATCAAAGGCGTGACGTTGCACAGCTTCCGCTATGCGTGGGCTGAGCGGGCCAAAACCGTCGGCTATCCCGAACGATTCGCCCAGGAAGCGCTGGGGCACAATAGCAAGGCCGTGCATCGCGCCTACGCCAAGCGGGCCCTGATGAAACTACCGTCGCTGGAAGAATATGAACTCAAGGCCACGGATGGCACTGGGCATGTGCAATGCGGTGGGTGAATGGCAGATCAAATTAAACCTGCCGGCTACCCAACCCGGCCGAAAATCCGAAGGAGAAAATATTGGGATGAGAGGCCCGTGCAATTTCCTTCATTCGGATTTTTCGGGATTGGTTCTGGGCGTTAAGCCGACTCCCGATTGTATCCAATACTCATCCTTGAAGGGATTGACTTTGGGAGCGGTTTTGTAGGCGTCTTCATTCACCAGATTCGGCAGGACTTCTATCCACCACTGATCGTATGCCGCGGACAATTGTTTGACCACATCGGGCTGCCGCACGGCAATATCATTAGTCTGACCGGGATCGGTCTCCAGATCAAACAACTGCCAATCCGTCGCGCCGCGCACTAGGCTGAAGCGGCTGTTACGAACGCCGCAATTTTCTTTGATATACTTTTCGGGCGGGGCGCCAGGAGACATCCCACCCCAACGCCCCACATGTGTGACGAGATTCCGGTCGGCCCAAGGGCTTTGAGGATTCCTCAACAGCGGCATCAGGCTGCGCCCTTCAACCTGGGCTTTCACCGTGCCTTCTAGCGTCGCACCGGCTAGTTCAGCGAACGTCGGGAACAGATCAACGGCCGACGTGAGTTGCGACACTGTGGCCGGCTTCAGATTGCCGGGCCAGCGCCAGAATGAGACAGCCCTCGTGCCGCCTTCCCACGCCGTGGCTTTCGAACCTTTCATTCCGGCATTGTAAATCTTGCAAGCCGGGGCGTAACCGCCGTTGTCGTTCATGAGGACGACCAGTGTATTCGTATCGAGCCCCCATTGCTTCAGTCCAGCCATGAGATGCCCGACGTTTTCATCAATGTTGGCAAGCATGCCGTAGAATGTGGCCACCTTGTCCGGCACCTTCCCCACATAAGGTTCCTTGAATTTTGGCGGACAGGAGACCGGTTCGTGCGCCGCATTGAAAGGGATGTAACAAAAGAACGGATTGGTGCCTTTCACCGACGCAATCCACCTCATCGCTTGCGCCGTGAAGATGTCCGTGCAAAAGCCGCTCGTCTTTTCAAACCGGCCATTATGTTTGATCACCGGGTCATAATACTTGTTGTCCGGCACATCGCCGCAACTGCCCGGGTAGGTTTGTCCAATCCCGCCGCCGCCATGGATGAACACTTCATCGAAGCCTCGCCGATCGGGTTGATAGGCGTCTTCGTCGCCGAGATGCCATTTGCCAAAGATACCGGTGGCATAGCCGGCGGACTGTAGCACCTGCGCGAGCGTCACCGCAGCCAAACTCATACGCTCGCGTTCGAGAATTGTGTGAGTGACGCCGTTCTTGAACTCATGCCGGCCCGACAGTAACGCACTGCGCGTGGGCGAGCAGGTCGGGCTCACGTGAAAGTCCGTAAAGCGGACGCCCTCATCGTGCACCCGATCCATCTGCGGCGTCTTCAGAATCGGATTGCCGTTGCAGGAGAAATCCCCATAACCCTGATCGTCGGTGAGAATGACAATGAAGTTGGGTCTGGCTGGCTTGGTTTCCGCGGCGTTCAGGATGGCTGCCGGAGCAAGCAGGCAGGCGACGAGCGGAATCAGCAGCTTCATAAAGGTGGTTCATTTTAGCACCCATTTGAACCGGGCAAACAAAATCTTGGTGATATCTGAACCTTCCTTGGGCTGGAAATGAATGCTGGCCACTTTTCCCCAATCCGGCAGAGACACTTTTTGATTGAACTTGCTGAACAACTTTTCTTTGGGAATCACCATCTCCTGCCAATTGTCCGAAGCGGTGATTTCAATCTCACCCGAATAATCGTCTGCCGAGAAAATCAAAGTCTGTGGCTCGGTGCAGTAGAACTTGAATCCCAGCGCTCCATTCGCGGGAGCCTTCCACTTCGGATCACTCATCTGGTCGGTGCCAAAACCTGCGCTATTCTTAGTGCAGCGGAACCCTTTAATGCCGCCAGCACCCTCGACTTCAGCCACATTGCTCCAGACTCCCAGTCCGCCATCGCCCGTATAAAGTACATCCGAGGTCTTGTCTGTAGCCTTGGCGTTGCCGAGCTTGGAGGGAATTGCCGCATTGAAGTCGGTGGAAAGAACCACGGTGGTATCGTAAATCACATTCGCATAGGCAAAGACATAGTCCTCCACATTCAAGACCGGCAAGGTGGACACCCAGGTATTGCCTTTCCTCACGGGTTGGGTATCACGCCAGGCGCGAGAGATCCACACGGGGTTCTTAAGCGCATAGTAGATTTCAACTTTTTTCACCCTTTCCGGAGCCGCGGGTGTCACCACGAGTTCTGGAACGCCGTCCCCGGCGAGTTTGATTTCCGATTTCGGATGCGCCGGCCAGAACACCTCTTTGCCGAGGACATATTTTTCGAGCCACATCTTGCAGTCCTGGCCGATCTTGTCGGTATCATGATGGCCCCGCACCTGGACGGCAAAAGCCCAGGGAACTCCCGGCTTAAACATTTTGAAGCTTTCCAAACCGCGCTCTTCGCAGCCGTGATGATCGTTGGATCCATTGAGAAACAGGGTGGGGGCATTGATGTAGGGAACACAGGCTTGGGGGGCGACGCCGGCAAGGTAAATTTGTTCGCCTGATGATTTCTCTGGTTCGACATACGGAACGTTATACATCATAACCATCTTGTTTCGGTAATACTCCGTCCAACCGATGCCAAAGTAAGCGACGATGGCCTTGATTCGCGGATCCATCCCCAGAAACCACATGAGGGTTCCCCCGTAGGAATAGCCCTTGGCTCCGAGCCTAGTTTTGTCTACTTCTTTCTGCTGCTCAAGATAACTGAGCACACGGGACTCCATGGCATACCAGAGGTAGTCGGAAGTCTGTTTGGGATCGGTTATGGAGGTCCGATCTGGAAAAGACGAGTTGACGATTTTCCCGCCGCACATTTCGCCATGGCGCAATTTTTCCGGGTATTTTGTGTAGTGGACCCGCGTCCCATTGGTCCCGCAATAGTCATACGACATGACCGCCCAGCCATCCGCCACATAATCGTTGTCAATGCTGGGTGCACCCATCCAGCCGTGGACATTCAAAAGGCCGGGCGCGTTCCGGGCGCCCGCCTTGACCTTATAAAGACAGTAAATGCGAACCTCTTCACCCAGCACAAAGGCGCTGATGTAGGACTCCCGATAATAGTTTCCATCCTTGGTCTCCTCCTTGACAATTTCCTGCTTAAAATCTCCCTTGTTTGGATCGTAATCGGCCCAGACCTGAGGCGGTGTCTTTAATCCACCTTCCGCGCGAGCGGATGGATGGAAAAAAGGCATTATGGAAACGAGGAGGAGGTTTGCGATTATTTTCATATCTAAATTTATTGCTTGGAAATAGTTTTGAAATAGGCGTTAGCCTATAGCTTGATCATTTAACTGGCATATCTTCGACAAGGCTGCGCAAATGCGCGGCGACTTGGGAAAGCATTGCTCCCGATACGGGCAGTCAATCTTTGGCATTTTGGATCCAGCGCAAATCTCGGAATTCTGGTTTGGCTCCTTGCCATTCGGCTCCGAGATCCAGTTTTTTCTCGGTGTCGCCGGTTTTTGAGCGCAATGTTTCCTTGGCCTCCAATCGCATTTCTTTGATCCCGGTCCAGCCGGGGAGAGATTTGCCGGAGGCATCGTGGAAATCGGCGGGCGACATATCAATCTCCTGCCATTTCATTCCACCTTTGAGCGGAAATTCAGCCGCGAAATTATCCAGTCCCACCACCAGCTTGTTCGGCTGCTTGGAGCGCACTTCCAGCACGAGCGTGGCCGATGTCGGTGCTAGCCATCTGGGGTCGTAAAGCTTGTGAGTTTTCCGTGCCCAATTGTCCGTCAGGTCATAGGTGAACCATTCCTTCTGCCAGTCTTTCCCAAAGGTCTCGATCATCATTGATGGCTTGTCGGTCGCTTTCACGCTGGCTGCTTTCAGTTGATCCGGCGAGACGATCAGCATCTTGGAAGAGAGGTTGAACTGCGTTGCCGTATAGGTCGCGTAATAATATCCGGCACCCGTGACCGGCTCCGCCATGGGATAAAGAACGTTGGCATAAACCCAGAGCGGCTTGTCGACCGTAAGTAGGGGTAATTTCGCCGTCCAAGTGCTGCCTTGATGCGTGGCCTTGGCGTGATGCCAGAAGCGGTTCATGGCATTGTTCATGTCTTCCTTTTCCCCTTCGTTCGGGCCTTGTTGAGTGTAGTAAATATCCACCGCCAGGATGGGCTTGGCAGCATCCGGCTGGACGGTAAACGACGGAATACCATCGGGCTTTTTCAGTTTCAACGTAACGCTAGGCGTCTCCGGAAAAAGAAAAGTTCCTTTCAGATATTGGTCAAACCACAACGGGCCGGCGACTTCGTATTCCGCCAGATCCTGGTGATTTCCATGCGGTGAACAGGTGGCCCGCCAATTCTCGCTTTTGATTTCCGCCAGCGCTTTTTGCAGATCGTTGACATGGCCATGGAAATCATTGGCTGGACTGAGGAAAATTATGGGGCAAGTGATTCGCTTCAGGTATTGATCATCGCTGATGGTGGCACAATAGAGCACGCTGTCGGAACGGAGGTCGCTCAGTCCGCCACAGGAAGGTGCGGCCGCCTGCACGCGCGAATCCGCTCCTGCGGTCATCACGGTGATCTTGCCGCCCATGGAATGGCCATAGACTCCGAGCCTTTTAGGATCCACTTCCGGCTGCTGTTCCAGAAATGTCAAAGCCCGCCGCGCGGCCAGAGCACAAAGGAACCAAGGATTATTTCGGGGCGAATCCACTGGATCCAAGGTCCAGGATGCCGGGCTGACATTGGCGAAGGCATTCTTCTCGTTTCGGCAAGGCGCATGATAGGCGTCAAGCGCGCCCCAGTCGGTCGTGAGCTTGTAGGCTGGGTCATTCGTTTTTCCGTCCCAGAAAAGTTTTACGATGTCGTTGTTCACCTGATAGCCCGGCGCGCTGATTCTGCCCGCCCAAGCCAGCGAGATAGTGGCATAACCGCGCTTGGCGTTGGTTAGCGGTGCTTGATAGTCCGCAAACTGTCCACCGCCATGAATCTGCACCAGTCCGGGAAGATTTGTGCCGCCTTTGGGAAACCCATAAACGGCAGCCATCGTCGCGGGCTGCCCTTTGAAAATCCCGATGCGATAGCGGACGATTCGCAGCACCACGCCGTCCTCCTCCCATTGCTTGAGCACCTCCGTCTCTAGCGGTTCCTTTGCCGGGTCATAGCCAGCCCACAATGCCTCAAAACTCTTGGGGGCTTGGCCGTCTTTCAGTGGCGGGAGCGATTCGCTGGCAAACATCAAGGACGGGCTTAAGACCAAAAAACACAGAAGGAACTTGAGATGCTTAATTCGGGGTTTCATTTCAGGAAAATTACAAAGAAACGTGCTAGCCAGCCATACGGCATTTGCCTAACCCCATAACGGTTATTCCAGAATTATTTATTTGTTAGGACCATTGGAGTCCCAGTAGTGATAAACTGCACATCCAACCATGGCTTGGGCGAGCTTTGTTCACTGGTTACGGTGACGCTGCTTTGACCGGTGGGCATGATGTAATTGTCTTTTTCAACCGGGAACTCGGTAAGCTGATGCCAGTTCGCGTCGTAGAGAATGGCTTTGTCGCCGCCGGCGTATTGCAGGAACTGGCCGCTGCCAATGGCACCCTGCACGCGGAGCTGGCCGGAGCCGATGTGTATAACGGGCTTATTGAGCGCCACGGGGATTTCCCCCAAGGCGGTAAGTTGCTCAACTTTCACATTGGCTTTGCGGCCAGTTGGAAGCTGGCCAAAGCCAATCTGGACGGTGTGAACCTTTGAATAGTCCGCGCTTTTGGTTTCCATGCGCCAACCCCAGTCGTTGCGGGCCCAGGATACCTCGCCGTTGGGTATTTCCACGTAGCGGCGACCGCAAAAATCGATCGGGACCACATAGTCGCGACGGGCCAGTTTCACCAGCAGCAGCGCACCGCTGTTGTCGCCGGTCACCCACATGCCCAACCCGCGGCGACGAGTCATGTCCAGAGTTACACTCCATGAAGGAAGTATTTCAGTTTCCCATCGCGGGAGGTTGGTTGGGTTGGCCGACGTCAGCACGAGGGCATCACGCTCAAAGTTGACCGTGGTATCACCCGCCGCGCGTATAGCCCGCAGGTTGGCGGGTTGAAGTAAAACATTTCCTGTGGGGGCGCTCCCGGCAGCGTTGATGCCCGCGTCATTACCTTCGACAAAAAACTCTGTGTCGGTCCGCGCAACTGAACCACTCCCCGCCTTGGCGCGATCCGCCTGGGCTCCGGGATTGAAAGCGGGCAACACGTGGAGGATGAATTGAAGCGGCTGTGCGCTGTCGGGGTTTTGTAGGGTCAGGCTTTCACCCAGCTTGATGAATTGTCGCGGTGAAATCGCGCCGTGCTCCTGGCCGTTTTGCCAGAGTATATCATCAGGATTGCGAATGAGGACACGCGTGGGCACGATTTCAAAATTTTCATCGACCTTTCTCGCCACCGGCACCACCGGCGAACGGAGATGGCGGTTGAATCGGGCGGCGGTGCCTTTCGGCTGGGAAAATGTTGCGTTAATTTGTTCCCGCTGTTCGTCTGTTAGCAAGGCGCTGACTTCATTCCATGATTTCAACGCTTCCACAAATTGGTCGGTCAAGCCGTGGGCCTTAAGTACTTGCGGTGTGATGCCGAACATCGGCTCCGGTTTAGAGATGCCCAGTGCGCCGCCATAGTTGCCTTGGCTGAGCATGAAATGCGCATCCAACAGTGTGGTCGCCGGCCGCGACGGCGTGGCGAGCGTTACCGGCACGCTGTAATTGCCGTGGGTGTAAGCACAACTTCCCAGCATGAGGCGGCGGGAGGAATTCAGCCGGTATTCGAACCAGGCGGCAGGCCGGCTGCCGCCGCTGTCGTGTGCTGTAGTCGGATGATCCAACGCCTCATAGACGCGGGTCGCAAATTTGCGATAGCCCCACCTGCCGTCCTGAGCATGAATTTCTGCGCCATCGAATTCCGCGTGTTCAACCAGGCAGCGATTCAGCAAGCCGGCGTAGTTCTGGGCCACTTCATCCAGCAGGGTTGAGTCGTTGTCAGGAACCAGATTTTGCCCATAGGCGACCAGCAGACCTGCGATCTCTTCTTTGGCTGCGTGGGCGACCACTTTCGTTGAACCTTGACCGCGCTGGCATTGCTTCAAAGTCCAAACGCCGTTCGTTCCCGCTTCAATCGTTCCAATTCGCACCAGTTCGTCGCCGACGCGCATTAGGTTCCATTCAAAGAAATGTGGATAAGCGGGCTGATGTTGCGCTGGGGGAACCACGCCGGGCACGGTCTGAAAAATGAATGTTGTGTCCGCTGCTCCAACTTCGTGCACGAGTTGCCCGCCGCCCCAGGAGGCAAAACGATGATCCGGTTTCTGGCCGACGTAAAGTGGATCGCGCATGCCAATTCCGCCGCTGACGTAGTGCAGGGCCAGATACATACCCTGACCGCGCACGTAATCTGAAAACTCGCGCAAATCCGTTTCACCGCGCGGAAAAACACTTCGGTTGATGCCCCAGTTCAAATCTGTGACCGGCCAGAACGGGTCGGTTCGCCAAGTATCGGTGAACAAATAAATTTGCTTGAGTCCAGCTCGTTTTGCGAACTCCACGCCCTCGTGAAGTTCGGCGATGCTCTTGCCCGCCAAAATGAGCTGGCCGCGATCCGCAAAACGGTGCTGCCAGTCCGCAATCCACTGACGGGCGCGCGCCACCGTCCAGTCTCCGGTCACTTTTGGATGCGGCAATTTTTCATCCACCCAAAGTTGCAGCAGCGTGGCGTCCTCATCGCTGTCGTCAGTCTTTTCGTAGATGACAAATCCTCCAAGCGGGTTCTGTGCGGAACGATGCCAGAAGTCCGGCCACGCCACCCGGACGCCATAGTCCCAGTTGTCTGCCTGTGTCATGTAATCAAGAGGCAGCACCCGCAGGCGTGGGTCGGCGTTCATGTCAAAATGCAACTCCTCCAGCCGTTCCGGCGGCACGCCCACGACTCGTTCAATCCGCAATGCGAGATGTCGCTGACCGTGCGTCACTCGGAAACAAACTTCCTTTGTGCCATCATCACTGCGAGCTGAGAGCCGGCCGTCCGGCTGAAGCGTCAGGTTAATAAGCCGGACAGGCTCGGTGTCGGGTGCTTTCAGATAAAAGCCCTGACCGCCATTCCCGGCGCGCAAAAACTCCGCGCCATCAGATTTGCGATGACCGGCGCAGGGGTGGCCGTCGTTGTCAAAGACCAGGCTGAACGAATCGGCGGGCAACTCAACACCCTTCGCGCAGTAAAACGGAATAGATAAAACAAAGACGATGAACAGAAAAAATGCTGTTCCAGTTTTCATTGGGTGTCGTGGGTTGGTTGGTGAGGAATCCGGAATGAGAATGTCTTTCTTTGGAAAGACTTTAAACCATAGGGCGTTAATAATTCGCATGTTTTTATTTTCTCTCCCCAACTGGTGTTAGCCTTACCGCCGAGATGCGGACTTCATTGCCGGTCTTGCCGGTCGGATTGAAAATAAGTCGTTGCACGCCGGGTTTCGGAAGAATAATCACGCCCACGCGGTAGGTGCGGAAGCGCGGCAAGGCACCGCCGAAAATCTCGCGCTTTTCCCGTTCGCCGGTGTCAATCAACGGGAAAGTCAGGCTCGTATCGCCACAGCGCACTCGCCATTCGGAATAATCGGCCTTGGCGGGACAGGTGTATTCCACATCAAAATAGAACGATCCCGGTTCTGTCGTGCGAAATGCCCATGCGGCCGAACTATCCGCCCCCTGCCAGCCCAACAAACATTCGGCATGTTTCCAATCGCCAAATTTTTCCATCCAATCCACTCTGGACCGCTCGCAGCTGGTTAATTCCGCCTCACCTGTTTTCAGTTCGTTGCGCCAGCCGTTGAGCACGAAATGTTCACGGCTCGCTTCCGCCGGTCCCGCGAGTTCCACCGTCACCACCGGAATGAGCACATCGGGTCGCTGCGACGGCAGCGTGATAACGACGGTTTCAATTGACGACTTAACGGGCAACTTCCCGCCGTTTTCCAATCGTGCACTTTTCACTTTCGTCTTGAGGCCGGGCACGATGAGTCGTCCGTCGGCTGGCCAATTGAAAACGTGGAGGAACAGCGTGTTGCCTCGCCTCGTGCATTCGCCCCACGCGAGCGAGCCGAACGGCGTCGGGTCGGTGCCTTCGATGGCATCTTCGTGGGCATGCACCCAGCGGCCCACGTCGCGGAGGATGCGGGCGGATTGTTCCGGAATGCGCCCCGTGCCATCCGGCCCGACATTCAGCATGTAAGTGCCGCCGCGGCTGACCACGCTCACCAAACGCTCGGCGATTTCAGTCGGACTTTTCCAGTTGTGGTCATTCTTGGCATAAGCCCAGGTGTCGTTGTGCGTGTCCGGGGTTTCCCAAAGACCGGGTCGCGGCAGGGGCGGGATTTCCTGGTCCCCCAGCGTGTCGTAATCGCCGAGGTTGTTGCCGATGCGGCTGTTCACGAGACACTGCGGCTGGAGTTCATGGACGCGGTTCACCAGTTCCTTAGACTCCTCCGGCGTGATCGGCCCCGGCGTGTCAAACCAAATGCCGGCCACTGAACCGTAGCCGCGCAAAAGTTCGTCAATTTGGGGAATCGCCTTGGTCTTCAGGTAATGCTCAAAGTCGCGGCCATCCGCCGGGAAATCCCAGTCGTTGCCCACGGCATCGCGTTCGTGCCAGTCCAACGTCTGCGAATAATAGAAGCCCAGCCGCTCTCCCTTGTCGCGACAGGCTTCGGCCAGTTCTTTCAGCGGATCGCGCTTGAACGGCGTTGCCTCCACGATGTTGAAAGGACTAGCCGACGACCTGAACATGGCGAAACCTTCGTGATGCTTGGCGGTGATCATGATGTGGCGCATCCCCGCCGCCTGGGCCAGTTCCACCCATTCGCGGGCATTGAAATTGGTCGGGTTGAATTGCGACGCCGTTTTCGCATATTCGGCGGCGGGAATCTTGGCCCGGTTCATCAGCCATTCGGCGATGCCGTAGTAGGTCTTGCCATTCCACTCGCCGCCCAACTCGGAGTAAAGGCCCCAATGAATGAACATCGCGAACCGCGAATCTTTAAGCCATGCGCCGCGCGTCAAATTCGTCTTCACGCCGCCACCGCCCCACATGTCGGCGGAGGTGCCATCCACTATGGGGTTGTTGCTTTCAGCCGCTCTTACCGGGCCAAACGGCAAAAAAAGCAGCAGCATTGTCGAACAGAAAGTTAGTTTAGACATAAAAATAGAAATCAGTGAAGTCAATCCACCCGGCTTCGCCTGCTTTTATTCAAAGTTCCACTTAATATGGAGGCATTGCCCAAAGATAGACACCCTTGCTGTAATTGTCGTGGAAATCCTTGTAAAGCATCTGCGTGGCTTTAGATTTTGCTGTTGGCGCAACCAACACGCACCAACTGCCGTAAGGCGGCTGAAAGGAATTCTTCGATATGGTGGATTTGCCGGCCTGTTCCACTTTCGCCTCGATGCCCGCACTGCCCAACAAGCCGCGCACATGATCGGTGATATCGGCTTTTACCACTGCAACTAAAATCAGTTCATTCACTTGGCCGGCGCTTGATGCCGTGCCTCCCGGTTGTTGCCCGCTGTTGGATGAAGCTGACTTGTTACAGCCACAAACGATTATAGCAATCGTAGCTGTAGTAGCGAAAATGCCTATTATTGGTTTCATGGATGTTTAAGGTTTTGGTCAATCTGAGGGAGAGATGGTCCAGATCCCGCCGGGAGCGTTCGTGGTTCCGGTTCCAATGACGCGCGAAGCATTCCATTTAAGGGATTCCATGTGCCCATCCACAAAGGCATAATCAACAATGCCATCGTGAACCTTGAGAGTAACATTATTGGCGTCGGGCCAGCCCGACTGGGTGCCAACACAATCTGGGCCGACCTGCAAAGTCACGGTGTAGGCCTGATAGAATCCCAAGCCGCCACCGGTGTTCTTATCAATCGCCATTTCAGTTAGGGTCGCCACGTCCGACTGATTGTTGATTTGAGAGAGCCTGCGCCTAGGATGAGCGCTGTCAATTTGGCTGAAATACCAGGACCACACCGCCTGTTTTGCGTCTGACGACGTGTCAATAGTCGCCCCGCCCCAAATCATGGGGATATAAGAGCAGAAGCCATTGGCTGCAGGAGTTGCCTTTGGATGATGCGCGGGACATTCCAAGACGCGACTTTCCTGGGAGAACCCCTGGGGGGCCTGCCTGTCTTTAATGCCAAGGTATTGGCCAATGTCATCAATCCAATTCAAGTAATTACCCTTATCATCCAAGTATTGCGCACACGGAAGCTGGTCGTTGTTGTCGCCGGCAAACAAGGGATTACCCATGGCAATTTGCCGGACGTTGTTGACGCAGCCAATCCGCAATGCTCGACCTTTCGCTTTTGTAAGTGCCGGCAGTAACATGGCCGCCAGAATCGCAATGATGGCGATAACGACGAGCAATTCAATCAACGTAAATCCGTTCTGCTGGCATTTGATGTCTGATTTCGCTTTCATAATAAATTTAGATGTAAAACTTATTTCTGGTTGATTGGTTCATTTCTATCAGTGCGGGAGGCGGTCAGTGAATTTGACTTCGTCTTCTCGATGTCGGTGGCTTCGAGTAAAAGCGCGGTATGCGGTGCCAGCGCGCGTACGTGGTATTCGCTTTCATAGTTGCCGAGCATTTCCCCGGTCCAGTAGTTCTTTAGACTTACCTTGTGGGGTAGGGGCACTACCCGCTCCGCCGGCGCATTGCCCCAATTGAACAGATACAAATACTCACCTTTCCCATGGGGCGTGCGCCCGACTGTCAGGGTCTCATCAGCAAAGCTCGCCGCCCGCCCCGTGGGCGGAATCAGCTTCCGCAACAGGGCCACGCGCTCCGGCGCCAGCGTCGGCAAATCGTCACCGCTCAACATCATGCCGCCGGAAGCATGAACCGTCGTCGCATGAAATACCACCTCGTTCAGCGGCAAGCCGGTCGCACCGGTTGTGTTGCCGCTGACGTCCATCACCATGCCGGGGGACAACACGGCGCAATCAGGATCGTTCCACCAGAACCGGCCGTTCTCCCAGCCGCGCAGCAAGTTCTGTCGGCCGTCATCACGAATACTTTGCCAATCGCGCGAAATGTCATTCCCGCTGCGTGCCCCGTCCACCAAGCCCAGCGACGGCCAGATGGGATGATTGCAGCCGAGAATAAACGCATTGCCCGCCCCGCGCAGCGCGGCTTCCATGCCGCGCCGGTAAGCTTCAATCCGCGTGGCCTTGGGATCGTAAAAATATCCTGAATGCAGCGCGCCCCAGTAATTCGCATCGAGTTTGAAATACGTGCAGCCCCATTCTTCGCGCATGGTGCGGAAGGTTTGTTCCAGAAACTTCTGCGCCTCCGGATGCGTGCCATCCAGGGCATACCACGGGCCGAGCCGCCAGCCGCCAAAGCCGACCTTGTCCGAACGCAGCGGCTGGCCGGTTGCATCTTTCACAAACCAATCGGGGTGGTCGTGGAACAGTTTGGATTCGGGGCTGGCCACAAACGGTGCCAGCCAGATCGCCGGCTCAAAACCGCGCGCTTGGATTTCGCGTAAAACCCCTTTGATGTCACCGCCGAAGGATTTGCCCGTCTCCAGCCAGTCGCCCATCCACGGCTGGTAACCATCGTCAATCTGGATGTAGCGCAGTTGCGGCAGGTTGGTGGCGATCCAATCTAGATTGCGACGGATATCCGGCACGGTGAGTTTTGGCCCGAAACAATACCAGGAGCACCAGCCCAAGGGCGGGGCTTTGAACCCGGTCCGGCGCGGGTGATTTTTTTCGATGCGTTCGCCGAGATCATTCAGCAGGACTTCGCGCACCGGCCCGGTTTCGCAAAAAAACTCTTCTAACTGCCAGCTTTCGCCCGGAGCCAGTTCCAGCCCTTCGCAATCCAGTGAAACCAGCAGCCGTTTCGCATCAAACGAAATCCGGCCGTCAAACCGGCGGCAAGAGCCGAAGCCGAGCAGAATTTGATCCGCTCCCGCCGGGCGCAGCAACATCATGCCGTGCGCGGTGCGCAAGCCTTCCGGTTCTTCGAGCCGGTAATGCTTGCGGTCGGGGTAATTGCCCCAGTCCTCCGGCGTCGCGAGCGTGCCGCCGTTCTGCGCCAGCATCTGGAAGGATTCGCCGTAAAAGGGCGTGCTGCCCGGCAGTCCGTGTTGAAAATCGAAGAGGTTCACCCGCGCCAGACGCACCGGCGACGGGCTATGATTGATGACGGTGGCCGTGCAAATCGAGCCATTCAACGAACGCTTCACTTCCACGACACTCGCAGCAAGCTTGACTTCGTCTGCGGAAACCGCGCTAGCCTGCGACTTTTGAAAATCCTGAAGCCACCGGGATGGTTCCGCCGCCCGTCCGTTTAAGGCACTGCCAAACAGCAACCAGCCAACGATAATTCCATAAGTGGTGAGCTTCATGGATGCAAGATTAAATCCAAATTCATGCCCCCGCTATTCGGCAAATGCCTAATGGAACTGTTTCATGGCATGGGGTAGCTTATGCACATGATTTCCAGTTCGCTGAACGAAATTGCTGGCGATGCACGCCGAAGCCCGAAGAATGCCAATAAATCAAACAGCCAATAAGCCGATTACAATTTAAACTTGAATACATGAAATCCTCCAGAGAGTCCAAAAGCAAAGGTGATCGCCGATTATTTTTGCCATTGGCCTTCCTGGCCCTGGCAATCGGCTGGACTACGCAAAGTGTTCGTGCGGCTGACCAGACCAAGGCGAACAACAATGACGCTCTCGATCTCGCCTCCAGTTGGGGCGGCAACGCCGTGCCTACGCAGACCGACCGGGCGGTCTGGGATGGCACGTTGAGTGCCGCCAATTGCACCAACAGTGCGGGGAGTTCCGTATTGAATATCGGGCAGATTCAGATCAAAAGCCCCAGCGGTGGCCAGCCAGTGAGCATTGCGGGCAGTTCTGCTTGGTGGCGGTTGTATGGGGTGAGCGGGGCGGCTATCGACATGTCTGCCGCCAGCGTGGATCTCACCATCGGCCCCGGTTTCACCGTTCAATCTTGGAATAACGGAGTGGTCTTCTTGAACCAAGTTGGGCGCACGTTGACCATCAGCGGTCAATTATGGCTCGGAAACATCGCAGGCAAAACCCTCACCGTCGATGGCGGGGGTAATTACGTTTTCTCCGGCAGCCTCAGTGGCCAGGGCCAATTGATAAAACAAGGCAGCGGTGCGCTGACCATCAGTGTGGCAAACTACGCCTGCACCAACCTTGTCCTTAATGCGGGCACGGTAAACCTTAATCATGCCTACGCCATCAATGGTTATGCCGGATCTACCATGACCATAAACGGCGGCAACATTGACACTACTTCCGGCTCGACGGTCTCGCTCGTCAACAATCCTCCCAGCTACTTTTGGAACGGCGATTTCAGCTTCACGGGAACAACCAATTTGAATCTGGGCGGTGGCGCGGTCATTTTGGGTGGCAACCGGCAGGTGACCTGCAATGCCAACTCCTTAACCGTGGGGGGGGTGATTGACGATGGTGGGAACGGCTATTCGATCACCAAGTCCGGCACAGGCACCCTCGCGCTCGCCGGAGCAAACACTTATTCTGGCAGCACCTTGATCAATGCCGGCAAGCTCGCCTTGAGTGGCAGCGGTGCGCTCGCCAGTTCTCCGCTCATCAGCATCGCCGGTGGTGCCACGTTTGACGTATCGGGCCGAACCGTCGCCGCGACGCTGGGTTCCGGGCAAACGTTTCAAGCTGGTGGCAGCACCATCAGCGCGACTCTGGTCACGACTACCGGCAAGGGGCTTACTCTGGCGAGCGCCAGCCCGCTTCAGTTTATGGCGTTCAAGCCGGCCGGTTCAGGTGGCGCAATTCCTCTGATGCTGTCAGGGGCAGGCACCCTAACCTTGGGAGCCAACACGCCGGTGACCATCACCATCGCCAATGGCGGAACGGCGCTGACCGCCGCCGGTTCCCCTTACAAGCTGATTGCCAAAGGTGCCAGCGGGGCGATTGCCACGCTCCCCGGAGGCACGCTCACGGTCAACGGTGATGGCGCGAACGGAACCGCCTCGCTCTCCATCAGCAACGGCGAGTTGTATCTGGTGATCACCGGTTCTTCGATCTTCACGACCACCGCTCTGGCCTTGACTTCGGGAAATCCAATTTACGGAAATATTAATGGTCTGACTTTTACCGCGACGGTGAAGACCAATGGCATTACGGCGGCCAACGCCACCAGCAATTTTGTCTTTAGTGTGGACGGCGTATCGGTGGCGACCAATAATCTATCTGGCGGGTCGGCTACCTACACGACCTCCAGCAACCTTGTCGTGGGAACTCATCTCATAACGGCCAAATACAGCGGCGATGTCAATTACAAGCCGAGCACCAATACCCTCACGCAGTTAGTGAATCCCCTACCGGTGGGGTTGACCGGCACCCGGACTTACGACGGCACCACCAACGCCGCCTATGGCATCCTTTCCATCACCAACCTGCTTGGCGGCGACAGCGTGTTTCTGGTTGCGGGCAACGCTGGTTTGGCCGGCGCAAATATCGGTGCGCAACCCATCGTTTCGCCGAACACGCTGACTTTGGGCGGCGCGCAAGCCTCCAACTACACGGTCGCCGGCTTGACCGGCTCGGTGCTCATCACCAAAACCAGTTCCACCCTTTTGCTGACTTCCTCGGTTCAGCCGGGTGGCTGGCAACAACCTGTTACTTTCACCGCCACGGTGCAGAACAACGGCACGACGGCGGGTGATGCCGCTGGCAACGTCACCTTCCTGACGAATGGTGTCCCGCTCTCCACCAATAATCTGGTCGTCGGCACGACTTTCAGCCTGACGACCACGAATCTGCCGGCGGGTACCAATCTCATAGCGGCCTGGTATTCGGGTGACACCAATTACTTAAGCAGCACGAATGCCTTGAGCCAGATTATCCTCCCGCCTCAAACGAACAATGTGACGTTCTCCAATTCGCTCATGGCCATCACCATCAGCACGAATGGCACCGTAAACAGCGTGATCCGCAGCGACACCGGCGCACAGGTGAACAATAATTCCAAAGGCTGGTATATTTATCGCGGACAGGATAAGACAAGCATTCCCTTGAATCGAATGGTGGCCTTGAACGCCAGCCAAATAATGCTTTGGTCCAGCAATGGCCAATTTCGCGTCATTTTGGCAGTGACAAATTTCAATCGCTATCTGAAGGTCGCATTGGTGAACGTTGCCAATAATCTGCAGACTGGCAATCTGGATACTAACTGGCCTGGATACGCCGTGGCCTTTAGCGTGACCACAACCTCTGCTGCCGACGGGTGGACGCTCAATACCGTGCCGCTGGATTACATGGTTGACCTCAACGTTTTTGCCGGCCATACGTCGTCGCTCACCAGCAACCCTTTGGTGTTTTGGCCCTATGCCCAGTATAGCCAGCTGAACGCCTCGGTTTACCCCAATGGCCAAACCACCAACAATCCGCAGCCGATGGGTGCCGTCGCCATTTTTCCATCCAAGAGCACCGCCCAATATGACGATATTCTCTTGGACATTTGGGTCGGCGAACCCACCACCCCGCGCCCGAACCGGGCGAATTTAACGAGTTGGACCCGCGCCGATGCTCTGGCTTGGTTCGATCGCTACGATCGAGAACTGCCCCCGTCCAGCGCGGTGACGTTCTGTCCCAACAGCCTGAGCGAACTCTATCAGGTTGCCGATATCATGTTCACCAACAATTTGAACTCACTCTATCTGTGGCATCCATACTGGCAGGGGAGCAATCCGTCTATTGCCGGCCTCAACCCAAGCCTATTCCCAAATGGAGCCGCCGACGCGCAAGCCTTGCAACAGTATTGCGCCCAGCGGGGCATCAGCCTCTGGTTTCATGGGAATGGCGGCTATGTAAGTGTGGGTGACCCGCTGTATGGTGATAATAGCCCGAGCGGCTTGTCACCCGACCTCTCCCGCTGCGCTTCCGGCACGCTTCTGACCAGCGTCAACGGCACCCCAACCTCTTTCCATGTGCAGCCCGACCCGGGCTGCCAGCCGTTCGTGGCGCCGCCTCCCTGGGGGGATTACTCCGCGTTATATCCTCCTAATTACCCCGGCGATTTTTCTTCCTACATCAGCATCAGCAACGACCTCTACAGCAGTTACGCAGTGCAAGTAATTAGCTCGACGGATTGGTTGGTGACTAATCTGTCACACTACGTGGTGAACAACCAATGGGTGCAGAACCACCCCGTGGGCAGCCGGGTTGATTTTCTGCCCACTTACGGTGCGTTTCTTCCGGATAGTCGCTCTACTTTGCTGGCTACCCAGGCCCAGACTTTTGCGGCAATGCTGAACCAATTCCAAATTCCCTACGCGAACTATGATGGACAAGATAAGAACGAGGACTTGGGCTATTGGGGACCGCGGCGCTTCTCGCAATGTATCTTCGAGTCACTGGATCACCCAGTGCATGCATCTCAGGCGGCATGGGTGGCGCCTTACGGCCACTTTGATTACTTGTTTAATCGAATTCAGGACCATGAAGGCGGTCCGGGATTTCTCCTGGAACTGTCGCAAATCGGGGGCCTGGCTGAACTGCGGCTTTGGGACCCCTCGTTCATGGCAAACCATTTGGATGAGGATAATTGGGCCTTTGGCTGCGCTGCGGGCTATAGTCCAAACATGATGGTTTCCGGCTACCACATCGGGACGGATTTGAATACCATCAAAAGCCAAGGACAATGGCCCCAGATGGTATCAGCACTCCACCTGTGGCAGGCAGCAGCCCCGTATCTAACACCAAGTCAAATGACCACGTTGAAAACTTTCGCCACTGATTTCTATGTGCCGTCGCAAACGGGCAACCAATGGCAGATAACCCCCACCCGGGCCATGCTGCGCAATGGGGTTGATAACCCCTGGCAGCTCATGGTGGAGCGCGGGCCGATTTCACCACACCAATTCACTAAGGCGAACGGCAGCACGCTCACCTCGTTGACCAATCCTTACGCGACACAGACACCGCAGATTGAGTTGCTCGTCTTGCCCGCCATGTCCGCGACGAATGCCAACAATGTTTCGCTGCTGGCGACCAGCCCCTTGTCGTTTACAAACGCCACCAACACTTACAGCTGGTCGCCTTCGGCCGCGGGCTTAAGTTCCCCTTACAACATGAGCGCTAGCCGCGGGGTAGCCATAACGGTGAACGGCGACAACAGCGGCTCCGTGCTGGCTTTCCATATCGGGGGCCGCGACTATGCGCTTAAGGTGAATTTTTCCGGTACGCAAACCTTTGAAATTCCCAATGGCGAGGCGGTGTGGTATCGCGCGGATCTTGCAACTTCCACGGATAGCGTGTTTAACGGCACTGCCGACACCTTTAATTATGCCAATGTGACCTCCTTTGGACTATCTTTAAGGTATGTGCCCAACGGTGTGACACCCAATATTCAGGTCAGCGCCATCAAGACCATGAAGGAAGATCAGGTCGCCGGCCTCATAAATCCTGTCCTGACGCTCAACGGCAACAGCGTGAATGTATCCGGTACAATTCCTTACAATAATTATCTGACTTACAGCGGCGGCTCCAGCGCACAGGTCTATGACGCCAACTGGAATTACAAGAACACTCTGTCGGTCAGCGGTGCGACCCTCATGGCAGTTAATGGTGCCAACACGTTTTCCGTAATGGCCACCAATTCATCCAACGCCTGGATGGCGACGCGCGTGAAAGTCAGCGGCGCGCCGTGGGTTATTAATAAACCGGCACCGCTTCACGAATGGCGGTTTGAAAATAATCCGCTGGATGTCGCTGGCACCGCCAATGGCACCGCCATCAACGCGCCTATCTACGTTGCCGGCATCGAGGGCAGCGCGGCGCTGTCGTTCAATGGGTTGAATCAATCCGTGGACATTTCCAACCTGGTGGACATGCAGTTCTCCACCACCAACAGCTTTACGATCTCGGCCTGGGTGAAATTGAACCGGCTGCCCAACGCGGCGACCACTATCGTCGCCAAAGATGGCAGTGTGGGGGCGTGGTATGGACTCGGCATCACCGCTGGGAACAAGTGGGCCTTTCAGGGCGGCACGGACATCGTTAGTCCGGGTGCGGCGGATGTCGGCCAGTGGCATTTACTCATGGGCGTGCAGGATGCCGTCGTCGGCTCGCGCAAGCTCTATGTTGACGGCGTGCTCGCAGCCTCGGGGATGGCTCAGGACGGCAGCGGAACCGGAGCTTTGAGGATTGCCGCCCAGCCGGGGGTAAGTCCGAACCAGTTCTTCAATGGCATCGTTGACGACGTGCGTATTTACAATCAGGCGCTCGCCCAAAACGACATCAGCCTCCTCGCCACCAACCTCGCGACCTCGGCGGGGGGAATCATCAGCTACTCGGTCAGTGGCGGGCAGATGATTTTAGATTGGCCGACCAGCCAGGGTTGGCAGCTTCAGATGCAAACCAACAGCCTCGGCAAGGGACTGGGAACGAATTGGTCCACCGTGACCGGAGCCACCCCGCCTTACCCTATCAGCATTGATCCAGTGAGACCGACGGTCTTTTACCGTCTGACGCATCCTTGATGCAGATACCTTTACTGCGAACCATCGCTGGATTTTATTACCGGGGTGGTGGTGATTTTAAAATGGCTGTTGGATTGGCGGTGGTCTTGTCCGCACCTCCCAAGTATTTTGCCGCCGCCTCGGTCCGGCAGTGAACGTGGAGTTTTTCGTAGATATGCTCTACGTGTTTTCTAACGGTATAGACCGTGGTTTCGATCTTGGCGGCAATTTCTTTGTTTGAGAGTCCCTTGGCAATCCATTGCAAAATTTCGTTTTCCCGCGTGGTCAGTTCTGCCTCTGCCAGCCCTTGGGAGGCTGGTTTGCGAAATACTTCAATCACCCGGCGGGCAATTTGACCGGTCATCGGCGCGCCGCCTTCCATCACGTCGAGGATGGAATGAACGACTTCCTCGGAGGATTTGCTTTTCAAAAGATAACCGCTGGCTCCGGCTTGCAGCGCCTCGAAGATGTAGTCGTTGTTGGAAAACGCGGTCACCATCAAGATCAACGTGTTGGGCAGCGCCTTCTTGATCAGGGCGGTGCATTGAATGCCCGTCATGCCGGGCAGATTGATGTCCATCAAAACTACGTCCGGCCGGCAATCTGGCAAAAGCTTAAACGCCTCTTCCCCGGTGGCGCAGGCGGCCGCACAGGCCAGTTTGGGATGGGCATTCAAGATCTTGACCCAGTTCTCCCGCGCGGCGCGGTCGTCTTCTACAATGCCAACTTTGATTTTCATGGGGTGGGTAATTTATTTGGTAATTTGGCTGTGTCGGCCAGTGGAATCTTAAGCCTGATGGTTGTTCCCTGGCCGGTGTGACTCTGGATTTCAACCTTTCCGTGGATGAGTCTCATTCGACTTGGAAAATTAAGGAGACCGTTACCTCCAGCGCGCGTTTTCGCCGGATCAAATCCCTTTCCGTCATCAACGATCTCCACGACCAGCCAATCCGCTTCGATTCGGATTTTTAGCCAGATAGTCTGCGCCCGGGCATGGCGGACGCTGTTGTTGAGTGCTTCTTTGGTTGACAGCAGCAGGTTGTGTCGAGTTTGTGCGGTTAGGCTGATGGCGGGCAACTCCCCCGGCGCCGGAACTTCCAGCCGGCAATGGATGGCGGTGGGTGACAGAAAATCCTCAGTGTAGTCGCACAAAAAGGCGACGACATTCGCCAGTGAATCGTTTTCAGGATTCGTTGCCCAAACCACTTCATCCAACGTGCCGATCAACTGGCGAACGCGGCTGGTCATGGCGACGACGTCCGAATAGGCGGTGGCCGAAATTTTGCCAGCCTGCGTGGCGGCCTCACCTTGCAGGGCAATTCCGCTCAGGCGGGAGCCGAATTCATCATGTAAATCGCGCGCGATGCGGCGGCGTTCATTTTCCATGGCGTTCTGCATTTGCAATCGTTCCACGCGCAGCTTGTATTTGCGCCGCTGACTCCAGCCGTAACTGCCGCCAAGGATGACGACGAGCAGGCCGCTGGCGAACACCTGAAGCCAGCGTTGTTCCCAGAAGCGCGGCACGATATGAATTTGAATGATCCGGTCCGCCGTGTGCCATTGATTGTCAGCCCCCCCGACCATGACGTGAAACTGATATTGCCCGGGCGGCAACTGGCTGTAATAGGCTACCCGGCGATCACCCGCGTCCACCCAATCATGATCCATGCCTTCCAGCCTGTGCCGGAAGTGCATATTGGGTTGAGCCCCGAGGTTTGGTGCGGTGTAATCAAATTCAAACCGGCGCACGCCAGAAGAAACCTGCCACTTGCCGGTGGCCGCGGGGGTCAGTTCCTTGCCGTCGGCGATGACGGCCTCCACCATCACCTTCAAGGGGGATGGCTTGGTGGCGACCATGCGCGGGTCTAGCACCGCAATACCTTCGTAATTGGGAAACCAAAGCCGGCCATCCGGAGTGTGGGCGGAAACCGGCTGGCCGGAACCGGAGCAGCCGCCGTTGGCCAAACCTTCTGCCAGGGAGATGTGTTGGCACAAAAGCGGCGGACTTTGTCCCCGTCGATAATTTTGAACTTCTGCCGGCGATAAACCGATCAGGCCATTATCCGTGCTCAACCACAGTCGTCCCAAGGCATCGGCTAAAATGGATTGAATTCGGTCACTTGGCAGCCCGTCTTCCGTGGTCACGTTGAAAAAAAGTCCCTGTTCCATTCGGAAAAGCCCGCTGCCCCAGCCGCCGATCCAGAGCGTGCCTTCGGCACTGTAAAATAATGCGCGGACATCCGTGGCTGGGAAAGTAACCGCTCGCTGAAGTTTATCCGCCTGCCCGCCGGGAAGGCGGAATAAGCCCTGACCGATGGTGCCCACCCAAAGATCGCCCGCCGCATCCTCGGCCATACAACGGATGTCGCAATAGCTGCCGTCAGGTCGCAATCGATACGTCGTGAATTTCCCCTGCTCATGACAGATTAATCCGCCAAGCGTCCCAATCCAAAGCCGTCCGGTCCGATCTTCAAACAGGGCTTTCACCCAGATGGACATTTCTGGCGGACCTTCCACGCGCACAAATCGTCCCGCCGCCAATTGAAACAATCCGCCCGAGGTTCCCGCCCAGAGATTACTGCGCGAGTCCTCAAATAGCGCGCAAACATGCAGATTGCTCAACCCCTCCGCAGCCCCGAAAGCCGAAAAGTTTGTGCCATCAAAACGAATGGCGCCGCTGCCGCCAGTGCCCATCCAAATGGCCCCGTCTCGGGTCACGCAGGTCGTATTGATTTCCGCGTGTTCGAAGGGTGGCGGCAAATTGAGCATCGTCGCCGGTTGCAGGGTGACCCGATAAAGTCCATCGCCCACGGTGCCCACCCAGATGTTGCCCTGACGGTCTTCGAACAGGCAGGATATATATCCCTGCGAAAACGAGCTTTGCGCTTGCAGCCGTTGCCAGCGACCTTGCGAGTTGGAAAAAAATACGCCCCCCGAAGCGGTGCCGCACCAGAGCCGCCCGGTGTGGTCTTCCAGCAGGCAGGTGATCACGCTGCTCGGCGGCCGCTGGAGCGGCGGGTCCAATGCCAATTCATCGTGCCAGCGGCCATCCGCCAGCCGCAACACCCGCCCGCCCTGTTGCAACCACGAGCTGCGCGGTTCGGCCACCCACAGCCCCCCCTGTCTGGCCGGCGTCAACACCGCCCACTGTCCGTTCAAAGCCACGGTCGCACCGGGCGAATTTGACTGGGTAGTAGAATCGGGCTGAAGTTTGCCATCGGACTCAAACCAGACTCGACCCTCGTGGTCGCAAGCGACTTGGCGAAATGTGTCCGCCGGCACCCCGTTGCTGGCGGTGAGCACGCTCCATTGCCCGGCCTTGAATCGCATCAAATTCAAACCCGAAACATGCCACCAGACCGAACCCTCGCCGTCCGTGGTCAGTTGGGCCCAGCGATCCGCAAAATGCTGCACATTGTCGCGCGGCGTGCCTTCGGCCTCTTCAATCATCGCCATGCGACGGTCCCACAACCAGGTGTCGGGTATGGGTTTTTGATCGGAACGAAGTTTCAACGGCACGGGCGGCTGCATTTCGGCAAAGCCGTCCTCCCCGCGCCGGGCGATGTTGCCGTCTAGCATCCCCACCCAAAGCGTGCCCTGATGATCCGTGGTCAGACTGGAAATTCGGGAATCGGCGAAGCCGGGCGTTTCACCCGCCTTGAAAACCTTGAACCGGATGCCGTCATACCGGGCCAGCCCCTTGGCTGTGCCAATCCATAAATAGCCATCCGCTGTTTGTTCGAGGGCTGTGATCTGTCCGTCTGGCAGACCGTCTTCCCGCCGCCAGTTCTGCACATGAAATTCCTCCGCCTGCGTTTTGGAAATTTCCGGTGCGGCCAGTAGCAACAGGCCACAAGCCAGCCGGACCAGGGCAAAATGAACGCGCCGGGGCCGGAACAGCAACTCGTCAACGCGGGACATCATGGCCATGCTAGCTTGATTTTTTGCGGTGGGCAATGGCGCAGCTTGGTCTGAGCAAGGGAAGGTGGCTATTAGGCATTTGCCGAATAGACCGGAAGTTGGCTTTGAACTAGATTGTTCTGGAATTCACCTCCAAAAATCCAAAAATGATTATGAAAAAACCACTCGTGAGTCAGTGTTTAGCCGTCCTCGCCGGGCTGGCCATATTGTCCGCCGGCACCGCCCGGGCGGCAAATCAGATAAAAGCCGATAACAACAACGATCTTAACCTTGGCACCAGTTGGGTTTCCGGAACCGCACCCGGGTGGGCCATATGGGACGGCACATACACTCCCGCAAGCTGCACCAATTCCATTGGCAGCGGTAATGTTTTCTGGAATGGTCTTTCCATATCCAACGTCACCGGCTCCCCCATCAAAATAACGGGGACGGGCACTTTGCGACTGCAAGGGGGTGGCAACAATGGCGGGCTGGTATTGGACATGTCAGCGGCAACGGTTGATTGCACCATTTCCTGCAGCACCCTGGCAATGAACCCGAACGTGACTACGACCCCCATGGTTTTTAGCAACGGGCCCGGCCGGACATTGACGATTGATGCTCCTAATACATACGGACAGCAGGCCGGCTCCATGGTTTTTAGCGGCGCTGGAAATTATGTAATACCCGGACAGCTCGCGCAAATCGGCACCTTGGTAAAGAACGGCAGTGGCGCATTGACGTTGAGTCATGCGAACTACAATTTCACCAACGTGACTCTCAACGCCGGCACGCTGAACCTCAACCATGACTACGCCATCAGCGGAACCACTGGTAGTTTTCTGACCATCAACGGCGGCACGATTGACAACACCTCGGGTGTTGCGAGGTCGTTAGGCAATAGTCCCATCTATTTATGGAATGGGGACTTCACTTTTGCCGGCACGGGCAACTTGAACCTTGGCCCTGGCGCGGTGACATTGAGCGGTAACCGGCAGGTGACCTGTAGTGCCAACACCCTCACGGTGGGCGGAGCAATTGGTGACGGTGGTACTGGATATTCACTGACGAAGGTCGGGGCCGGCACAAACATCCTTAACGCCGCCTGCACCTACACCGGTAACACCATCGTCAGTCAAGGCAGACTTGTTTTGGGAGTAAACCTATATAGCGGTCAACTCGCCAGCCCCAGAATCCTGGTTGGCAGCGGGGCGATTTTGGATGTCTCCCTCAGAGGCTGGCAGGGAAACGGGTCGCAGCAGTTGGGGTGTGCCAGCACCTCGGGCACTGGCATGGTTTATGGACGTGACATACAGTTGACCACTGGCGATGGCCTATACTTCACGGCAACCGGCGGCGCCAGCCCCACTCTGGGCCAACTCAATATTACCCACAACGCAGGCAGCCTGCATTTGGATAACAACAATACTGTGACTGTCAATGTAACTGGCGCGACTTTGGGCGTCACGACAAACACACTGGTCACGGACGCCGTCGCAATCTACGGTAGCGCCAATCCCGTCCCGGCAATCGCAGGACTGGGGTTGACCACCGGCTGTGGAGCCGCAATCCTCACCTCGACCACCAATATTGTCCTCATGGTCACCAATATTCCCGCGGTCGGCGAAACCACCACGACGACCGTGGCGCTCACGACGGGTGCCAGCTCCGAAACTTATGGCGGGCAGCTCGATTTCACCGCCACGGTCAGCGGCACGGCGACCTCACCCACCGGTAACGTAATCTTCAAAGACGGTGTGACCATCCTTGCCACCGTGGCTTTGACTCCGGGGTCAAATCCTGACTCGACGGCTATTTACACGGAATACACCGACCTGAAAGTGGCGGGTTCCCCACACTCCATCACCGCCTATTATCAGGGTGACGGCACGCATAACCTAAGCGACAGTTCTGGCAGCCCTGTATCGCAGACAATCACGGCAAAACCGCTGGATTACTCTGGCATTACCGCAAACCCCACAATCTACGACGGCACCACAACCGCGAAGCTGGGCGGCGCTGCGGCGCTCCAGACAGCCGAAGCGTCGGGAACCGGCACGACTGCGGATGGCATTCCCTACACGGTGGACTCGGTGACATTAGGCGGCACGGCCGCAGGCACGCTCGCCGCAAAAGATGTCGGCAACCAAGCGGTCACCATCACCGGAGTGACCCTGACCGGTGCTGGCGTTGGCAACTACAGCCTTTTACAACAGACGGGATTGGTCCAAACGGTCACAGCCAAGGCGCTCACGGTGACGGGGTTGGCTGTTACCAACAAGCTTGCCGATGGAACCACCACGGCGGGGTTCACTACCAATAGCTTGGCGCAACTGCAGGGGAACGAAGCGGCCGGCGCAGGAACCACGGTTGATGGGAAGCCCTATACTGGCGATTCCGTAAGCCTGACCGGCACGCCAGTTGCCAATTTTATCCAGACAAATGCGGCAGATAATATTGCCGTGAATGTCACCGGCCTCTCGCTGATCGGTGCCAACACCAACGATTATACGCTGACGGAACCTGTGCTAACTGCCAGTATTGTCGGGCCGGCGGGAGACCAAATCCGGGCCGACAACAGCGGTTACACTCTTGAAACCGGATACAGTTGGGTTTCTGGCACCCAGCCCGATAGCGCCAACTGGGCTATCTGGACCGGCTCGTATCAGCCGGCGAATTTGACGAATTCCTTAGGTGGGAACGTCACTTGGGGCGGCATCTTGATATCCAACGTCACCGGTGGTCCCGTCGTGATCTCGGATAGCCATTTCCTGACCCTGAACCAAAGCATTAGCGGTGCTGGGGGCATTAACATTGTGGGAACGAACGACCTTACGCTGGATCTTGCCAGGTTATTTATAACCACGAACCAGTCTTGGAATGTTGCATCCGGGCGCACTTTTACCTGGGCGGCCAACACAGCTCCGTATGCATTCAATCTTAACGCCCCGAGCAGCCACAATCTCACGCTCAATGGCGGCGGCGATTATGTGTTCACTGGCCAACTGTTTGATTCCGGAAGCGGCATCGTGACCATGAATGGCCCCGGCACGGTGACGCTGTCAAAACCAGACTATGTGAATCACTGGGTGCTGAACAGTGGCACGCTGAACATTAACCAGGCCTATGCCGTTAGTGGCAATGCCGGTTCCACTTTGACTGTTAATGGCGGCACAATTGACAATAAGTCCGGCACGGCAATTACGTTGGGCAATGCCCCCGGTTTTAGCTGGAGCGGCGACTTCACCTTTGTCGGGAGCGCTGACTTGAACCTCAGTTCCGGCGCGGTTACGCTTGGGGGGAGCCGCCAAGTGACGATCAATGCCGGCACCCTGACGGTGGGTGGTGCCATTGGTGATGGCGGCGCGGGCTACTCGCTCACGAAGGCTGGCGCAGGCACACTTGAGCTCGCCGGTGCCAACACCTATAAGGGAAACACCACAGTCAATGCCGGCACCTTGGTGCTCACCAATAATGCCAGATTCGCCACCAACTCAACCATCTCGGTCGCGGTTGCTGCCGGGGCACTGCTGCAGTTGGAATTTGCCGTAACGAATACCGTGACAAGTCTGGTTCTGGACGGCATTGCGCAGCCAGCCGGTATCTATGGCACAGTCAGCAGTACGCCCGGCTTTGCCGGCACGGGCAGCCTGCTGGTGCTGGTTGGTTCGACCACGCCCACGCCGACGAATATCACCTATACGGTCAGCGGCGGTGCGTTGACGTTGAACTGGCCGACTGGTCAGGGATGGAATTTGCAATCCAATTCGGTTAGTCTCGCCAATTCCAATAACTGGCACACGGTCACTGGCGCCACGCCGCCATACCCAATCACGATCAATCCCGCCAACCCGGCGGTGTTCTATCGCCTGACGTATCCGTGATCGGATAAAATTTCCTGCGGTTTGAACAGCAGGAAAAGCATGATGGGTTCATGCGGGTAGGGTTGGACGGGGCGGATGGCAGCTATGTCATCCGCCCTGTGTTTATTTAAACACGGCCGGTCAAGGCAGGTAGCATAACTCGCCATTACTACAATGCAGACGTGGCGATCCCACCACTAATATTTTCTGGCGCATCCGGTCTGTGCCGTAGTCAGCCACAAATTGCAGCGTTTATTTAGTTAGATTAATTCCGCGCCGCCGAACCAAGCGCGCTGACGCCTCCTGCGACGCCGGACGCCCGACTCGCAACGAATCCGCCAGCCGATTTTTGCTTCGCAGCATTTTTGTGCTGCCAATGCTGGTTCAGCGCATTCGTGACTTTGGCCAGCCAGGTGCGGTCCTTGGCCAGTTCCAATACCTCGAGCGCCGCAAAGTATTTGACGCTGTTCGGCGGCGGATTGCCCAGCGGCTTGAGCAGGCGCGCCGCGACGAGAATGGGCACATCATGCGGCTGGCAGTTCAATACCGCCGCGACCTGTTCGGAAAACAGCCGGGCCGGCAACTGGCCAATGATCCGCAATAATTGCTGCTGTTCTTCTTTCATACGTCTCCTTTCGTTTCAGAATTTATGGAAGCATTCACCAATCCGCGAAGTTGACCATGCCGGTGAGCGAGAAACCACAAGCCGACGGCGGCCGCCACGCCGCCCATGATGAGCAGTTCGTTGCCGACGATGAGCGTGGGTAGAACGATAAGCGCAAGCCCGCCGACCGTGATGGCCGCGCTCGTGGTGACGCTGCCGACGAGCAGCTTGAGCTGTGGATAAAAGAGAGTGGCGAGGCCAAAAAGAAAAACCAAAACGCCGACCCAAACGATGCCCTTGAGGCTCGCCAGCTTCGCGCTTAATTCGCGCGCCGTGTCTTTTTGAGCCGCGCCAAGCTCGCTCTTGGCTCGCGTCTCTTCATGTTCGGTAATCGGCATCGGCGCGCTGAGTAAAAAAGATTGGGCATTGGTCACGAGCGCTCCGCCCGTTTCTGAGGTGACATGCGTTTCCACCATGCGCGAACCGGCCGGCACGGTGTAAGATTTGGTGCGAACGGTTTCCTGATTCTGCTTCGACACGGCCGCCGGGTTCTCGGATTGAACGACGTTCTGCTCGATGCGACCAGCCGCCTGGCTGGTGCTGGCCTTGCCACCTTTCAGCGGCGCGATCGCACAGCCCGAAAGCAAAACTGTCGCGAGCAACACCGACGCCAGTGCCAGTGCCCCACGTTTCGAGCGCAGAGGTTTTGCCGACTGGCGATTGAGGATGTAGGTGGCTGACCGCTAGGTCCGGACGAGTTTTACTGCACCGCTCTTGGCTTTGATGAGCGCGCCATACTTGCCAAGCAACGCCTGAACGACGGCGGGAATGAGGGGTCGCGTATCGGTTTTGTCGTAGCCGGTTTGGACGCTGCCATTGTTCTGATATTTCAAACCCTCGCCCGGAGGTGCGGCCGTGCGGTCGGTGATCAACAACTCACGCGCCAGTTCACAGGTCGCCTCGACGACGGCCTTCGGCACCACATCATCCGGGACCGTCCAAGTATTTTTCAGCAACCGCAGTTCCTCGGAGGTCGTGGTGATGACGACGAAATGAGGTGTAAACCCGGGCAGAACAAATTCCGCCGTGCTGCCATCCGGTTCACGACAATCCGAACGCGGCCATTGCAGCGACTGATTCATCAGCACGCGCGAGCCGCCGAATTGATATTCGATATCAATCAATCGCGTCGCCATCACCAGCGCCGCCGCCTTTTGCACATCGGTCGCCGCCGTCCACGCAGCGGCATACAAATGCCCCTCGTGATAATAGTTCGCATCGGCAACCGAGGCGTAGGTGTTCGCGTCGGACGTCCCGGAACCGTCCTCCTTCGTGAGCGTGATGGCGGTCGTGCTGCTCATGCGAGTTCCAGACCGAAGCGGGCGAGAATGAGCCCCTTGATGGTGTCATCCGTCCACTGGCCAAGTGCGTCATAGTCCGCACCCTCGATGGTGAAGGCCGTGGCATTGTTCACG
>CAIXPZ010000139.1 GCA_903921455.1 uncultured Verrucomicrobia subdivision 3 bacterium | reverse complement strand
TCGCAGGATTTGACCGAGGAATCCGCCGAGCAACAGCGCGGCGCGGTGCAGGTCGGCGATCCGTTCATGGAAAAACTCGTGTGCGAAGCGTGCCTCGAACTGCTTGCCACCGGTTGTGTCGCGGGTATGCAAGACATGGGCGCGGCGGGTTTGACCTGTTCCACCTGCGAAATGGCCGCGCGCGCCGGCACGGGCATCGAGATCGAACTCGACAAAGTTCCGCAACGCGCCGCAAACATGAGCAGCTACGAACTCATGCTTTCGGAATCGCAGGAGCGCATGCTCATCGTCGTCCACAAGGACCGCGAAGAGGAAGTGAAACGCATTTTCGACAAGTGGGATCTGCCGTGGGCTGAGATCGGCATCATCACCGACACCGGCCACATGAAGGTCCGGCATGGCGGCAAACTCGTCGTGGATATTCCCGCGAAGAAGATTGCCGACGAATCACCCGTCTATCAGCGCGAGGCGAAAGAACCCGCTTACATCGCGGAGGTGAAAGCGTTCCGCCTTGAAGGAATTGCCGATTGCCAATTGCCAATTGCCGATTTGAAGAAGCTGCTCGCGTTCCCGAGCATCGCGTCGAAGAACTGGGTGTATCGCCAATACGATCATCAAGTGCGTGACGGGTCGGTCGTTTTGCCCGGCAGCGACGCCGCGGTCATTCGCATCAAGACGGATTCCTTGCCCGTGATGAGCGCGGAACTCGCCGCCAAAGTCGGCGATCCGACCGTTTCCGAGAAGCTCATCGCCATGACCGTGGACTGCAACGGCGGTTACGTTTATCTCGATCCTTACGAAGGCGCGAAAGCCGCCGTCGCCGAAGCGTGCCGCAACTTGGCTTGCTCCGGCGCAATTCCGCTCGGCGCGACGGATAATCTCAACATGCCCAGCCCGGCCAAGCCCGAGTTGTTCTGGCAGATTTCAGAATCCGTGCGCGGTCTGGCGGAAGGTTGCAAAGCTTTCAACGCGCCCGTCACCGGCGGCAATTGCTCGCTCTACAATCAAAGCCCCGCCGGCCCGATTGATCCGACGCCCACGATTTCCGTCGTCGGTCTCATCGACAAGGTGGAGCACGTCACTACGCAATGGTTCAAGGACGAAGGTGACGCCATCATCCTGCTCGGCGACGCGGTGGAAGCCACGCCGTTGCAAGGCCTCGGCGGCAGCGCGTATCTGCAAGTCGTCCACGGCAAGAAGGCCGGTTCACCGCCGCGTTGTGACCTCGAAGTCGCGAAGACGCTGCACACCACGCTCCTCGGCCTGATCCAATCCGGCCTGGTGAAGAGTGCGCACGATTGCAGCGAAGGCGGCCTCGCCGTCGCGCTCGCGGAAAGCTGCATCAGCCAGCTCATCGCCCGCGAAACGCCGCGTCTCATCGGCGCGACCGTGGATCTGAGCGCCATCAAAGACGTCCGCCTCGACGCGTTGCTCTTCGGCGAAACGCAATCGCGCGTCGTCATCAGTTGCAAAGCGCTGGATGCCGTGAAAGTCGTCGAACGCGCCAAGCTCATGGGCGTGCCCGCCGTGCAGATCGGCAAAGTCGGCGGCGACAAGCTGACGGTGAAAACCGTGGCTGGCGAATTCTTTGCCCCGCTCACCGAACTGCACGATCCGTGGTGGAACAGCATCGCCCGCGCGATGGCGTGAGATTTTATGAAAACAGGTTCGAGGATAGTTTGGCTCCTCAACATTTTGTTGATGGTTACAAACGCCTCTGCCAGCGGGCAAACCAACTCCAGTTGGTCCTGGGTCGCCGATGCCAAAGAACGTGGCCGAGGCTTACCACCTGGCGTTGCGCGGACAGTGGATACCAATGGGAACGTTGAGTTCATTGAGCATTTCTACAGTAGTGACGCGTTTGAAGCGGAAGAATTTCGCTTGATGATTCAAGAAGCCAATCATGCGGCCCAGGCGCTTCATTTGGAGGAGGATTTTCCTATCACGAGATCAAGAGTTAGTGGCGCACGGACTAGCCCGTTCGGATTCTATTACAATCAAGGCATGATGGGTTACGTTGCTACCACCAATTACACGTATCGGGTTCTATCGGGCGGCAAACTTGACCATGTTGAAATTGATCACAGCTACGAAGTCTGGCGCGGCTTGCAAGACGAACTTCTACCCGAAAGAAAAGTAGATAACCACGCTGCCTATCAACTGGCAACACAGTGGCTCGGCTCTCTTTCCGTGGATGTCAAAGCCTTGAATCGTGATTGCCAGCTAACCGTCGCTTCAACTCCAGTCCTCAACTATGTGGGCAGCGGCAAAAAGCCAACCCGACGGATGTTTGCTCCAACCTACGATGTCACCTGGAGAACCACGAACGGTCCCGCAGCCTATGTTCAATTGTATTTGCCTGATAAATTGCTGATTCAATTGTCAATTGATGACCTAAAATATAATCTCCGGCCACCGCTCGTGTTCACCAACATGGCGGCGCTTTTTCCCGCTCAAGCCGCTATCAGGACCAATTTTCCAGTCGAGACCAAAGTAATTGACCTTGGGTTTCCTCCTGCCAGTCCCGAAGTCACTTTCATCGCAGATTCCAATCAGCCCGAACCCGTATTTCATGAGCTTCCATTGAGCCGCTGGATTCAGACACAAACTGCATTGAATACCAATCGTCTGTCTCTTTCTCAACTCATGACTCTGAAGTGGATTTCCGGCCCAGATGAATGGGGCGTGGTTGAGTTTGAATTACCTGTTCCCTTCGATGCCTTCAAATCTGACCGTCCGTTTCCGGGAGGCGATATCAAACTTGGTTTCTTCGGCACGGAAGGAAGTTTCAATGAGTGCACGTTTTCAGATTCCGAAAAGGCTACAAATGGAAACACTCGCCTATGGTGGAACATTAATTGGAATTCACCCGGCAAACACGAACTTCGCGCTCGGCTGATGTTCGCTCACGGTTGGGATGGCGATCAGTTCAATCTGATTGGACCAAGTTTGACTTTCAATTCCAGCAATACATGTCGGTTCAACGAAGACTCGACATTGTATACAGATGAAGGTGCCGATCTTTATGCCAAACTCAAAGAGTCTTCTGCAAAATTCCGTGTCGAAGTGCGAAACCTCCAAGGCAGGTTGATCAACGACATCTGCGGTAGCACCACCAAAGGTGAGATCAATCTTGCGTGGGATCTAACAGGGCTTAATGGGAAAAAATATACCAACAATTCCTTCATTGGCTCCTTTTTTGTGACGTATCCTCATGACACATACTCCAACGCACCCGTCAAAGCCCGCTTTAACAAAATTGGCACCTCTGGCGATTAAGACTGCGACGGCCACGTCGAATCGCCGACGCTGAAATTTCTGTTTGAAGACACCAGCGACGCGGCCTTGGTGCGCTGGAAGACCTTCCGGTCGGGCACCATGCACCAACCATCTGCCGCACCGCGAAAAACTGTCGCCTTGAAGACAGGTCGCCCGCTCGTTAGCGTGATGCTCACGTTATTGCCCGGCTCAATCATTTTCTTTTTATGAACACTAAAAAAAATTTGCTCAGCGGCGCACTGTTGTTGGGCCTTGTCACTGCGGGATTGGCGCAGGACGCCGATAAATCAGCGACGACGCCCGATGCGGCCAAGGCGCGGACGCAGTCGCAAGCTGAATTCCTGAATTGGAAATTCGGATTGTTCCTGCACTTCAACATCGCGACGTTCAACGGCCAGGAATGGGCGAACGGTTACGAGGATCCGCTGACGTTCGCGCCGACCAATCTGGATTGCGGGCAATGGGCGGATGCGGCCAAGGCTGCCGGCATGAAATACGCCGTGCTCACCGTGAAGCACACCGAAGGCTATCCGCTCTGGGATAGTGCCGTCACCACGCACGACATCACCGCCTTCAAGAATTTCAAGCAGGGCCAGGGTGACGTTGTCCGCGAGTTCGTCGATGCCTTCCGGGCGCGCGGCATCAAGGTTGGTTTTTATTATTGCGCCCCGGGAAACTATGACAATCGCTTTGGCAACACGTTGCCCACGAACCAGCCGTCGCTCCACGGCATGCCGCCCGAAGCGCGGGGCGACTACGCGGGATTCATGCGGCAGCAATTCACGGAACTGCTCACCCGCTACGGTCCGGTGGATTTGATCTGGTGCGATCAATATCGGGTGAAACTGAAGGCCAAAGAGTGGGCTGACCTCAAGGCGCTCATCATACAGCTCCAGCCAAACTGTCTCGTCATCGCCAACAACTCCCACAAGTTGAGCGAAACGGACATCTACAGTTACGAATATCCGATCTACAAAAACGAAAAGGGTTATCCGCCGGTGACCAATACCATTCCCACCGAGGTGTGCGACACCATCGTGGATTGCGGCAACTGGTTCTGGCAACCCGGCGTGGACGCACACATCCGCAGCGCAGAGGACATCGTTGGCGTGCTGAAGAAGTGCAACGACCGCCAGGCCAACTATCTGCTGGATGTCGGACCGGACCGGTCCGGGCGGATTGATGATGCCGCGGTGAAACGGCTCCAGGAAATCGGTGACTTGCGCCGTGCGCAGGGTGAGAAATAGCTTCCAACTCTCTGCCGCACCGCGATAAATTGGCGCCGTAACTCCGATTCCTCTTGGAAGATAGCCACTAGTTCTTCTGCCTCCGCCAGGACGGTTTGCCTTTTGCCAACGGTTCTCCAGACATAAATGCCGGGCTATTTTCAAATTCATCGGCTTTTATGGCAGAATCCATGGATTTCCCGCTTTTCCTGACGGGCAAAATGGTTTTTCCCATGGGCAAAGAGATTTTTCCCATGGGAATTTTGTGTTTGCCTACGGGGTTTGACGTTTTCCTAATGGGAAAACGTCGGAAACTGATGAGTTTTCGTCGCGCACTGATGAGTTTTCGCTGTTTTCCCGTTAGGAAAAGGCGTTTGCCGAAGGGAAAACCCATTTTGCCCAAGGGAGAATGACGTTTCCCCATGGGGTTACGGTCTTTGCCCAAGGGCAAAAGGTGTTTGCCTGTGGAAAATAGCTCTTTGCCCAAGGGAATTCTTCAAAACCCCATCAGTGCGCAGCCTTTTCCCATTAGGAAATGACGTTTCCCCGTGGGGAAAACCATTTTGCCCAAGGGAAAATGGTCTTTGCCCGTGGGGTTTTAGGTTTTCCCCGTTAGCAATTTTCATGTAACACGGGCAAAATTCCGCCAGCCGGTGGCCGGCGCACCGAAACCGTCCCCCGGCGGCACCGATGAAAACTTCCGCTTTGAATCCCTAGTTTCGCCGGATAGGGTGATGGCAAATCCATGTCCCCGTTAACCCATCTCATCGGCAGCTGGCTGGTGGCTTCGGCAACCACCAACAATACGCGAGACCGAAAATTGGTGACGCTGGCCGGTGTTTTGCCGGATGCCGACGGACTAGGTGTAGTCGCCGATGTCGTCGGCTCATGGATTACGGGCAAGGAATGCACGTTTTATTATTATCAAACGTATCATCACCTCCTGCTGCATGGCTGGCCGGGGGCGATTTGTGTTTCGCTCTTGCTCATGTTTTTTGCGCGTCAAAGATGGCGAGTCTTGTTGCTGTGCCTGCTGATATTTCATCTGCATCTGCTCTGCGATCTGGTCGGTTCGCGCGGGCCAACCATCGGGGATTTCTGGCCGATTTGTTATTCTGAACCAATGTTCCGGCACCCGATCTGGTTTTGGAAAGGCCAATGGAAACTGGATGGCTGGCAGAACCAGACGATTTTCATTGTCCTGCTCCTAACATCGTTCTGGGTGGCGGTTAAACGCGGTTGTTCGTTCGTGGAGGTCATCAGCAGTCGGCTGGACGCAATTTTTGTGGGTGTGATCCAAAAGTGGTGGAACCATCTGCCGCATCGCAAAAACTTGTCGCCGTGACGTAAAAGCGGTGGAGGGCCACCGCAGTCCAAGACGCTGGCGCGAAAACCGACAAACCGAGTGAGGGCGAAGCGTCTTGGAGTGTTCCAGTCCTGTGGAACTTGATAATTCGTGGGAACATTTTGCTACAAAGATTTCGCCCCTGACGGGGCTGAGTTCTTATGGGCTGCAAAATTTCTTCCTTTCCCGTCTAATAAACGTCTGGTTCATCCGTTGTCTCTGTGGATGGACGCGCGACGGCAAACAACGGGAAACGATTATGACCGAAGATAAATCCGAGTGGATCCGGATGGCATTACGCGAGCATGAAGGGCCGCTAATGCGCTACGCCACGCAAATCACGGGCGACCTCGACCGCGCCCGCGACGTGGTGCAGGACACATTTCTCCGGCTGTGTGCCGAGGAACCGGCCCAGCTCGAAGGGCATCTGGCGCAATGGCTGTTTACGGTTTGCCGCAACCGCGCACTCGACATCCAACGAAAGGAACACCGCATGAAACCATTGGATGACATTGAACTGGCGACCCGCGCGAGCCGCGAACATTCGCCAGCCGCGCAGGCGGAACAGAACGAAAGCGCCGGCCGCGCGCAAAAATTCCTGAAACATCTGCCGCCGAACCAACAGGAGGTCGTGCGGCTGAAATTCCAAAACGGATTGAGTTACAAGGAAATCGCGGGCGTCACGAATTTGTCCGTGACGAACGTGGGTTTTCTCATTCACACCGCGCTGAAAACGTTGCGGCAGCAAATGACGGAGACGGAAGGAGCCATTTAATTTTCAACTGTTATGAAAACGAATCTCGAAAATTTTGACGAAGCCAAGCTGACGGCCTACGCGCTAAACGAACTCGATGCGGCTGAGCGCAGTGAAGTGGAAAAAGTCCTTGCCGTGAACGCCGATGCGCGACGCTGGGTGGAAGATGTGCGGCAGACGGCTTTGCAACTGGAGAAGGAATTGGCGGGCGAGGAATGTCCGGCGCTCACAGCGGAACAGTCGCGGGCGATAGCCAAAAAAATCGGCGATGAAAAACGCGCGGCAGGAAAAGCCGTTTGGTGGCAATGGTTGCCGAGTTTCCGATTGGTCGAGGCGCTGGCGGTTGTTGCCATCATTGCGGTGATGGTAGTGATGCTCTTGCCTTCATTGGCGAAATCTAAAGCGAAGGCGCGTCATCTGGCTTTGAATTCACAGTCGCAGCTCCAGAAAAATCCCGAGCCAGTTGCCCCAGCTGTCGTGGCTCCACCGCCGGCGGCGGTCATGTTTGCGGCAAAACCAGTCAACACGCCCGCCCGTGCGGATGGTAAATTTGGATTTGATTTGGACGCCGTAAAATCAGCCCCGGCGGCAGGTGATAGCACGTTGGCTTATGACACAGCGGCTAGAGAACAACCCGCACCACAAAGTGCTCCCGCTGGTTTGGCTATGGGCGGCGCTAACAGCTATGCCGGCGGAGCGACTTTCGGGCGGGACGATGTGCGACAGACTCAAATGCGCGCTTCGAAAGTTATCTCAAGCGTCAATGGTTTCAGCTTTCAAAAAGGCGCTTCCGCGCTGACTGCCGATGGCAGCATCAGCGAGTCATTCCACAATGGAACCATTGCATCCGATGCAATATCTGCGAACCAACTTGCCGTTGTCAAAGATGAGAAAGCCGAGCTGGAGCTTGCTGATACGCCGATGCAAAAGAATTTTTACCGCCTGGTGGACAGCCGACAAACCGGCACGGCGACTTATCCGCGACTGGTTGAAAACTCCTTTCTCACAGCGCTGAATCATCCGCTCTCGACGTTCTCGATTGACGTGGACACTGCGTCCTACGCAAACGTCCGCCGCTTTTTGACGGCCGGACAGTTGCCGCCGCCCGCCGCCGTGCGCCTTGAGGAAATGATTAATTATTTTCACTATAATTATCCGCAACCGCGCGGGAACGATCCGTTCGCGGCCAACATCGAAATCGCCGGTTGTCCGTGGAATGCCGACCATCGTCTCGTCCGCATCGGTTTGAAGGGCCGCGAGATTGCGCAGGACAAACGGCCGGCGAGCAATTTCGTCTTCCTGATTGACGTGTCCGGTTCGATGCAACCCGCGGAACGATTGCCGCTCATCAAACAGGCGTTGCGCCAGCTCGTGAAAAAAATGACGGAGAACGATCGCGTGGCAATCGTGATTTACGCAGGCGCAGCGGGTGTGAAACTCGAATCCACTTCCTGTGCGCAAAAGGAAATCATTCTCCAGGCAATTGATGAACTCGGCGCGGGTGGTTCGACGGCGGGCGCGGCGGGCATTCAAGCGGCATATGATGTCGCGCAGGAAAACTTCATCAAGGGCGGCGTGAACCGCGTACTGCTGTGCACCGACGGCGATTTCAACGTCGGCATCACCGACCAAAGCCAGCTTGTAAAAATCATTCAGGACAAAGCGAAGAGCGGAGTTTTTCTCACCACGCTCGGCGTCGGCACGGATAATTACAAGGACGCGCTGATGCAAAAGCTCGCCGACAAGGGCAACGGCAATTACGCCTACCTTGACACGCTCGAGGAAGCGCAGAAAGTTTTGATTGATCAAATGAGCGGCACGCTGGTCACGATTGCGAAGGACGTGAAGATACAGGTTGAATTCAATCCCGCGCAGGTCGCCGCGTATCGGCTCATCGGCTACGAAAAGCGGATGTTACGGAAGGAAGATTTTAACAACGACAAAAAAGACGCCGGCGAAATCGGCGCGGGCCACACCGTCACCGCGCTTTATGAAATCGTCCCGGCAGGCGGGAAAATTCCGGCGGGTAATGTGGACCCTTTGAAGTATCAACCGACGGCGGAAGAAAAACCGGAACGCTACGTTGCCGACTCCAGCAAGGAACTGCTGACGCTCAAGCTGCGCTACAAACAGCCCGATGGCGACAAGAGCCGACTGCTGGAATTTCCCGTGACCGACAGCGGCAAGGGTTTTACGCGCGCCTCGACCGATTTCAAATTCGCGACGGCGGTGGCGGAGTTCGGGATACTGCTGCGCGGTTCGGAATTCGCGGGCAATGCAACTTACGGCAGCGTGCTTGAACTGGCCGAATCTGCCAAAGGCACGGATGCCGAAGGTTACCGCTCGGAATTTCTCACGCTCGTCAAAACCGCGCAACGGCTGGCGAGGCAATAATTCTTCAGCATTTTTAGTCAGGATTGAGCGTGGATTTTTCCGCGCCCAATCGATTTTTCGATCCCAACGAAAAATACCTTTGAACGCCAAACCTATTTTTCCGCTCCATTTCCTTGCGCCCAGGCGGATTAACCGTTGGCAAATGCGCCCGGGGTTCGTTAAGCTGATCAGAAGTTCATGCGACAATTCAGGTACATTGCGGTCAACGCCTTCATGGAGCTCATCCGGCAGCCGATTTTTCTGCTGCTGATGACGGGCTCCGTGCTGTTCGAGATCTTTCTCGCGGTGCCGTATTACTTCGCCTTCGGCGACGAAATGAAACTCGTCAAGACGAGCGCGCTGGCGGTGATGCTGCTGACGGGCCTGTTCGGCGCGGTGCTGAGCGCGTCGGCCTCGCTGGCGCGGGAAATCCGCTCCGGCACGGCGCTGGCGGTGCTGTCCAAGCCGGTCGGCCGCGCGCAATTCCTGATCGCCAAGTTCGCCGGGCTCGCGGCGGCGCTGGCGCTGCTGGCTTACGTCAACATGGTCGGCGTGATGCTGGCAAGCTGGATGGCATTTGATGCCTACGGTTCGACGAACCTGCTGGCCATCGGGATTTTCGGCGGCGGCATCCTGCTGGCCTACGGGCTGGCGGGGTTTAGCAATTTCTTCCTGCGCCGCCCGTTCGTGAGCGACGCGGTCATCGCGCTGGTGGTGATGGCCACGCTGGCGACGTTCATCATTTTTCAATTCACGCACCAGATGCAAAGCCTCGGCCAGGCGGCCACGGTGGACTGGCGGCTGATTCCGGCGGGCATCCTGATCCTGTTCGCGCTGTGGATCCTCGCGGCGGTGGCGCTGGCGTGCTCGACGCGGCTGGACATGATCGCGACGCTGGCGGTCTGCTCGGCGGTGTTCCTGCTCGGGCTGATGTCAGATTATTTCTTCGGCCTGCCCGCCGCCAAAGGCAGTTGGTGGGCTTCAACTCTTTACAGTGTGGTGCCAAACTGGCAGCTTTTCTGGCTCGCCGACGCGCTGGAAACGGGCAAAAACACGTTTCAATGGGCTTACGTCGGCAAAGCGCTCGGCTATGCGGTCTGCTATGCCGGCGCAGCGCTGGCCGCGGGCGTGGCACTGTTTGATGAACGAGAATTGAGTTAGGCGTTACCTTGTGAATCGTTGAATCGTTAAATCGGTTCGGCGAATTCCGAGGTAACCAGGCAACGATTTAACAATTTAACGAAACGTGGAACGCAACATCCAAAAAAACGGGCTGGTGAACCTCGCGGTCGCCGTGCTGATCTTTCTCGCCGGCCTGGGCGTCACCGTTTTCGCCGGCTCGCTGGCGGGACAGGCGGCGGCGGTCTTCCTGGGTCTGGGCGTGCTGGTGGCCGGCATCAGCTGGTTCCAGATGCGGCTGGAAGAAAACGAGCGCGCGGAAAAACTGGAGCTGGACGAACTGGCGCGCAGCCGCGGCGGGTCGCTGTTCGCCGCGAACGATTCCGGCAGCTTTCCCGCCCGCAACGCCCGCGAGCAGTTCGAAATATATTTTGTGCCCGGCCTGACCATCCTGCTGCTGCTGCTCGAAGCCGGCGGCGCGTGGGGGATCTGGCTGTTCAGCGGCAAAAATCCGGCGGCCTTGAAGACCGCCAACGCCACGGCCGCCCTGTCCCTCTTCGCCATCTTCGCGCTGCTGCTGTTTTTGATCGGCCGTTTTTCCGTGACGATCGCGCGGCTGGAAAACCACCGGCTGCTCCGGCCGGGCGCGAGTTTTCTGCTGGCGGGCGCCTACGTTTGCGCGCTCACCGCGCTCGGCATCGCGGGGGTGGAAGCCAAGTTTCCCGGCGCCGACCTCTGGATGGCGCGCGGCCTGTGCGGGCTGCTGGGCCTCATGGCGCTGGAAAATCTGCTGACGCTGCTGCTGGAAATCTACCGCCCGCGCGTCAAAGGCAAGGTTGCCCGCCCGCTCTACGAAAGCCGCGTGGTCGGGATTCTCGCGCAGCCGGAAAGCCTGTTCACCACGGCGGCGCAGACGCTGGATTATCAGTTCGGCTTCAAGGTTTCGGAAACGTGGTTCTTTCAGGCGGCGCAGAAAAACCTCGCCGCGCTGCTGCTCGTGCAATTCACCGCGCTGATTCTGTCCACGACGGTGGTGTTCATCGACGCGGGCGAACAGGCGGTGCTGGAACATTTCGGCCAGCCCCATGGCGTGCTCTCACCGGGCGCGCATTTCAAGCTGCCGTGGCCGATGGACAAGATTTACCGCTTCCGCACCGAGCAGATCCAATCATTCGCGGTCGGCTACACGCCGGACGCGCAGAGTGAGGCGGCGAGCACCGTGCTCTGGACGGTGGCGCATGCCAAGGAGGAAAACTTCCTCGTCGGCAACCGCGCCGCCGTGACTTCCCAGACGACCGATACCAACGGAACTGCCAATGCCAAATCCGTCGGGCTCATCACGGTCAGCATCCCGGTTCAATTCCAGATCACCAACATCACCGACTGGGTCTATAAAAACGGCGAGCCGGAAGATTTATTAAAGAATCTCGCGACGCGGGAAGTGGTCCGCTATCTCGCGGGCAGCGATTTGAACGAGATTCTCTCGCACGGTCGCCTCGAAGCCGCCTCCGCCCTGCGCGCAAAGATCCAGGCCTCGGCGAATGAACGCCAGTTGGGCGCCAACATCGTCTTCGTCGGCTTGCAGGATATTCATCCGCCGACGGCAGGTGAAGTCGCGGCGACCTACGAAAAAGTGGTCGGCGCGCAGCAGACCATGCTCGCCAAGATACTCGACGCCGAATCCGGCGCCATTCGCCTGAGCGCGATGGCCGATGCGGCGGCGTTCACGACCACAAATGTCGCTGACGCCAAGCGCGTCACGCAGGTGACCTCGGCCTTCGCCCGCGCGGCGCTGTTCACAAACCAGCTGCCGGCCTACGCCGCCGCGCCGTCGGTCTATCGCCAGCGCCTGTATTTACAGAGCTTTGACGACGCCACGGCCAAGGCGCGCAAATATGTTTTGCTCGTCACGAACACGTCGGACGTGATCATCTTTGATTTGCAGGACAAGATCCGCGACGACCTTTTGAACCTTTCCATCACGAATACGCCATGAAAAAGAACCTCTTAACCATCATCATCGCCGCCGTTCTGGTGGCGATCTTTGCGCTGCTGCTTTTCACCTTTCAGGTGCGCCAGTCGGAAGTCGTCGTGGTCTCGACGTTTCTCAAGCCGACCGACACCATCACGAACGCCGGGCTGTATGTGAAATGGCCGTGGCCCGTCCAGAGCATCAACCGCTTCGACCAGCGCGTGCAGAGCTTCGAGGACAAGTTCAGCGAAATCCTCACGGCGGACAACACGATGCTCCTGACCAGCGTTTATGTCGGCTGGAAGATTTCGGACGCGAAGGCGTTCTTCCCAAAATTCCCCGGCGGCTCCGCACTCGCGGCGCAGCGTCAGTTGGAAGACATCGTTCGCGGCGCGAAAGCGGCGGTCATCGGCCGGCATAACCTGTCCGACTTCGTGAATTCGGATCCGAAAGAGATCAAGTTCGGGGAGATCGAAAAAGAAATACAGTCCGCCGTCGAAACCGAACTGGCCAAACATGAATACGGCATCAACATTGAATTTCTCGGCATCAAGAAGCTGGGACTGCCGGAAAGCGTGACGCAGGCCGTGTTTGAGCGCATGAAATCCGAGCGCACCAAATACATCAGCGAGGCGCAGTTCAAGGGCGAAGCCGAGGCGACCAAGATCAAATCCGCCGCCGAACGCCAGGCCGCCGATGTGCTCGCAAACGCACAGGCGGCCGCGACGCGCATCGAGGGCGAAGGCGTGGCCGAAGCCGCCAAGACCTTGAGCGTGTTCCAGCAGAACCCGGAACTCGCCGTATTCCAGTTGCAACTGGAGGCGTTGAAGAATTCGCTGAACCAGAAGGCGACGCTGATTTTCGACGAGCGCACGCCGCCGTTTGATTTGTTCCAGAAGCTGCCGGCCAACTCCACAGGCAAGTGACATGAGCGACCACGATCATCACGACCATTCGCCCGCCGCGCCGGAATCGCGCGGGCCGGAAATGCAGGACGCCGGTTCGCAGGCACTCGCCGAGGCATTGCGCAGCAGCTTTGTCATCGTCAAGATCGCGATGGTGGCGCTCGTCGTCATCATTTTCGCCGCCGGATTTTTCACCGTCGGGCCGCAGGAAAAAGCCATCATTCTCCGTTTCGGCAAACCGTTGGGTGACGGCCCGAAAATGCTGCTGAATGCGGGTTTGCATTGGTCGCTGCCGTATCCGATTGACGAAGTGGTCCGCATTCCGATCACGGAAATCCAGAAGGTCAGTTCCAGCGTCGGCTGGTTTTTGACCACGCCGGAAATGGAACTCGCCGGCACCGAGCCACCGGCCGGCCCCTCGTTGAATCCCCAGATCGACGGCTACGCCATCACCGCCGACCGCAACATCATCCACACCCGCGCCACGGTTTCGTATCATATTGACGATCCGCGCACGGCGATCTTCAACTTCGCCAGCGGCACGAACCATAATTTCAATCTCGCCGGCATTTCCAACGCCGTGCAAAACGCCGCGAACAACGCCCTCATCGCCACCGCCGCGCGGTTCAACGTGGACGACATCCTCACGCGCGACGTCGCCGCGTTTCAGGACGCCGTGCGCCAGCGCGTCAGCGAACTCGCCGAGCGCGAAAAACTGGGCGTGGTCATTGACCAGGTGCAGGTGCAGAGCGTCGCGCCGCGCCAGTTGAAGGAAGTTTTCGCCGCCGTCACCACCGCCCGCCAGAATCACGACAAGCTGATCAACGACGCGTTGGGCGAGGAGAACCGCATCTTGAGCCAGGCCGGCGCGCAGGCGTCGTCCATCACCAACGCCGCCGAATCCGCGCGCACCCGCTTCGTGACGTCCATCGAGTCGGACGCCGGGGCGTTTCTGCAATTGCTGCCGAAATACGAGAGCAATCCGAACCTGTTCGCGCAACTGGAGCTGACCAAGGCCATGACCGTGGTGCTGACCAATGTGCAGGACAAAATCTACCTGCCCCAGCGCGCCGATGGCAAACCACGCGAACTTAGGCTAATGTTGAACCGCGAACCGCCACAGCCGAAAACGGCGGCGAATCCGTAATACGTAAATATATTTTATGCAGGTTACCTCACTTTTGAGTCAGCACGAGCACGGTCCAGAGTGCGGCTGCGGTCACGATCACGAACATTCCGTGGTGCATCTCTGGCAGGCCGTTGTCGGCGTCGTCTTCGTTCTGAACGCTTTCATCGTGGACTGGCTGTTTGAAGCCGGCAGCACGCTCGCCAGCGCCAGCGCCATGATCGGCGCGCTGGTGCTCGGATTTCCCATCATCGTCACCGCCGTGAAAGATTTGCGGCGCGGCAATTTGAGCATCAACGAACTCGTCGCCATCGCCGTGCTCGCGGCGTTCGCGTCCGGCGATTACAAGACCGCCGGCATCGTCGCCTTCTTCATGCTCACCGGCGAAATCATCGAGACCCGCACCGCCCAGGGCGCGCGCGACTCCATCGAATCGATCATCAAGCTCACACCCACGAAAGCCCGCCGCATCTTAAAGGACGGCAGCGAGGAAGAAGTCGCCGCCAGCCAACTCGCAGTCGGCGATGTCATCCGCATCCGTCCCGGCGACAACGTCGCCGCCGACGGCGTCATCGTGCAAGGCCAGGGCTCGTTCAATCAGGCTACGATCACCGGCGAATCCTTGCCCGCCGAAAAAAGCACCGGCGACGAAGTGTTCGCCGGCACCCAGAATTTGACGGGCGTGCTGGAGATCAAAGTCAGCCGCGCCGGCACCGACACGACGCTCGGCCGCGTGCGCGAACTCATCATCGCCGCCGAAAAAACCAAGCTGCCGATCCAGAAAATCGTGGATCAATACATGGGCTTCTACACGCCGCTCGTGCTGGTCATCGGCGCGCTGGTCTGGGCCTTCACGCATGATCTGAGCCGCGTCATCGCGGTGTTTGTGGTGTCCTGCCCGTGCGCGTTCATTCTCGCGACGCCGACCGCGATGGTCGCCGCGCTCTCCGCCGCCGCGCGTTTGGGAATTTTGATCAAGAATGTTGCCGACATTGAACTCGCGGCGAAGATCAACGCCTTCGTCTTCGACAAAACCGGCACGCTCACCACCGGCCAGCTCGCCGTCAGCCGCCTCGCACCGCTGGGCGACACGAAGCCGGCCGAACTGCTGCTGCTCGCCGCGTCCGCTGAAAAATACAGCAACCATCCGACCGCCAAAGCCCTCGCGACACTCGCGGGCGAAGCGGGAGTTCCCCTGGCCGAGCCGAAAGAGTTTGCCGAAACGGCTGGTCGCGGCGTGAAGGCGCAGATCAACGGCGCGAATGTGCTCGTGGGCCGTGCGCAATGGCTGAAGGACAACGGCATTGATGCGAGCTTTGAGAAGTCCGTGGACGTGGGCGAAACCGAAGGCTGGAGTTTGATTTTCGTCGCGCAAAACGGCAAATGCGTCGGCTGGGTCGGCATGCAGGACAAGACCCGCGCTGAAGCAAAGGAAGCTCTGGCGGAATTGAAAGAAGCCGGCGTCCGCCGCATCGCGATGATTTCCGGCGACCGCCATGTCGTCGCCACGCGCGTTGCGACCGAGATCGGCTGCGAAGAAGCGCAGGGCGATTGCCTGCCGCAGAACAAGGTGGAATTTGTCCGCGCCATGAAGGCAAAGGGCTACAAAGTTGCCGTTATCGGCGATGGCGTTAATGATGCCCCCGCCCTGGCCGCCGGCGACATCGGCATCGCGATGGGCGCAGCGGGCAGCGAAGTGGCCATTCACAGCGCGACGATTGCGCTGATGAATAACGACCTGCGCCGGCTGCCGTTCCTGGTGAAGCTGTCGCGCAGCACGCGCGCGGTCATCAACCAGAATTTCCTGTTCGGCGTGGTGTTCATCATCGTCGGTTTGAGCGCGGCGTCCTTCGGCATCGTCGGCCCGATTGTCGCGGCGCTGCTGCACAACGTCGGCTCACTCATCGTCATCTTTAACAGCGCCCGCCTGGTCCGCAAGGGCGAGGAACTGGAGCATTTCCATCCCGAAATGGAATTATCAAAGTCCGATTCCCCGCCGAAAACCCCCGGCCAACTGACGCCCAAGCTGGCGTAGTTTTTAATTAGAATTATGTCCGCCGCTCAAACATCCAATGGTGAAGTGGTCGTGTCCGTGCGCGGCCTGACGAAGGTTTTCAAAGACTTTTGGAATCGCCCGAAGGCGCGCGCGGTGGACAATGTGGATTTTGAAGTGCGCCAGGGCGAAGTGTTCGGCCTGCTTGGGCCGAACGGTTCCGGAAAATCCACGACGGTCAAACTGCTGCTCGGCCTGCTGAACCCCACGAAAGGCCACATTGAAGTCTTCGGGCATTCTCCGCGCCACGTGCAAACGAAGTCGCGTATCGGCTATCTGCCGGAGGAATCCTATCTTTACCGCTACCTCAATTCGCGCGAGACGCTGGATTTCTTTGGAAATCTGTTTCACCTCAACAAGGCCGACCGCGACAATCGCGCGGAGCAATTGCTTGAAATGGTGGGCCTGGGCAAGACGCAGACGCGCGCAGTGGGAGAATTTTCCAAGGGCATGCAGCGCCGCATCGGGCTGGCGCAGGCGCTCATCAACGATCCGGACCTGATCATTCTCGACGAGCCAACGGCCGGCCTGGATCCGATTGGCTGTCGCGAAGTGAAGGATCTGATCATCGCCCTGGCGAAGCGCGGCAAGACGGTGATCTTGAGCAGCCATCTGCTGTCGGATGTGGAGGACGTCTGTGACCGCGTGGTGATCTATTACGGCGGAAAAATCCAGGCCGCCGGCACGCTCAAGGATTTGCTGGCGACCCCCGATACGCTGCGCATCACGACGCCGGTGTTGCCGCGCGAGACTTTGGAAAAAGTTCTGGCCACCATACGCAAGGACATCACCACGGGCGAAGTGCGCGTGGACAATCCGACACAGAATCTCGAAAGCTATTTCCTCGACGTGGTGGCGAAAGCACGCGCGGAGAACGAGACCAGCGGCGCGCAATCCGGCGCGCGGGTGGCCGAGTATTTGCGCGGCACCGGCGCCGAAACTCAGCCGACGACCGACAAGGTTTTAGAGAAGTTATCACTGCCGCAAGCCACGCCGCCGGCCGCAACCAAGCCCATTACCGAATCCGCTACTCCGAAGACTGATGAAAACAAACTGGCGGCGCTAGCCCAGGCAACGGCCCCAGCCCCGGCTTCGCAACCGCAGAAATCGGCACCGAACACCGAACCGGCCAAACCGGTGGATCTTTCCAAGGCGGATGAGAAACTGTCGTCGCTGCTCGGCGGCAAGAAATAATTCCGGCGATCCATGCAACGCATTCTCGCCATCACCTGGTTGACCTGGAAGGCCGCCCTGCGGTTCAAGCTATTTCTGGTCATCGCGGCGCTGCTGATCGCGGCGGTGGTGGGATTGCCGCTGGTCATCGAGGATGACGGCACGGCGCGGGGGTTCACCCAGATCATTCTGACCTATACGCTGAGCGCGATCACGGGATTGCTGGGGCTTTCGACCCTGTGGCTCGCGTGCGGCACGCTGGCGCGGGACATCGAGGAGTGCCAGATCCAGGTGGTCGCAACGAAGCCGATCGCGCGCTGGCAAATCTGGCTGGGCAAGTGGCTGGGCATCGTTTCGCTGAATGCGGCGCTGCTGGCGATTTCCGGCGCGTGCATGTTCGGCCTGCTGCAATGGCGCGCGGGGAAACTACCGGCGGCGGAACAAAAGATTTTGCGGGAGCAGGTGCTGGTGGCGCGCGGCTCCGCGAAGGAACCGATCAATCCGGCCGAAATTGAAGCCGAGACGGAACAGGTGTTGCAGGAGCGCCTGAAGTCCAGCGCAATTGAAAAAGTGGATCTGCCCGAAGTGCGCCGGCAAATCCGCGAACAGGTCAAAGCGGCGCGGCAAATCGTCCCGCCCAGCTACCAGCACACCTGGTTGATCGATCTGGGCTTCGTCAAAAATTATCTTCAGGGCAAACCGCTGCAACTGCGCGTGAAGTTCAATGCGGCCCAGAAAAGCGCCTCGGGAACTTACGTGGCGCTATGGCAGACGGGCGTGCCGGAAAAGACGAAATTCTGGCGGAGCGAGCCGATGAGCCTCGCGCCGGACACCTTCCATGAGTTTGAGATTCCGCCGGACATGTTTGACGCGAAAGGCGTGCTGACCGTCACCTTCGCGAACCCGAACCAGACCGCCCTGCTCTTCCCGCTCGAAGACGGCCTGGAGGTGCTGTATCCCGAAGGCGGCTTTGCGCTGAACTTTGCGCGCGGGCTGGGCATCATTTTTTGCTGGATGGCGCTGATGGCGGCGCTCGGTTTGATGGCCGCGAGTTTCCTGTCGTTTCCGGTGGCGACTTTCTTTGCGCTGGCGATGCTGCTCGTGGTGTTGTCCAGCGGCACGCTGGCCGAGTCCGTCGAGTCGGGTTCCGTGGCCGCAGGCAATGAGGAGACCGGCCAAGCCGGCCACTCAGCCATGGATCTGGTATTGATCCCGGCGTTCAAGGGCGTGCTCTCGGTCATCAGCCTGGTGAAAAATTATTCACCAATCGACGCATTAAGCAGCGGGCGCAGCATCACCTGGGGCGAACTGGCCGGGGCCTTCGTCCAAGTCGTTTTACTGGTCGGCGGCGTCTTCGCCACGGCGGGCATCATCTTTTTCAGCCGGCGCGAACTGGCCACGGCGCAGGGAACCCAATGAACTCGCGCATCAAAAGAGTCCTCCTCCTGCTGCTGACCGGCGCGCTGCTATTCAGTTCGGGCCAGTTTCAGAAATCATTGAACCACGACCGCGAGGCGCTGGGACTGACACGCACGGCGGCGTTGGAAAACGCGCCGCCGATGCTTGCCTTCACGACGGTCGCCCTGGGCGGCTTTCGCGGATTGATCTCGAATTTCCTCTGGATGCGCGCCAATGATTTGCAGCAGGACGACAAGTTCTTCGAAGCGGCCCAGCTGGCGGACTGGATCACGAAGCTGGAGCCGACCTTTGCGCAGGTCTGGCTGTTTCAGGGCTGGAACATGGCCTACAACATCTCGGTCAAGTTCAAGGATTTCCCCGACCGCTGGCGCTGGGTGGAACGCGGCATCGAGCTCCTGCGCGATGACGGCCTGCGTTACAACCCGAACAGCGTGGACATCTACCGCGAGCTGGGCTGGTTCTTCCAGCACAAGATGGGCGCCAACCTGGACGACGCGAACATGTATTACAAGAGCGAGTGGGCGGCCGAGATGCGCCCCTTCTTCGGTCCGAACGGAACCAACCTGGACCAGCTCATCAATCCGCCGAACGCCGACGCACACACCAACGCCGCGCTATTCCGCGACAAATACAAGATGGACGCCGCGTTTGCGAAGCAGGTGGACACGGAATACGGTCCCTTTGACTGGCGGCTGCCGGAGGCCCACGCCATCTACTGGGGCGCCCGCGGTCTGCAGGCGGCCAAGGAAAATCCGGACAAGGTGAAGGCGGACGACCTGATCAAGCTGCGCCGCATCATCTACCAATCCATGCTGCAGGCGTTCCACCATGGCCGCATCATTCTGGACCCGATTGCCAAGAGCTATTCGCTCGGCCCCAATCTGGATCTGACGCCGCAGGTCAACGCCGCCTACGAACAGATGATGCGCGACGACGCCGGGATGCGCGACAACATCGCCAAGGCGCACCGGAACTTCCTCCGCGACGCGGTCTATTTCCTCTACGAGAACAACCGGATGGCGGAGGCGACCCGGTGGTTCAAATATCTCGGTGACACCTATCCCGACAAGCCGATCATCGACGGCCGGCCGGATTCGCTGCCGAAGAATCTCACGCTCGACGAATACGCCGTGGCCGTGGTGCAGATTGACATCGGCGAGACCTCGCAGGAGCGCGTGACCTCCGCCGTGCAAGGTTTGCTGAGCCGCGCCTACTACGACCTCGCGACCGGGCAGGACGACCGCTACGAGAACCTGAAGCGGCTCGCGGTCAAAGTCTATGAGCGTTATACCGCCAAAACCTCCGGCTTCAAGGGCGACAAACGCATTCCCCTGCCGCCATTCGACACCTTGAACAAGACCGTCCTGCGGCAACTGCTGACTCCCAAAGGCGGCGCACCTTACGCCGCCCGCGCCGAGCTCGTCACCAAGCTGGGGTTGCCTTCATCCCTGCTGGAGGCGGTGAACACCACGACGAATGCCGTGGAAGACGTTTCCACCAACTCGATCCCGACGAACGCCCCGGCAAAATGACCCGGCGGGCGAACGCCACCCAAGCTGTTTCCCAAGATTGCCACCCGCGAAAACTCTGCTAACCTCCGCCGACTGTGACCAAACCACCTTCCAGTGATAGCCCCCGCCCGAGGCGCGTCGGCCTGATCTCGCTCGGCTGCGCCAAGAATCTCGTGGACGCCGAGATCATGCTCGGCTCGCTGCTCAAGAGCGGCGTCGAGATCACCAACGACGCCACGCAGGCGGATGCCGTCATCGTCAACACCTGCTCGTTCATTGACTCCGCGCAGGAGGAGAGCGTGGACACCATTCTTGAATCCGTGGAACTCCGCGACGCGAACCAGCGCGGCCAAGCGGTCATCGTTTCCGGCTGCCTCTCGCAGCGCTTTCGCGAGGAACTTCCCAAGCTCATGCCGGAAGTGGACGCGTTCATGGGCATCGACCAGGTGGCGCAGGTCGGCGATATCGTGGGCAAAGCCATTGCCAGTCGCGCAGCCAAAGTTCACAGCGGAAAGCGGAAAGCGGAAAGCGGAAGCGTCAAACAGCGGCTGAACGAATTGGAAAAGAACCGCCCGCTGGACGCGAACGAAAAAGAAAACGCCGTTCGCGGCACGGAGAAATTCGGCAAAACCAAGACCGTCATCGGTGCGAAAGCTCCATCCTCCATCCTCCATCCTCCATCCGCGCCGGTGTTCGACGTCACCCAGCGTCCGGTGTTCATACCTGACTTTGAAACGCCACGCTTCCGGCTCACGCCGAAGCATTTCGCCTATGTCAAGATTGCCGAGGGCTGCAACCATCCGTGCAGCTTCTGCATCATTCCCCGGATGCGGGGCTCGCACCGCAGTCGCGCGCAGGCGGACATCGTCAAAGAGGTCAAAGCCCTGATTGCGGACGGCGTGAAGGAGATCAATCTCATCTCGCAGGACTCGACCTATTACGGACTCGACCTGCGCCCGAACCACAGCCGCGCCATCTCGTCGCCGGAGAAATTCTCCGCCGCCGCCAAGTCGCTCGCGGCTGACGCCACAACCATCTGCACGCTGCTGCGCGAGCTCAATGCGCTCAAGGGCGACTTCTGGATCCGCCTGCTCTACACGCATCCGGCGCATTGGACGGATGAATTGATTGAGACCATCGCCGCGTGCAAGAAGGTGGCGCGCTACATCGATATCCCGCTCCAGCACATCCATGAAAACATGCTCGAGCGCATGCGCCGCGAAACCTCGCAGCAATACATCGTGGATCTCATCCAGCGCATCCGCACCGGCATTCCCGGCATCGCGATCCGCACGACATTCATCGTGGGTTTTCCGGGCGAAACGGAAACCAGCTTCAACGCCCTGCTGGATTTCATCCGCGAGACGCACTTCGAACGCCTGGGCGTCTTTGCCTATTCAAAGGAAGACGGCACGCGCGCCGGCGCCATGGCTGGGCAATTGACCGACAAGGTGAAGCAGCAGCGCCGCGAACTCGCCATGGCTGCGCAACACAAGGTGGCGGTGGCGGTAGCGGAATCGTTTGTCGGCCGCGCGATCAAAGTCCTCATCGAGGGCGAGGCGGACGCCAAGCAGCTGCAAGGCGCGAAGGTCAGCTCGTGGGAGCACGGGCTCATCCGCGAAACAGACCGGCACACCAGCCAGATGAAAGGCCGTTACTTCGTCGGGCGCGGCGAGGCGGATGCGCCGGACATCGACGGGCGCGTCTATATCCGCGCCACGAAACACGCGTTGACCGTCGGCGAATTCGTCAAAGTCAAAGTCGTCGGCCACACGGACTACGATTTGATCGCCGAGGTCGTGTAGGGAAGCGGGTTAGGAGCTGCACCGGGCTTCGTGAATCGTTGCCTCGTTACACCGAAACCCCGCGTAGGGATGCCGCGGCAATGATTCACGATTCACGATGCAACAAATCGCGAAGCCCCCGTTCCCGGCTCATCCACCACGCGCCCAGCACTCGCACCCCGCGCGCACAGCACCCGCAGCGGTTGCGCGGCAGCATTACGGCAGGACTACGGCAGCAGGTCGGAACCAAAGCAGGCCGCGCAGGGAGGTTCCGGCTTTGACGCGCGGCGGAAGTGTGCGATAAAAGGATATATGGCCAGACTCCAGCCCAACCCTGCCATCCAGAACTTCCGGGGCCAGATCGGAAACCTGGTGTTCCGGTGCGTGCGCGGCCAGACCGTCATCAACCAAGCCACGGATTATTCCAAGCGCCCGCGCAACGCCAACCAGAAGGCGTCGAGCAAACGGTTCGCGCAGGCGCAGATTTATTACAAACAGGTGAAGGCCGACGCCGCCAAATACGCCCAATACGTGCGCCGGGCCAAGCGGCTCCAGATGACGCCGCGCGGCCTCATCATCCGGGACTACATGAAAAACGGGCCAAGGTGAACTGGCGGGGACCCATCGTTGGGTAGGGCGGCGCTGCCGCGCCGCCGCTGGCTGACCCGCAGTTCAGCCCTACCATTTTGGTATTTTATTCTTGGCGTCACTGGCGTCTTGGCGGTTAATGTTCCGGCATGGCCACCCTTGTCTTCGACATCGAAACCTCCGCGCAACCGATCGACAACTTCGACGAGGCGCAGCAGGAATACCTCTTCCGCGAGACCGAAAAGCTGGACGACGCCCTGGCCAAACAGGCCAAGCGCGAGGAGATCACGCGGTTCATGAGCCTGTGGCCGTTCACCTCGCAGGTCGTGTGCATCGCCATGCTCAATGCCGAGACCGGGCGCGGCCAGTCCATCTTCATCGCCGAGGATTTCGAGGACGCGGGCGAAGACGGGCCGGTGGAGTTCGTGCCCGTGGCGGACGAGACGGAGCTGCTCACGGCGTTCTGGGACGTGGCGAAGCATTACGACAGCATCGTGACCTTCAACGGGCGCGGGTTCGACGTGCCGTTCATCTACCTGCGGTCGGCGCTGCTCAACGTGCCGATCAGCAAGAAGAACTGGCTGGGCTACCGTTACGCCACCGAACCGCACTGCGACCTGGCGGAGCAATTCACCTTTTACAGCGTGAGCGGGCGGGACGGCGCGGCGCGGCGGTTCAATCTGGATTTCTACTG
>CAIXPZ010000138.1 GCA_903921455.1 uncultured Verrucomicrobia subdivision 3 bacterium | reverse complement strand
GCATCGCATCCGGGAGCGCGAACTTCGCGTCGCCCATGAATTCGTAGCCGGCCATGATCATGCGGGCGACCCAGAAGAAAATGATGTCTGGCCCGGTGACGAGGTCGGTGGTCGGATAAAACTTCTTTAAGGTCTCGGTCGGCTCCGGCCAGCCCATCGTGGCAAACGGCCACAGCCACGAGCTGAACCAGGTGTCGAGCACGTCAGAGTCTTGCGTCCAACCTTCGCCGGTTGGCGCTTCAAGTCCGCAATAAACTTCTGCATCCCGATACCAAACCGGAATCCGATGTCCCCACCAAAGCTGGCGGCTGATGCACCAGTCCTGAATGTTCGTCAGCCAGTGGTCATAAACCTTCGCCCACCGCTGCGGATGAAACCGCATCTTTTCAGACGCCCCGGCCGGCCGGCTCGGTGCGAGCGGAGCTTGCGGAAAGGGTGCGTCGCCGGAACTGGCGAGCGATTCGGCCGAAACTCGCGCGTCAGCCATTGGCACACGCTCGCTATCGGATTCGTGATGAACGCAGGCTTTGGATTGCTCCACCGCCGGATATTTCAAAAACCATTGCTCGCTCAAACGCGGTTCAATCGGCACATCCGCGCGCTGGCTGAAACCGACGTTGTTCTCGTAAGGCTTGGCTTCGATCATCACGCCCTGTTCCGTGAGCAATTCCACGGCGACTTTGCGGGCCTTAAAGCGATCCAACCCAGCCAGTGGCCCACCCGCCAGGGTGTTCATGGTGCCGTCGGCGTTGATGACTTCAATGAGCGGCAGCTTGTGGCGCGTGCCGATGTCGAAGTCCGCCTTGTCGTGCGCGGGCGTGACCTTGAGCACACCGGTGCCGAATTCAAAATCTACATGCTCGTCGCCGATGATCGGGATGAGTTTTTGATCATGTGGCAGTTCAGCCGGCAACGGCCGCACGATGTTTTTGCCGATGAGATGCGCATAACGCGGGTCTTTCGGATTCACGGCCACGGCGGTGTCGCCGGGGATAGTTTCGGGGCGCGTGGTGGCGATGGTCAGCCAGATGCGGCCTTGGGAATCAATTTCGGGTCCACCTTTCGATGCGGCCCGCTCACCCTGGCCCTCTCCCCCGATGGGGGCGAGGGGACCGGAGGCGGTGGATGCTTTGGACGCATCAGCTGATTTGGAAACGCTGCTGGCAGCTTTGGTGGCGGAAGCATCCGTTGCACTCGACGGCGAAGTTTTTTCTCCCTCGCCCCCCTTGGGGGAGAGGGCCAGGGTGAGGGGGCCGCCCTTTACACCTTTGACCGGCGAACCATCCGCCTCGACCGCTTCCACGCGGAAGTGATACATGAAACCGCGCTGCGGTTTCATTTCCACTTCTTCGTCGGACAACGCAGTCTGCGAAACCGGGCACCAGTTCACCATGCGTTTGCCGCGATAGATGAGGCCTTTCTTGTAAAGCTCGACGAAGACCTTTTGCACGCAGCGGGAATACTCCGGGTCCATCGTGAAACGTTCGCGCGTCCAATCGCACGAGCAACCGAGTTTCTTGAGCTGGTTGATGATGATGTCGCCGTGCTTTTCCTTCCACGCCCAGACGCGCTTCAGAAATTCCTCGCGGCCGAGATCGTGGCGGGATTTTTTCTCCTCCTTCTTGAGCTGCTTTTCCACCATCACCTGCGTGGCGATGCCCGCGTGATCGGTGCCGGGCAGCCAGAGAACTTCCTTGCCGTCCATGCGCGCCTTGCGCGAGAGGATGTCCTGAATGGTGTTGTTGAGGACGTGGCCCATGTGGAGCATCCCGGTGACGTTCGGCGGTGGAATGACGATGGAATACGCAGGTTTGGCGGACTTCGGGTCGGCGGTAAAGCAGCCCTGCTTCAGCCAGAAGTCATACCATTTGTCCTCAACGGACTGCGGTTCGTAGGCTTTGGGAATCTCGTTCATGGGAATTTAACGCAAAGACGCAAAGATGCAGAGACGCAAAGTTGTTCTCTCTTGGCGACTTTGCTTCTTTGCGCCTTTGCGTTGATAAATCATTTCTTTAACAGCGCGAATTCCATCGAGTCCACCAGCGCCTCTAGGCTGGCTTCGATGATGTTTTCGCTCACGCCGACGGTGCCCCACTCGCGTTTGCCGTCGCTGGATTCGATCAGCACGCGTGTCTTCGCCGCCGTGCCGGCCACGCCGTCGAGGATGCGCACCTTGTAATCCGTGAGCGTGATTTTTTTCAATCTGGGAAAAAATTTTGCCAGCGCCAGCCGCAGCGCCGCGTCGAGTGCATTCACCGGACCGTCGCCTTCGGCAACGGTCTGGGCCCGCTTGGTGCCGACGCGAACTTTCACGGTGGCCTCGCACACCGAACCTTTTTCATCCCGCCGCATGGAGACGTGATAGGTGTCCACGGTGAACGGCAGTTCGCGTTGCTTCAGCGCCTTGCTGATGAGCAGCGCCATCGAGCCTTCGGCAGCTTCGTATTCGTAGCCTTTGTTTTCGAGCTCCTTGACGCGATTGAGAATCGGCTTCAGCTCCGGCGTGTCGTTCGTGAGCTTGAAGCCCAGTTCCTGCGCCTTGATGACAATGTTGCTGCGGCCGGCGAGGTCGCTGATGAGAATGTTGCGCTCGTTGCCGACGAGTTCGGGGTTGATGTGTTCGTAGCTGGACGCGAGCTTCTGCACGGCGTTGACGTGCGCGCCCCCTTTGTGCGCGAACGCGGACGAACCCACCCACGGCAGTCGCGGGTTGTGCCGCAGGTTCGCGACTTCGTCCACGAACATGGAAAGTTCCTTCAACTTCGCGAGCGATTTCGCGGGCACGGAAGTTTTCTTCAGCTTCAGAGCGACACAGGGAATCACGCTGGTTAAATTGCAATTGCCCGTGCGCTCACCGTAGCCGTTGATCGTGCCTTGCACATGCACGGCGCCGGCTTCGAGTGCGGCCAGCGCGTTCGCCACGCCCATGCCGATGTCGTCGTGCGTGTGGATGCCGACCTTGCAATTCAATTTGGATTTGGCCGTCCTGGTGATGGCCGCAATTTCGCCCGGCAGACAACCGCCGTTCGTGTCGCACAACACGACGAAATCCGCGCCGGCCTTTTCCGCCGCCTGCCAGGTGGCCAGCGCATATTCAGGATCCAGCTTGTAGCCGTCGAAGCCGTGTTCGGCGTCGTAGATGACGAACTTGCCGTGGTCTTTCAGGAACTTCACGGTGTCGCCGATCATCGCAAGATTTTCCTCGGGCGTGCAGCGCAGCACTTCCTTCACATGCAGCATGGAAGTCTTGCCGTAGATGGTGACCACGGGCGTTTCCGCCTCGATGAGCAGGCGCACCTGGTCGTCCTGTTCGACGGGAACGCCTTTCTTGCGCGTGGAACCGAAGGCCGCGAGCCGCGCGTTCTTGAATTTGCGTTTCTTGGCCTGCGCGAAGAATTCAATGTCCTTGGGGTTGGAGCCCGGCCAGCCGCCTTCAATGTAATGAACCCCAAACGAATCGAGCTTCTCGGCGATGCGGAGCTTGTCCGCCACCGAGAAATTGATGCCTTCGCCCTGCGAACCGTCGCGCAGGGTCGTGTCGTAGATTTCGACTTGGGGTTTCATAAAAAACGGATGCACACTATCCCTTAAAACGCTGGCAAGGGCAAACCGGAAAACGGCGGGTTGCGTTTTCGGCTTGCGCGACTAGATTGCAGGCATGGAAGAATTCGCCGACATCCAATGCCCGTTCTGCGGCCAGTCGTTTGAAGTGGTCATTGACACCAGCGTCGCGCAACAGTCTTTCACGACGGACTGTGAAATCTGCTGCCGGCCGATGGAGGTCGTGGCTGTCTGCAAGGCCGGTGAGATTATCAGCGTGGAAGTCCGTTCCGAATAGCGCTGATCTGATTACAACAGATCCTTGTCCGAGGTGATCTGGTTCTGGATCTCGGTCACGATCATGCGGGCGCGCGTCAGGGCGTTGTCCTGGGTCTCCCCGAAGAACGACTTCAACCGCACGCGCACCGCCCCGATGAATTCCCCGTTGCGATCATGCAGCGGCAACGTCATGACCACGATCCCCTTTTCCCGGCCGAAGGACACGGCGCCATCCTTGATGGCCATGGCTTCCGCGTCCGTGCCTTCCTTGCCGAGTTCGGCAATATCCTTGCTGGCGATGACGCGCGTGATGTCATTCGTCTGCAAGGTATAAATCCGCAGGCCCACGATGCGCGTCTGTTTCTCCACGATTTTGTTCACGATCAACTGCGCGGCGGGCACGATCGGCGTGTAATCCACCCAGGCGTCGGTGAAATAAGCCACGGCATCCGATTTTGTGCGGAAACCCAGCTGGCCCTCCGTCAGGGAACTGTCGCCCAGCGCCGGCATCACCAGCTTGTCGTCGTAGGCAACCGTGATCTGCGTGCCCTCGCATTGCACGCCGAGCGTGTGCCAGACCCCGGCGGTCACGTTCACGTCCGGCCCGATCGGGTCGGACCGCAGGCCGTTGACGACCTTGTAAAACCGCACGTTCTTGCCGAGCGCGCTGGCGCGGACCACGTAGTAGTTTGACGCGTTTTGATACCGGAAGACCACGCCCGCCATCTGTTCGGTGATGCCGCTGACGATCTTGAACCGCGTGGTGAACTTGAAGTTGCGGAACTTCTCCCTACTGAACAGCAGCATGGGAAACCGCTCGTCGGTCATATCTCCGCTCGTCTGGGCCAGCACCCCGTGGCGCGAAACGACCGGCGCCTTGTCCGTGAGCGGCGCCAGCAACGGCGGCACCTCGTCCGTCACGATCTTCCACGCGGCCGGCGGGCCGCCGCCGATGAGCACGGCTTGGAAATTTGTGGGCGTCGCGCCGTCGGCATAGTCGCTGAAATTAAAATGGAGTTCCGCGCCGGAGACGGACCACGCCAGCAGCCAGCCGGAAAACCACAGGGCAATTCGCATCCGCGCAGCGTAGCGAATACCGTGGGCGCTGGCAAAATAGTTTTGCCAACGCGCCGCAAACTCGCAGAATGTCCCGATGAAATCCTCCCGTCTCTCCCTGATCCTGCTGGGCGCGGTGCTGTCGGTCCAGCTCGCCGCCCGCGCCGAACTGAAACTCCCCGCCATCTTTGGCGACAACATGGTGCTCCAACAGCAGCAGGCCGTCCCCGTCTGGGGCTGGGCCGCGCCGAAGGCGGAAGTCGCCGTCACCTTCGCCGGCCAGACGAAGAAAACGCACGCCGATGCCAGCGGCCAATGGCTCGTGAAGCTGGGCAAGTTGAAAGCCTCCTTCACGCCGCAGACCCTCGTCGTCACGGCGGGCGACACCCGGACCTTCACCAACATCCTCGTCGGCGAAGTCTGGCTCGGCTCCGGCCAGTCGAACATGGAGAAGCCCATCGGCTTGCAGCGCGGCCAGAAACCCGTGCCCAACTACCAGCAGGAACTCGCCGCCGCGAACTATCCCGCCATCCGCCTCTTTCAGGTCGATAAAATGCTCGCCGCCGCCCCGCGCCGGGAGCTGGAACACTTTCGCGCCTGGCAGGAGTGCAATTCCAACGCGCTCGACTCCGTCCACTTTTCCGCCGCGCTCTATTACTTCGGCCGCGAACTGCACACCAACCTCAACGTCCCCGTCGGCCTGATCCACTCGTCCTGGGGCGGCACGCGCGTGGAACCGTGGACGCCGCCGGCGGGCTTCGCCTCCGTGCCCTCGCTCGCGCACCTCAAGACGCCGGACTTCGGCACCAACAAGATTCCCAACACCGCGCCCTCCGTGCTCTACAACGCCATGATCGCGCCGCTGGTGCCCTTCGCCCTGCGCGGGGCCATCTGGTATCAGGGCGAATCCAACCACGGCGAAACCAACTACGACGGCAAGATGGCCGCGCTCATCAACGGCTGGCGCAAGGTGTGGAACGAAGGGCCGTTTCCCTTCTACTTCGTGCAGATCGCGCCGTTCAAATACATCAAGGACACGACGAACTACGTCGCCGACACCGATCCGCTCCCGCGCTTCTGGGTCCAGCAATCCCGCGCCGCGCGGCATATCAAAAACACCGGCATGATCGTGACCACCGACCTCGTGGACGACTTGAACGACATCCATCCCCGCGACAAGATCACCGTGGGCCATCGCCTCGCGCTGCTGGCCTTGGACGGGACCTATGAGAAAGAAGTGCCGAGCGAATCCCCCGCGTTTGAAAAGCTCAAGATCAAGGGCAACCAGGCCATCGTGGAATTCGAGCACACGCACGGCGGGCTGATGAGCCGAGACGGCCAGCCGCTGACGTGGTTCACCCTGGCCGGGCCCGACGGCAAATTCGTGCCGGCCGAAGCGAAAATTGTCGGCGAGACCGTGGTGGTGACTGCGCCCGGCGTGGACAAACCCGTGGCCGTGCGGTTCGCGTGGCATCAGCTCGCGCAGCCGAACCTGTGCAACAGCGCCGGCCTGCCCGCCGAGCCGTTCAGCACGCAGATGCCGGTGGAATAATCACTGAAAAGCAAAACGGCGAACCGAAATCGGTTCGCCGATTTTTTGTTTTTAAATTTATTTACTTCATCTGCGCCAGAATCTGATCGGTGATGGCTTTCACCGCCGCCTCGGCTTCGGGGTCGAGACCCACGGTGGGTTCGCTGGAGGTGTTGGTCTGGCTGGTCGCCCCGGGACGCCATTCGCCGCTGTCGCAGAGTTCGCATTCCTTCATGCCGATGCGCGGATCCACAAAGCCGAGGCTCTGCTTGATATTGAGGATCTCCTTCATCTGCGGGCCGGTGAACGTGTTGATCGGCTTGCCGAGCTGGCCGGCCACCACGATGGTGCGGCAGTAAGCTTCGATGATCTCCATGCGCCAGTAGGCTTCCTCGATGTTGTTGTGGCTCCAGGTCACGACGCCGTGATTGGCCATGAGGATGGTGTTGTAATCGTCGGTCATGTCCGCGACGAGCTTGCCCATCTCCGGCGAACCGGGCGTGCGATACGGCGCAACGCCGACGGAACAAAACACTTCATACTCGGGCAACATGCACGTCGGCGGCGCCTGGCCGACGACCGCGAACGCTGTCGCGTAAGGCGGATGACAATGGCAGGTGGCCACGGCCTTGGGCTGCTTCTTCATCATTTGCAAGTGCATCAGGATTTCGCTGGTGCGCTTCTTGGTGCCGCAAAGCTGATTGCCGTCGAAATCGACGAGGCACATGTCGGACGGCTTGAGCGAGCCTTTGCTGACGAGCGTGGGCGTGCAAATCGCGATGTCTTCACCGACGCGGATGGCCATGTTGCCGCCGTTGCCGTCCACATAGGCGCGCTTCCACAGGCGATGACCCATCTCGCAGATCTGTTCCTTCAAGCTGTGCGCGTAGGGCGAGGCGAAAAAGGCATCGAGTTCGGCTTTGGAAGACTTCGAGTTCAGTTTCTTGGTCGGCGGCGACAGTTTGTCGGCGCTGACGGCGGCAGCCGCGGTGCCCGTGCCGATGGCGATGGCGCGTGCGCCATTGGTCTCGATATCCTGCAAGAGTTCACGCGCCGATGGAGTCACGATCGCGTCGGCGGGGATGTTGACGCCCTGACCGCTGCGGATCATTTCCTGAATGTCACGGACACTGATAACTTGGCTCATATAATTTTAATTTAGCATTTGGCAGATGGCAGTTGGAAGTGAGGGGCTTCATGCTCAGCCCAACTCCCATCTCCTATCTTCGATTTAACCCTTCCACGGGCTGTAAAACATTTCGTCCACCAGCGCGCAATTGATCGCGTCAATCGGCGGGGACACCTCAAACGGCTGCGCGGCTTCCGCGCCTTCTTCGTAACCGATGATGTCATTCACACCGCCGCCGATGTCGTCATACACGACGAGGCTCGGGTCGGTGCCCATGCTGGTCTTGACATTAATGCCTTTGGCGAACTGTTCGCGGCTCAGCGGGCTGACCACCAGAAAACGTCCGCCCTTCAGCAAATCCACGGACTTGCTCAACGTGACGCGACCGATGACGGTTCCCAGTTTCAAATTCTCACTCCCGGTTCATGTTCGTCCACGATGCCGGTGACGAGCCAGCGCACGGGACTTTTGTCCACGCCCACCGCTTTGCGCGCCGCTTTGCCGTCCGACGAAATCACCACCTGCTGATGCAGGCCCGCGCCATGCGAATCAATCGCAATGACCGGTGCGCCTTCCGGCTGGCCGTTGCCGCTGATCGGCTGGCAGATGACCAGACGCCACGCATCGAAACTCGGATGTTTCCGGGTCGCAACAATGTTGCCTTCGACGCGCGCGAGTAACATGGTTCAATAAATCCGCAGATTGTCCACCATCACGCAGCGGCGAACGCGCGTGAACGTGCGGGGATTCGTGATGCCTTCGCCCGTGGGCGTGGCGATCGAGAAACTCAGATAGCCTTCGCCGCCGAGACCGAGGCCGGCGGGTGAGGGGCCGTTCTTGACGAACAACGTCGTGTCCAGCGCCCGCGCCATGGCGGTGATGTTCTCCACGTCGTGCGAGTGGATGATGGCGGTGTGCTTGTAATTATGTTCCGACTGCAGCGACAGCGCGATGCCTTCCTCGACGCTCTTTACGCGGACGATCGGGATCATCGGCATCATTTGTTCTTCCTGCACGAACGGATGCATCGCATCGGTTTCGCCGAAGAGCAGTTGTGTGCCGGATGGAATATTGATGCCGGCGGCCTGCGCCAGCACGGACGGATCTTTGCCAATGAAATCTTTGTTGGTGTGCGCGTGGGCGCAACCGCCACCTTGACCTGGCGTGATGGTGAACGCGGCTTTCGTCAGCTTTTCCAACTGCGACGAATTCAATTTCACCGCGCCGTTCTCGGACATCTTCTGCATCAATTTGTCCGCGACGTGGTCGAGGACGAAAACCTGCTTCTCGCCGATGCACAAAAGGTTGTTGTCAAACGCCGCGCCGGAAATGATCGCCTTGGCGGCGCGCGTCGGGCAGCAGGTGTCGTCTACAAAGACCGGCGGGTTGCCGGGGCCGGCGCAGATGGCGCGCTTGCCGGTTTGCATCGCGGCCTTCACAACCATCGGTCCGCCGGTGACGAGCAGCAGGCGGGTGTTGTCGTTTTTGCAAAGCGCATTGAACGAGTCCAGCGACGGCTTCTCGATGATGCAAGCGATGTTCTCAATGCCCGTCTCGCGATAGATCGCTTCGTTGTAAGCACGCACGGCAATCGCCGCGCATTTCGCCGCGCTCGGATGCGCGTTGAACACGACGGAATTTCCCGCCGCGACGATGTTGACGATGTTCCCGCTCAACGTGGGAATAGAATGCGTGCTGGGCGTGATCGCGCCGACGACGCCGAAGGGCGTGTATTCTTCGAGCGTGATGCCGTGATCGCCACTGCGCGCATCGGGGCGGAGCCAGTCCACGCCGGGCACGAGCTTGATCAAGCCCAGCTTGGCGATCTTGTGATCGAGGCGGCCGATCTTGGTTTCTTCAAATTCAATTTTGCCCCATTGCTCGGCATTCTTCTCGGCCATCGCCTTGACGATTTCCTCAATCTTGCGGCGAGCGGCGATGCCCTTTTCCTTCAGCTGCAAAAACGCTTCCTGCGCGGCTTCGCACGCTTCTTCGGCTGTGGCGAACACGCCGAACTTGCCGCGCAAGGCGGGCGCGGAGGTGGCTTTTTTGGTGCCGCAGCCGCAGGATTCCGATTTCGGCGCGGGCGCGGATGGAGCAGGTGACGGCTTCGCAGTTGTGGTCGCGCCGTTGTTGCCCAAACGGCCCAATACTTCCGCCACCACGTCACGGATCAAAGTTTCATTCACGGCACTCATAGTTCAATTAACCCACTTTTGCGCTGAAAATTTCTTTGCCAAACACATCCACACTGTCCACCAAGCCGATGACGACGGCGTCAATTGGGCATTCCTTCATGCCGGGCGCGAGCCGGGCGCTGCTGCCCTGGCAGAACAACACCATTTCGCCTTCGCCGGCGCCGAGGGCGTCCACGGCCACAATCGTGTTGGCGCCCGGACGGAATTTCGTCGGGTCTTTTTCGTCCACGAGTTGCGGGCGGAGCAACAAGAGTTTGCGGCCCGACATATTCGGATCTTTCTTGGTGGCGACCACCTGGCCTTCGACTTTGGCGAGGAACATAGTTTTATGGTAGGGCAAAGCTGTGGCTTTGCCCAAATTGGCAGGCGGCGCGTTGGCACCGCCGACCGGAATTATTTCTTCTTGGGCAGCACCGCTTCTACATCGCCGTGCGGACGGGCAATGACGTGCACGCTGACCAATTCGCCTTTGATGGCTTTGATGGCCTGCGCGCCGGCATCGGTGGCGGCTTTGACGGCAGCGACATCGCCGACGACACACGCGGTGCAGAGGGCGTTGCCGACTTGCATCATCGGGCCGGCGAGCTCGACGTTGGCGGCTTTGAGCATGGCGTCTGTCCCCTCGACGAGGGCGACGAGTCCGCGTGTTTCAATGAGTCCGATTGCTTGATGTGACATAATTATTGTTTGGTTGATGGTTGAGAGTCGGTTTTAAATTCAATTTTTCTTCGTTTCCAAAAATCGTTTTGCTTCGCGCGCCACGACGAGTTCCTCGTTCGTGGGAATCACAAAAATTTTCATGGCGGAATCGGCGGCGCTGATGATGGCTTCCGTGGCGCGGCAGGAATTGTTTTTCTCCGCATCAATCTTGATGCCGAGATTTTCCAGATTCGCGCAAATGGCAGCGCGCAATTCCGCGCGGTTCTCGCCGGTGCCGGCGGTGAAGACAATGGCGTCCGCACCGTTCAATTGCAAAAAGTAGCTGCCGATCCAGTGACGCGCGCTCGCGACAAAAACATCCAGCGCGAGCTTCGCGTTGGCGTTGCCTTTATTGGCAGCATCCGTGACATCGCGCACATCGTTGGAGACGCCGCTGACGCCGAGCAAGCCGCCTTGCTTGGTTAATTGTTTCTGCGCTTCTTCAATCGTGATGCCCAGCGTTTTCACCGCGTAGGGCAGGGCTTCGGCATCGAGATCACCCACGCGATTGTTCTGCGGCAAACCGGATTGCGGGCTCATGCCCATGCTCGTGCCGATGGATGCGCCATTCAAAATGCCCGTCACGCTGGAACTGCCACCCAGGTGACAGGAAATCACGCGCAGCGGCGGGCCGGAAATTTTCGCCGCGCCATTGTTCACGTAAAGCTGACGCGCGCGTTCGGCGACGTCGGGGCGGCAGAGCAATTCCGCCGAGCGCTCGGCGATGAACTTGTGGCTCGCGCCATGAAATCCCCAACGGCGCACGCCGATGTCCAGCCACGCTTGTGGCACCGCATAGCGCTGCGAGGCTTCCGGCGCGAATTGATGAAACGCCGTTTCGAACAATCCGATCAGCGGCACGCCGGGCATGCGCTGCGCGAACAGTTTGATGCCGGTGATGTAAGGCGGATTGTGCGCGGGCGCGAGGCCATTGTAATCGGTCATCGCCTGGAGCACGCGCTCATCCAAGCGCACGCAGCCGGTCACGTTTTTGGCGATGACGGTCTTGAAACCGACGGCGCTCAATTCGCTTTCGCTGGCGATGGCGTTGGCCTGTTTCAGTTCGGCGAGGCAATCCTCAATCGCCTTCGGATAATCGGTCACGCGCTCAAAACCGCCTTTGTGCAAAAGGCGCTCGGCGTTGTTCGAGCAGTCGAACAACCGCCACTTGAGCGAGGTCGAACCGATATTGGCGACGAGGATTTTCACTTTGCG
>CAIXPZ010000137.1 GCA_903921455.1 uncultured Verrucomicrobia subdivision 3 bacterium | reverse complement strand
TGCGGCGTGGCGTTGGCGGACAACGGTGCGAGTTTCACCGTCCACTTACCGTCGCTGCCGGCTTTCGTGGACAGAGTTTGACCCGCGAAGGATACGGTGACTTCCGTGCCGGGCGTGTCCCAGCCCCAAATGGGATTGGACTGCTTTTGTTGCAGCACCATGTGGTCGCCGAAGATGGCGGACATCTTGAGTTCCGCCCGCAGCGGCGAAGCCAGCAGCAGGCTGAAGGTGATGAGAAGGGCGATTTTTTTCATTGGAAGTGATGGATGGAGTTGCGTTGATTGCAGCGGTTTCATTTTCAGTTACGGAGCGATGTTCACTTTGCTCAACGGATACCAACCGTCCTTGGCCCGGCCTTTGATTCCAAGCCGCACGACCGGCTGCTCCGTGCTCACGCCAATCACGCCGACGGACAACGTGTAGTCGCCCGGCGGCAGGTCGCTGGGTAGATTGATGCTGTCGGTGATCTCGTTCACCGGCCCGGGCGGCAAATCTTTTGGTTCTTCAAAAAATTCTTCCGTGAACAATTCAATCGAACCAGGCAGCCAGTGATTCACCGTCACCGGGCTGACAAAGACTTTTTGATAACCCTGCTTGTCCGTCAGCCGATACGCCACGCGATACGGCTGATAACACGGCGCGCAGCCGATGTTCTGCCATTTCATCGAGAGATCCAGCTTGCCTCCAGCTTTGGCCTGCGCGGGGTGAGTCAGTTCGTCCAAAACCAGACGGTAGCCGAGGCGACGCAGAAAACGCTCCAACTCGGCCCGAAAATTTTTGTCACTTGGTAGCTTGCCCGACTTGCCGTTGAATTGACTGCCGTGCAGCGCCAGCCCGTAGTTGAAAATCCAGCGCAGCGGCCATTTCTTCTCGACGAATTCGGCAACATCCGCTGGCGGCTCGAAGGCAATTGGTGCGGTTTTCCAAACATCCTGCACCTTGGTCTGCACAAACCAATCCGGGTATTTGTTGCGCATGTGGTTGTCCGTGGGCGAAAACGTGCCGAGATCGCCGAGTGAATCAATCCGCCAGCCCGCGCCATGCTGCGCCGCGTAGGTCGTACATTCCTTGGCGTTGAGCAACATGATCAGAGGCGTCTTCTTGAACGCGGCCAGATAGGCATCCACGACCTTCTGGCGATTTTCCAGGCTCGGCATCTTGGCCAGTTTGGACCGGGAATAATGCCACTCGCCCCACCAGCCAATCGAACCGATGTCAACGTGATCTAGGTCGGGATGACCGTCGTAACGCTCGCCCAGACGCTTGATGAGGTCGAGATGAAGCTTCAAGGTGGCGGGATCGTCCAGATCGGGAATGGGAATCACCGGCGCGCTGCCGTTGTAATCCACCAAAATTTCGCAACCACCGGCTTCCTTGAGCCACAGGGGATGGAAGCGAACGGTTTTGCTCGGGCCATTCGGCATATCCAGATTGGGCGAGCAAGTCTTGACGCGAAACGCCAGCTTCTGCCCGGCGTCGTGCGCTTCCTTCAGCGTCTTATCCATCAGTTCGGTATTCAGTTTTCCCGGTTGCGGTTCGAGATCAATCCAGCCCCAGCGGATATACATGACGGTGGAAGGAATCCAGCGCGGCAGAGTCGTGTCCGTCTTGCTGGTGAGACCGTGAAACGTCTGCCAGCCCATGCCAGGATTGGCGAGCAACTCGTCGGTTGGCGGTGGCTTCACCACGACGACATTGTTTTCTGCCACGGCCATTTCGCCGAGGCCCACGAGGCATCCCAGCAAAACACAGGACCACCGCATTGCGTTAAAAATAGATTTCATTTTTTTACCAGTCATCAACGGAGGCAGACTTCAAATAATTTTCCGGCATACAAATCCGCCAGTTCAACTGCAAAACCTTTGGTCGCAAGTTCGCGGCCAGTTCCCGTGTAAACAACTTTTCCGTCCATCGCTTTCACATGATAGGTTTTCGCGGGGTCGAGGTAATTGATGCTGACGATGCGTTTCGTTTCGAGTGCGCCCTGGCGAAACACGCCGATAATGCCGCCTTGTTTGGTGTCGGTGTTGATTCGCTGAAAACCGTCCCAACTCCCTTCCTTCGGCTCGCCGAATCCGGGCAAATCCTGCCGATAGCTCATGATGTCATGCTTGGTTGCCATGGACTGCAACCAGTCGGAGTAGCAGCGGTATTTCTTGAGGTCGGACGGTGACAACTTGCGCGGATCGCCGAGCATGATGGGCAACGCACCCGCCAAAGACTTTATGTGCGTTTCCCAACCGGGGTCTTCCATTTTGGGATTGCCGATCACCAGCGCGGTGGAGGGCATGGCGGGCGAACGCCACCACGCCATGTTCCGAACACGCAAATCCACCTTCTCATTCGGCGCGTAATAATTTGCGAGCCAGTTGCCCTCGGCATGTTTCAACATCGCATAATCAATCAACTGCAATCCCCCCATCGTCTCGAAGGTGCAATCAATGAACAGCCCCGGCTTCAATTCATGCAGTTCGTCAAACAGCTTCCACATCGGCTCGTAATTCACATACAGCGACTCGGCGTGGTCCTTGTGGCCAGGATGATTGGTCGCGTAACAACCCGATTTGGCGGGATCGAACACGTAGGGACTGGCCACCACGGCAAAATCCAGCTTCAGATATTCCAGTCCATTTTCCGCCACCAACCGTTTCAAGACGCCACCGATGTAGTCCTTCCAGTCCGTGCTGAAACAGGCGGTGAATTTTTCCGCTTCGCCATGCACGGAGGTCCGGTCGCCGGCCTGATCCCGGACAAACCATTCCGGATGTTGCTGGAAAACCCGGCTGTCCGGCGTGGCCGAACCGACGCTCACCCACAAGCCGGGCTTCATGCCCAGCGACTTGATGTAATCAAAAACCGGTTTCAGCCCGTGGGGAAATTTCTTCTTATCCACGCCCCAATCGCCGTAGCTATCCTGCCAGCCGTCATCAATCACAAATTCCTTCATGCCCGCCGCCGCTGCGGCCTTGGCGAGTTCCATGATGAGTTGCTCGTTGATATTTTTCCCGAATGGATTCCATGTGTTGTAAACGAATGTGGGTTTCTCCTTCAATTCTGAGAGCCGGATGCCCAGATGCCGGCGGACAAAATCCGGAACATCCGTGTTCAGGATTCCATCAGGATCTTTGTGGCCGTTGTAAACCATGGTGAACACCGGCGGTGTCTCGAAGGACTCGCCGGGCTTGAGCCATTTGCGAAACGGGAAACGCGCGTCCTTGTGCGTCAGGCCGCTGCAAATCGTCGGGCCATCCCAAAACACGGAAGTGTGCTTCTCCACGCCCGCCGCTTCGTTGCCGATGACGATGCCCGATTCCCAATCGGGATTATGCACGATCACCAGCGCGTCCTGCATCCCGCCCTCGAACGGCCCGATGGAACGCCGCCGCCCGTAATCGCTGCAAATCCAACTGAACGTCGTCGCGTGATACGCCGTGACCTGGAATTTCTCCACGTCCACGGATTCCAAGGCCGCTTCTGCTTCGCCGAGATTTTTGATCGCAAGACTTTTGCGGATCACGGGCGAATCCGGGTAGAGGAGAAACCGTGCCGTGACTTCGATTTTTTTGTCCGAGCTCAACAAAGTGACCGCCGCGCCATCGCCGCCGTGTGAGTCGGCAATTGTTGTCACCGCCACCAAACTCCAATCACTCTTGCCGGAGTAAATCGCGCTGTTGATTTCGAACTGAAAGTCGGTGTTCGTCGGCAGAAAATACTTAAACTCGCCCGCCACCGGCTGATAGGACTTCGTCAGAAAATTGCTCATTGAGGATGGCAGTTTGATTGAGCGCACCACCAATCCATTGTTCAGCGTCAGTTCATTCGTCGTCCACTTCGCGAACGACGCGGCAATCGACAATTGCGCATAGCTGAACACGCTGAGAACGGACAGGATGAAACCACGTAACGCAGGGCGACTGCCATTCATTAACTTCACGTTGTTAAATGACATGGCTTTTTGAATGTTAGGAAACAACCGTCACCTTGCTCAAGGGATACCAACCATCCCGATTCCGGCCAGCAATCCCAAGTTTGATCACTGGTTCTTCGGTGGTCGCACCGACCACAGCAAATGAAAACGTGTAGTCCCCCGGCGGCAAATCGGCGGGCAGGCTGATGCTGTCGGTGATTTCGTTGACCGACCCGGGCGGCAGGTCTTTCGGCATTTTGAAAAATTCCGGGGTGAACAATTCAATTGAACCGGGCAGCCAGCGGTTCACGGTTGTGGAACTGACAATCACTCGGCGATAGCCGCTCGTGTTCGTCAGCCGATATGCGACGCGATACGGCTGATAGCATGGCGCTGAACCGACGTTTTGCCACTTGGTTGAAATGTTGAAATTGCTTCCGGCCTTGGCTTGCGCCGGATGCGTCAGTTCATTTAGCACAAGCCGGTAACCGAGCCGCCGCAGGAAACGCGTCAGCTCTTCCTGAAAGTTTTTGTCAGCGGGCAGTTTCCCGGATTTGCCATTGAGATAACTGCCGTGCAGCGCGAGGCCATAGTTAAAAATCCAGCGCAGCGGCCATTTCTTTTCCACAAATTCGGAAACTTCCGCCGGCGGCTCGAAGGCAATCGGCGCAGTCTTCCATACGTCTTGCACTTTCGCTTCGGGAATCAAAACCGGATAGGCGTTGCGCATGTGATTCCACTTGGGATCGAAAGTCCCCAAATCGCCCAACGAATCCGCCCGCCACCCCGCGCCATGCTGCGTGGCGTAGGTGGTGAATTCTTTCGCGCCAACGAGCATCAAGAGCGGCGTTTTCTTGAAGGCGGCCAGATAGGCGTTGATCACCTTCTGACAATTTTCCGGAGCTGGCATCTTGCCGAGCTTGGAACGCGTCATGTGCCACTCGCCCCACCAGCCGACCGAGCCGAGATCAACGTGATCCAAGTCGGGATGGCCGTCGTAGCGCTCGCCGAGTTGCTTGATTAAATCGAGTTGAAAATTGAGCGTGACGGGGTCGTCGTAATCGGGAATGGGGAGCACTGCCGCGCCACCGTTGTAATCCACCATGAGTTCGCGGCCACCGGCTTGCTTGAGCCAGGTCGGGTTGTAGGAGCGACCGATATTGGGGGAAAAGCCCTTGAGCCGGAACGCCACTTTCTGTCCCGCAGCGTGTGCTTCCTTCAAAGCCTTGTCCACGAACTCCGTGTTGAGTTTTCCGGGCTGCGGTTCGAGGTCGCTCCAGCTCCACCGGTAATAACAGACCGTCGAGGGAATCCACGCCGGCAGGTTTTTGTCCGCCTTGCTGGTGCGATGAAACGTCTCCCAGCCCATGCCGGGATTGGCGAGGAGTTCACTGGTCACCGGCGGTTTTACAACGACCCGCGAATCGTCAGCGAAAACATTTTCGCAGAAACAGGCGAGGCATACCAAGACCACGCCCAACCAGCGTCTCGCCGGTTGCGGGCGCTCCGCGCTACTTCTCGTCTTGCCTTTGATCAAAGTCATAAACTGTTCATTCCTCATCCGCCGATTTTCACCAGGACACAGCCGTGAGGTTCAATTTTGGCGGTGAATGTTTTGTCAAATTTCCCTAAATTCTTCTTCGGCCACAAGTCGCGAACTTTTAATTTTCCCGACAAGCCGATTTCTTTCCACGGAAGACTCACGTTTTCCGAACGCACATCGTTGAGGTTGAAAATCGCCACATACTTCGCCTGCGTTCCCGGCTGGTCGGCCGTCCAGATGACAATACCGTCGCGGTTACGGACTTCGTGGTTGTTCACGCTTTTTTGATCCACCGCAATGACCTCATCGTTGGTGATGAGCTTGACGGTGATGGCGTCGTTTTCCGGCAGATAACCGCCGAGCATCAACGGCGAATTGAAAATGCACCACAGCGTCATCAGCGTGTATTTTTCGGGGTCGGTGAAGCGGGAATACTCATCGGTGACTTTGTCTATCGTGCTGCCAAGTTGTGAAGCAATCCACGCATCGCCGCCGGTCTTGCGCAGCTTACCGATGGGAAGCATGTCGGCGTCCGGCCAGCGACCGGGCGGGCGCGGAGAATCCCATTGGCGACAAATGTCAAACTGCTGCTTGAGCCATTTCCAATCGTCCCAAAAATCGTTTGAGATGCGCCACATGTGGGCGGCTTGGGCTAGATAATTTTTCTGGTTCAGCGGCGTCACGTTGGAAGAGAGGCTGAACACGATCGGCGTTTTGGAATTGAGAATGGCCTGATGGACGGCCTCAATTTCCGCCGCGTGCGCCGGCAGCGGCATGTCGTCCACCTTCACAAAATCAACGCCCCACTCCGCGTAAAGATCAAACACGGAATCGTAATACGCCTGCGCACCGGGCTTGCTCATGTCCACTCCCTTCATGATGGGCGACCAGTTGCAGACATCCTTGAGATTGGCCACGTCTGGAGCAAAATAACTTGTGCCTTTGATGGGCGTTTTGTTGGCGACGGCATTCCATGGTATGCCGCGCATGATGTGGATGCCGAACTTCAATCCCTTGCAATGCACATAGTCTGCCAACGCCTTGAAGCCCACGCCATTGGCGGATGAGGGATATTTTCCAGTGTCGGGAATCAGGCGACCAAATCCGTCCAGATTCTGCGGCGGATCAACGGTGTGCGATTTTCCGGTGGTCAGTTGCTTGGGATGAAACCAGCCCGCATCAATCACCACATACTGCCAGCCGTATTTTTTCAGATGCGCCGCCATGTAATCGGCCACGGCTTTCACCTGCGCCTCGTTGGCATCAAGTCCGAGGCAATCCCAACTGTTCCAGCCCATCGGCGGCGTCGGCGCAAGCGAATTGAAATTTACCGCAGATTTTTCGCTGTTTTCAGCAGCGCCCACGTTGTTTGCCGCCAAGAATAGTGCCGTCAAAATCGCAAAGGTAACGAATGACAAACAGGTGGAAACGTGCCGATCTAATACACGGGAATTCGTGGATACGGGATTAGATTGACACATTTGCACGGGATAAGCCTACCGAATCCTCGCCAAGAAAAATACTACCCGAACGGAGGGGAATGATTTTAAGCAACGTTCGCGCAGCCGTGGGTTTAGGGCTGAAGTGAAACCTCGCTCTGACTGGGTGGGACAATTAACGAAGGGTGATACCGCTCGCCGGCGTGAACCGCGCGAATGGCCCGGAGCAATTCCGGCAACTGCGTTGTCTTGGGCAGATGACCCGCCGCGCCAGCGCGCATCGCCCGGAAACCGTCTTCCTCCCAATCATCATTCGAAAGCATCAAGACCCGCGCGTCGGGGAACTCGCGAACCAAGGCGTCTAATGTTTTCTCTCCGCTCAAGCCGGGCAGCAATCCATCCAACAGCACGACATCGGGACGATGCTGGCGATACAGCTTGAGGGCTTTTGCGCCATTGTCCGCTTCCGCCACCACGCGAATATCCGGCTCGGCATTGAGCGAGCCAGTCAATCCCATGCGGACGAAAAAATGATCATCCACCACCAGCAGGCGGATTATGGAAGCGCGGCTGGCGCTCATACCGGCGCGCCTTGTTCGGATTGACCATTCATCTAGAACAATTTACCCGCCGTGCCAGCACGCGGTAACTACCCGAACGGAGGGGGAACAGGCGTTGTCCTATTCGACGTGAAGAATCCCGCGCTCGACCGCCACGCGCGTGGCTTCCGTGCGGTCGGTGACTTCCAGCTTTTGCATGATGTTTTTCAGATGCCACTTCGCGGTGGTTTCGGAACAGCCAATCGTTTTGCCAACCTCCCGGTTGCTCAAGCCCTTGCTGACCAGTTCCAGCACCTCGCGTTCGCGCTCGGTCAACGTTGCGCCCGAACCGCGCTCCTTCAGGCGAGCGGCGAGTGCCGGCGGAAGATAATTTTGACCAGCGTGAATGGCGCGGATGGCGCGCAGCAATTCCTGCAACTGCGAAGACTTGGGGAGATAGCCCGCCGCGCCCGCCTGCATGGCGCGGTAAACATCCTCCTCGCCTTCATCAACCGAGAGCATCAGGACGCGGGCGTTCGGAAATTCGCGGCGCAGCGCGGTCAGCGTTTCCACGCCGCTCATGCCGGGCAACCGGCCATCCAAGATGACCACGTCGGGCTTGTGCTCGCGAAACATTTTCAGCGCCTGCGTTCCGTTGTCCGCCTCCGCCACCACGCGGATGTCCGGCTCGGCATTGAGCGAACCGGTCAAACCCATGCGGACGAAAAAGTGATCGTCCACGACCAACAAACGAATGCCGGGGTTTTTCATGTCGTGGAATGGGTGTTCAGGGGAACAGTCACGGAAACGACCGTGCCCGCTCCCACCTTGCTGTCAATTTTCAAACGGCCCTGAAGCTTGTTCGCGCGCTCGCGCAAGCCAAGCAGACCAAAGTGACTTGAGGCCACCGCCATCGCCTCGGTGGTGTCAAATCCGCCGCCGTTGTCCTTGACCTCGACGACGACCTCGTTTTCGCGGTAGCTAATCCGCACGTCAATTTTTCCTGCATGTCCATGGCGCACGGCATTGGCCACCGCCTCCTGGCCGATGCGCAACAAGTGATGTTCCACGACCCCCTGCAAACGCCGGGGCGTTCCTTCCACCTTCAGATGCAACTGCGTCGAACCGGCGGTCGCCACCAGCGGTTGCACCAGCTCATTCAGCGCGGTGGGAAGATCAGCGATGTCCAATTCGCCCGCGCGCAAATCCGCCACCGAGCGCTTCGTCTCGGCCTGACTGTGGCGAATCATGGTCCGCGCCATGTTCAATGCCCGCTCAGCGTGTTCCGGCGTTTCATGCAACCGCAGCGCCGCCGAATCCAATTGCAGCGCTATGCCGACCAGTTCTTGTCCTAGCGAATCATGCAGCTCGCGCGCGATGCGGGCGCGTTCCTGCGAGATGGCCTGCTTTTCCATCTGGCTGCCGATGACAGCGGATTGGCGTGCGACTTGCCGACGCAGCAGCGCTGCCCAGCCGGCGGCAAGCAAACCCAAAAGCAAAATCACGGCGCACAAAATGGAAATTCGCGTCACAGTCCACCACGAGGGACGCTGGAGGATTTCCACGTCGGCAGGCGACGACAGCCAGAGTTGAAAGGCAAAGGTTGCCGGCAGGTTTTCCGGAAGCGGCATCCGTTTGGCCACGCACATGCCCGCCACCTTTAACCTCATGCCGCGCTCAAGCACGGGCAGTTGATAGCTTCCGTCATGTTGCAACCGCGCAAGAAAAACGACACCCTGATCCTCCAGCACCAGCAAATCCTCGGACACGCTTTTCTGCTGCTCAACGAGTCGGCCTTCGACAACAATCGGCGCGCCATGGTTGGCCACCGGATTTGCTTTCACCTCATTGGCCTTGCGCGGTTCATGCACCGAAGGCGTGCCCGACTTTTCAACACGGAAATAAGCATCCGAGAGCAAAGGACGGCCATCAAAGACATCCAGTGTGCCGACCATATCCACCGAATCCCCCGGCGACAATTTTCCCGGGGCGCTGGTTTGCACCCAGACAATGCCTCCCGATTCCCCCGTTGTAAGGACAAAGAATCCCAGTCCGGGGCGGGCATACCGCACCTGGCCGTAAAGTCTCACCAGCGGTTTTTCCCAAGTGCTGAATTTGTATAAGTCTATGTATCTCACCTGCGGCCGCTTGAACAAATCGTTCACACTCTGCGGCGCAATTTCAACCAAGTCCAAAGCCGGCACACAAAGCACCGTTCGGGCCGCTTCCGCCACGCCATTTGATTGCGCCGGCTTGCGCGAAACCACGCCGCGCACGGTGATTTGCAGTCCGCGCAAATATCCCGGCAGCACCCAGTTTTGCGGCAGCCGCGGAATGGCCGCATGCACCAGCACGCCCTCCGAAAGCAGATCCAACATCACGCCGTCATGCGACCGGGTCACCGATGTCACTTTGCCGCTGACACTGACCCACTGCGAATCATAAACCTCCTCATCCAGCGACGCGGCTGCTGCCTTCATCGGTTGCGGCCATTCCGCCGGACCGAGGGTGCGGAGCTTCGCCCGTCCTCCATCAATGCCTGGCCCGGTCACAATCGGTAGAGTTCGCCCCCGCGCGGTAAATCCTTCCACCTCGACTTCCGTGCCCGCGCGCACATCAGGATCGGCATTTCTGACGTAAAGACCGCCGGTGGCATCCTGCAAAAAGCTGATTTCCCAATCATGAAACGTGAGCGCGCCGCGCAATCGAACCGGATAGCCGCGCGCGGCCTCGTCCTGGCTCAATTCGCGCACCTGCCGCACCGTGGTCAACGTCGGCAACGCCGGCGCATCCGCCCCGCGCGCCAGCAGCGCGCCCAGCAGAATCACGGCGAAAAAAAGTAGCGGATAACGCTTCATGGAAATCGCTTGAACGAAAGCGTAGTGTTGCCGGCACAGGTGGGACAGAACAAAACGCTTTTCGCAATGATGAGTTTAATCGTTTTGAATTATAATTCACCCCTCCGTTCGGATAGTGACGACAAGGTTTACGCAGACATTTAAATGCTGCCACTTGCAACCTATCATTGAACCCTTTACATGCTACTGACGCGATTACCGGCGCCCAATACCTATGTCTGGCAATGAGCGGAGGTCTGCGCGCTTCCCGGCGGCATCACCACTGCGACCGGCGGCATGGTGTGGTGTTCGTTCACGCATTGACGGGCCCATCGGACCAACATGACTAAATCCATTTGTCTCTGTTCTTTCACGAGTGGAGCGAATTCAAATTCGGCGGGCGATGGCGATGTTGTGACCGAATGCGATGTGGGCATCAAAAACAATCAAGGAGGTCAAATTTGGCAATAGGAATAACACGTAGGGTTGGGTGCAGGGAGTCCGACTTTAATCACCTGATAGCTAAACAAAAGACACCACTGGATCTAAACGATTTCAGCACCCGCCCGACATTCCCAATAAATGCCGGTGGCAGATGCCGCCCAGTCCCACGTAGGACCCGCCTCGCAAAAGCCAGCCAGAATGAGCACATGGGTAGAAAAACGGCACACGATTGTGATCCGTGTGCCGTGAGCATTCAGTCTTCGGTCGGTAGCATTTATGTTGAGCGTTCGGTAATGTGGAGTGGACAGCTAATTGCCACTACTGAGCGTGCTGGAGGCGGCGTTCAACTCAACATTATTGACAGCCGGGCAACGGGCTTGCGTGCTGTGGGGGATGAAAAATACATCTCTCC
>CAIXPZ010000136.1 GCA_903921455.1 uncultured Verrucomicrobia subdivision 3 bacterium | reverse complement strand
TCCATCAGCACCGTCAATGGCACCAGCATCATCACCATCACTTCACTGGTCTGCAACCTGGTCTTCCGGCTGAGCAGTCCCTGAAGTCCTCCGCGGGTGAGTTGTCAATCGCCATGATGACGTGGTTGCTCAGACGCATACCTCGTTTTGTGGGTCAGACAGTTCCGCCCGTCAAAACCGTTTGAATCGCGTCATCCGTCGTCCAGTTTTTTTTCTATGTCGAATGCTCCCCATCAGCCTTGAATCATCTTCATCAGATTGATGCCGCAAGGCAGAATCTGCTGATTTTGCGGAGTCTTTCCTGACTCAAAAATGGTCTGCCAATACTCCGGGTTCTGCTTTCCGCCGAAGACCGTCTGTGAAAGTTCACGATTAACCCAAAGCGGCATCTTGGTCAGGCTTGTTAAAAAATTCTCGATGCTGTCCCAGAGTGGTTCGGGGAAACGGTATTGAAAAAGTTTGTCTTCAAGGATGGGTTTGCCCACGGTGATGAAGTAATTTTGAACAATTTGCCGAACCAGACGCAACCAAGCGTAAAGAATTTCCTCCCGACTTAACCGGTATGCGCACAGATGACCTTCTGGAATGTCTGTCCCTTTTTGGATTTGGCTTTCGACACGAGCAGTGCCGATTGCCGGATCATACTTTCCGGCATAAACCCGCTCCGCGACCAAGTTCATGAGTTTTTGGATTTGTTCTTTTTCCAACTCACGCGGATTTTCGCTTTCTTCCATCATGTGGTTTAGTGGCGTTTCCAAGGCATCCCCATAAATGAAAAACGAGTAAAAAGTTTTTTCAACGGAACTATACGAGAGCGGTCGTTCTTTCCCTTTGCCGCCAAATTCAATGTAATCCTTGAGCTTGTTGTCGGGGTGGTGCGTGATGGCGTCGCGGACGGCATCCAAAATGTAGCGGCGCATTTCCCGCCATTCACCTTTGAAGTGATTTACCAAGTCGCGTTCCGAGAAGTTTTCCGCGTCGGGCGATAGGCCACGGTCTTTTCGGTATCTTTCAAGGCGGTCAAGGAATAGAGCGCTGCCGAGGTGACGTTGCACAGATTTGTCGAATGCAATTTGCCGCAGCGTCGTGCCGGCATTCGTGTTTGCCGTCAGCAAAATGTCGAGATTGGGATTCAGGAAAATTCTTATGGGAATTTCCCGGACGCCAAGCAGCACCTGGGCGGTTGCCTTGTGCTGGCCGTCAAAGACCAGAATTTTGGTTTTAGATTCGCCCGGTTTTAATTCAGCCCACGCCAGGCAAACTTGAAGCTGCGGGCGTTTTTTATGAAATTCCTCGATTAGACCATTCAGACTGCCGCCAACGGCGCGAGGGTTGATGCGGTCATCGTGAAAAAGATATTCAATTGGCAGCTTCACAAAGAAATACTGCAAATCGCTCAATTCGTCGCGGTAAAGGGGGACACGGGCAACATCGTTCCGCTGCATATCGGGCAGCGTGTAGCACACCGAACCGTTTTCAACCCGCATCGGCAGTTCAAATGCCGCGCCTTTGTAATGTTGTAAAACATCGCCGAGATTTGGGCTTCTGTTTGCGCTGGCTACGTCGTCCCGAATTGCGAGAAAGCGGGCGAGGACGCGGGCAACCCGTAAATCGCTTGCCTGTTTTGAGCGGTTGCAAGATGCGTGCGTCAGGGCGAAATTGCTTGGATCGTCTTTGCCGCCAACTTTGATCGGTTCGACATGGTCAATGTCAATTGCGTCGGCATGGAGCACCATGTCAATCGGCTTCTCGCAAATGAAGCATTTGCCCTTTTGCGTTTCGTGCAGGCGTTTTTCCAGCTCCTTCCGTTGGTCGGAGGATAATGCGTGAAGATAAAGTGAACCCATGACCTGACTTTAAGCAACGCGGGTCAGGAGGTAAAAGAAATTCGCCTACTCCATTTGGTTTGCCACCTAAAAGCCCTTGCTTTAATCTCGGTTGTAGGCACAAAAACACTGAATTTCCAAAATTAAATGAGCAGTGAAAACAAAACTTGTTACGAAACCGCCAAGCAAAATAGTTTCATTCGGTTTGAAGCCGGTGGTTTGGGAAACTTTCTGTTGCCATATTCAAGACTTTTATTTGTCAAATTGACACCCGGCGATTGGAACGCCGTGGAAGACGCCTTGCTTCATATGATTTACCCCAACTATGACGTGGTCATTGCGGGTTCAAATCTTTTGCCCCTTGTGAAAGCCATTCAGCAGAAACAAGTCAAAACAATTTGCATTGGCGGGAAGTTGTCGAAAGGAACTACAAACGCGGTCATCAAGCAAATCGATATTCTTCAAAAAGAGGAAAAAGAATTGAAACACCCGGTTGCTACAAAAAACAGTTGAGGTTTGTGGATTCCGTCCCGGAACCTCCGCAGTTGCTCTGTCAAGAAGGTCGCTGGCGTGAGGCTTACGCCGCAATACCGACCTTGCTCCGTTGAACCGGGCAAACTGCCTTGGTTTCAAATTTCTCGTGGCAGAAAATAGCCGATGATGCTGCGCGGATTGCGGACGCAAATCTGAATGTGATCCAACGAGCGCAGCCCGGCGGTGGCATAAAGCTCGTGGCCTTCGACAAAGAAGGCGCGAACGGTGTCAAAATGGGCTTTGCCATCCTGCTCACGGAGCAGGTGCAGCGTTTCAAACACGGCCTTGTCGAGGTATCGTTCGCGCAGGTCTTTGCCCTTGTTTTTCGCGGGCGCATCACCGGATGCCTGACAAATTTCCAGATAGGCAGTGTGGGCGGCTATGACCAGATCCAAATGCTCGGCATCAATCAAGTTCAGGCAGTTTCCTAAATCTATGATGGCCCCCAGCACGGCGGCCTTTTTTACCTTGCCACTCTTTTTGGCTTCCTCGTCTTTGGCCCAGCGCAAAGCGCGGGAATAACTGTCTTCCCAAAAGTATTGTCCGCTGCCCAGCCAGTCGTATTCGTTTTTACTGACAAAAAGTTGTTCGTCGCCAGAAACTATTTTTCGCGCGACTTCAGCGTCGCAGCCGTGGTAGCCAAGGACGAAGGATCGGGAAACCATCAGCGGAACTGTGGTTTAAGTTGGCCGGTTGCGGAGTGCATACCTGTGGATTGCAAAAATCGAATCGCGGATTCCTTGGAACGCGCCACTTTTTTTGCGGCTTCCTGAATCTGACGAACCTCCTGCTTGAGATTCGCCGTCTTGGCATTGTGATTGATGGTCGTCATGGTTGCTTTATTGTTGCCAAGGAAATGTAACGCCAAAAGACATCTGTGCAAGTATCTTTTGGAATGGGCGCGCTGAAAAACATCATCCTTCCAGCAGCTTGATGCTAGCAATTTTGCACCCGCTTTTGGTTTCACCGGTGGCAATCTTTTTCACCTTCATGGTGGCAAGGAGTTCAAAAAGCTCGGTTAGTTTTGCGCCATGCACCTCGATGTTTTTGTCGGCGAATTCCAAGACGATGCGCTCCGGCTTGGGATGATGTTTGATTTCGCGCAGTGCGATGTAAGGCAGCGCGGTTTTGCCGTCCGGCAATTCCACGGTGAGGAATCCGCCCTCGTTGCCGGCAAATAATTGATAGGCTGTTTCGTTCATGTGATTTCCTGTTCTTTGGTTGGTGGTTCTTTTTCCGAGGGCATTAATTGCTTGAGCCAGTGCAGCACCTGCCGGCAAACCGGCAGTTGCCACGCAGCCAGGCTCAATGAAAGCCGTTCCTCAAATTCCTGTATTTTCATCTTGGCGACGGATTGAAACGCGGCAAGCCGGTTAGAAACGGCGGGGGATTCAAGCACCGGCGGCAAACGATCCAGCGCGGCCAGCCGGTCGCCGGCCGGAAAACTCCGCAGCAACGCCGGTTTGTCCGGCGTGTGAATGGTGCAGGACAACTTGCCCCGGCTGCAAGCCACATAAGCGGCTTTGGCGTCCAGCCTGGACGCCGCAACCACCACATGAGCGGCGGTCAACCCTTGCGCCTTATGGCTGGTGATGGCGTAGCCATGCAGGAACCGGCTAAACCGGCGCGTGTCCAGCGCCGACCCGTCCGCCAGATGCAGCACGTCGCCCGCGATGGATTTTACCTGATGCACTTTTCCATTCACCAACCCCGCCTTACGGTCGTTGTCCCGCAGCAGCACCCAATCGCCCGGAGCCATTTCCAGCACCCGCGCCGTCCCCACATCAAACGCCTTGGCCGTCTTTTTCACGTCCACGCTCCGCTGCTCGCCCTGTCCGTTACGGAGTTCCACGCGGCTGGAATCGGCGGCGACGACTTCCCACGTTGAACCCTTGTCAAAGCCGCCGGCCTTTTTGTTGAACGTGACCAGCAGGCCGGATTTGTAGTTGTGAGAATTCTCGCGCTGGATTTCCGTCCACGAAAGCGAGTCGTGAACGGTGAAATTCCGGCCTTGTCCCAATTTGCCATCGGCGCGCAACCGCTGGCGGATCTCCGCCGTGAGCGCGTGATTTTCCGCCCACGTCGGACACACGCACAGCACCCGCTCCGCGTCTGGCCGTGTCCGTTGAACATATTCCGCCGCCGCGTTTGCCAAATAATCTGCTTTGCCTTCCCGCACCCAGCCCAGCTCGTCCAGTTTTTCCATGCCCGCCCGCACCGACCCGCCCGCCATCGTCTGCACCGCGTCGCGGTAGGCCCGGCCTTGCTGGCGGCGCACCTGCCCGATTTCGGCGCGTTCCAGCGGCGAATGTTTTTCCAGCACGCGCAGAAAATCGCCGGCCTCGACACCCGAATGCTGCCGGGTGTCGCCAATGAAAATGACGCGGCCATGATTGGCTTCCGCCCAGCGCAGCAACGCCGTTCCCTGTTTGTTGGACAACAGCCCGGCCTCATCCACCAGCAAGACCGGCGGCATCGCCGACGGTTTGCCATCCTGGGCAAGAAACGCCGCCACGGTGGTTGCCTGCTTAAATCCTTCTTTGCGCAACACGTCCGTTGCGGACGTGGTTGGCGCCACCGCCAGAACGGATTTGCCGTTGCGCTCCAGCATCCGCCGCAGTTCATCCAGCGCGGTGGTTTTGCCCACCCCCGCCGCCCCGCGCAAACTCATCACCTGATCCGGCGAGCCCAGCAGCCTGACCAGCGCCGTCCGCTGCTCATCGGACAGTTTCTGGTCCATTTTTTCAACGCCGCCCAGCCGTTCAAACCGCCCCTTGCTTTCCGTGACGAAATGCACCGCCCATTTTTCCTCGGCCAGCCCCTTGCGCGTGGCGCAGGGGCGCGACAGCGAGCCGCCTTCGGCCAACCGCACCAGTTGCGGCTCGTGCTCCATGACCGCCTTGAGCCGGTCGAGTTGCACCGCGCCTAATTGCTGGTTCAGGGCTTCCGCCAAAATTTCATGCTCCGGCACCACGGAACGGCGTTCAAACAAATGGCTGACCGCCCGCCGCAGGGCTTCCCGTTCCCCGCCCGGAATTTCAACCTCATGTTGCGTCCGGCTTATCGCCGCCTGTTTCACGGATTCCAACTGGCGGAGTTCCGCCGCCGACAACTCCGCCCGCTGCCAGCGCCCGACCTGCTCCGTGCTGGCTTCCGCCAGTTTCGCGGAACGGGTTTCCGTGGTGATGACATGGATTTCGCCCACCGTCGGCGCGCGGCCATGCTCCTTTTCAAACTTGGCGATGCCCGCCTCGACTTCCTTGCGCCGCTTGGAAAACCGCTGCCGCACCGCTTCCGGCACACCCCGGATTTCAAAGCCGGTAATCGCCCCCTTGCCGTCGCGGATTTCATCCAGTTCATAGCCGAGCTGGCGGCATTCCACCGCCAGCTCGTTCTGATACGTTTTCCCGGCGTAGCGGATGGCGGACAGCATTTCCCGTTCGGTCAAGGCCCGCCATTCGCCGCTGGCGGCGTCAAAGGTGGCGTTGGCGGTGACAAAGTGGTCATGCAACTGCGGGTCGAGCGCCCGGCTGGCCGTATGGCTGAAACGGGCGGCGCACAGATTGCCGGTAAGCCGGTTTTGACGCTCCCAATGGGTGTTGTTCTGGCAGGCGGCAAACCGCTCCAGTTCGGCATAGCCTTTGGCCGCTGCCCGGCGATGCCCGGCAATCAGCCGCTCATCGCCGACCGTCAGTGCCATTATAGAGACGCTTTTTTGCGCCGACACCTGAAAGTCCAGATAGCAAATCCGGTTCTCGGCATCGCGGGGCGTCAGCCGCCCGGAGCCGTCCGGCAGTCGGTTCCGGCGCAGGTGTTCAAAGGCCGCGTCGTCCGCCTTGATGTCCCGTCCCGCCAGACCGAGGCGACCCGCCGCCTGGCCCGTCCACTGGCCGACCACCCGCTCGTTTTCGGAGTAGTAATCGCTGTGGACAAGGTGCTGCCCCAGATAGGTCGAGCCGTCGCGGATTTTGGCCATCGTGAACATGGCGGCATTTTTTGAATTTTTCCAATTTCGTTATACCAATTTTCGCGCCCGGATTGGCCCAGCCCGGCCCGGTCAAAACGGCGCGGGTTTTACCAATTTAATTATACTAATTCTAAAAGTCAGTTTTTTAAGAGACGCAATATGTCGAAGCGATGGAACGAGTTGGAAAACTGCCCGCCGAACGGGCGGCGGCGATGCGCTCCGTTTTCGCCCTTTTCAGCACCGGGCGCGCGGTTGAAATTTCCGCCCCGCCGCCAGCCCGGTTTTCAGGCGATTTTCACCGTGCCTTTTTTTCCAGGTTTCTCCTGATGCCATCTTTCCTTCGACCGGTTCCCGTTAAATAAAACCACCGACTCAACGATACAATCATTTTCCTCTTTGCCGTTCTTGAGCGTGGCAAAACTTTCCGGGCGCACCCGCCATAACTCCGCCGGTTGCGTCGAATGGCTCTGGCTGGTTTTCCCGTCGCTCCGGTTGGTGGTGTGGCTGGTTTGCTCACCCATGTATTTGCCGATTTCCCCAGCGATCCATTCGCGGGTTTTGCCATGCCCCTGCCGCAGGAAAACTTTGGTGGCGCATTTGGCAAAAATGGCTTCCCGCTCGTTCTCGTTCAGCACCGCGTCAATAGTTGGCAGGTCTTGCGTCAGCAGCACCGTCGCCACCCGGTAATCCCGCAGCACGCTGAGCTTGCTCCGCAACTCGGCGGAAAGGGTTTCCTGGCATTCATCCGAGATCAGAAACACGTTGTTTTCGTGTTGGGCCTTGGCGGCAGCGCGGCAGAAGCAAAATTGCATCAGTCCGTTGGCAATTTTCCCGTCCGTCGGATCGGTCATCAACCCTTCGTCCCCCAGCACCGGCACCGCCAGCACGCAGATTTTTCCGCCAAAGAACAAATCACGCATGGTGAAGGTGGATTCTCCGCTGAAAAGCGCCTTCATTTTCCGGCTGGCCAGATTGTCCAGCACGCCGTTGACCGTCGCCGCCAGCGAGCCTTGCAGCCGGTCGCCATGCGTGGGAAAATCCTGCTCGAAATACTCGACCGCCCGCTGCACATCCTCGTCTGGACTTGTCCGCGCCTTATCCAATGCCTCAGCCATGACGTTGTTTTGCCGCCAGCCCGGGTCGGCCAGCCGGTTCAAATCGGTCGCCCGCCCCTTGAACATTTGGGCCACATCGGATATGTCCAGTCGCCCATAATGTGACCAGCAAAGGGTGAGCAGCCGATGCACTGTGATTTCGCATTGCTGCCGAAAAAAGGCATCTTCCGCCTTACTGGTCTGCCGACGCAACACGTCGGCCAGTTCCACCAGCACAGAAGTCGCCTCGGTGAGGCTCGCCCCCGCCAGCGGATTGAACCGGTGTCCACCGTTGACGCCCAAAAGAATCACATCGCTTTCGCGCCCGCATTCCCGGCAAAGCGCGACGAATTTTTCCACCTGGTTTCCCTTCACGCACAGCACCAACCCGCCAAACTGACCCATCAGCAGCGCGCGGTAATAAGTCGCCGCCGCCGAGGTCTTCCCCGATCCCGACGAGCCGATGAACAGGACACTTTCAAAGGCGTCGCCCACGTTAAAGGTGCCGCCGTTGGAAAAAACCAGCAACGGCGTTTTCTTCTCGGCATCAGGAGCACCCCAGAAAACCCGTTCGACAAATTCAAGGACGCGGTTCATTTCAGGGGAAATTCCGCAGCCACGCCTTGAATCTGTCCCTCGTTATTGATCATTGCGGCTTTGCCGCCAGTCCCTTCAATAAATATCCGCAAATGGCCTGTCTCCTCATAAGTATTCATTGCCAGCCCGTTTCGTTTCAATTCCATGACGGTGTGTATCGTTTCCCGGTTCAGCAGCCAGACAACGGCCAGCGTGGCAATCACCGTGAGGATCATCAGGAACACCGCCATGCCCACGCGAAAATTGCGCAGATGCGAAATTTGCGTGTTCAGCCGTTTCAATTCCATGACCGCCACGCCCGTTTTCTCTTTCAGTTCCTTGACCGGCTGCCGGACATCCACCGCCTGAACGGCGGTCAGCAAATTTTCCAATCCCTTTTGGTTCATTACCGGGTCGGTTGCGCCGGACGCCCCGGCGTCGCCCATTCGTGCCGCCACCTGCTCGCCGGCTTCCGTCATCCGCTCCAGAATTTTATTATTGTGAACCGCGTGCGCTTCCAGCAGGAGGAACAGTTTTGAAGATTGTCCGTCCCCGCCGTCCCCGGCGATTTCCTGATAGGCTTGCTCTGCCGCCGCGCGTTTTACCGGCGGCAACGACGCGATGCACGCATCCCAATAGTTTGTCTGTGGCTCGTTCATAAATTGATTTCTTGCTGTCCGTTATCCGTATTTAATTGCCGCTGGCTTCCGATATTTCACGGCTGCCTTATTCAAGCAATGTCGCGTTCGTATATCCCGCCGCCTTTGATCGCATCGTTATTGCCGTTTGAACTTCTTCAACCGGGCTGTGGACAATGAATGTCATGGTTAAATGTAAAAACGCCTTCTCGTCTTTGCAAACGTCGCACGAACTCCCATCCTTTAGATTCAGCGACGCGTTTTTTTTATTCCCGGCCGCCAGATTTTTTAACTCGTTCAGGTTGTATTCCGTCCAGATTATTTTTTTACCCCCGAAACACGGGGCTATGGTGTTCAGATATTTTGTCAGCGGGGCAATTCTTTTGCCGTCTATTTCCCCGTAGGTTTTTAAGTCTGCCAATGCGTCTTGGATGATGTTGGATAAGTTGAGGGTTTTCACAATGTTTTGTCAGTTTAGAAGCTTGGTATTTTCAGTTGTCGAAAAACAGCAATTATTATTCCAATTTTCGCGCGTTCTGTTGCTGACGGGGAAACTTCCCGGATTTTATTTCTGCCTTGTCCCTTTCCAGCCGCATTTTGACCTTTATTTACGGCCTGTTTTCCAATTTTAACTTTTCTTCCGTCCGTTTTTAATTCCCTGTGTTCGCGCGCCGCTGGCAATTGCCATTTTCAGTTAATTGTCCATTATTCGTGACAACTTTTGGACACGGCAAAAAAGTCGCAACCAAACTTCACTGACTCCACTCCGCGCCGGTTGGGACTCGACTCCGCTTGTGTGCTCGCCCGTCGCGTAAAATCCACCCGCCCCCGCGCCAGACTTCCGGCCAGCGGACAGACCCGCAAGCCGGAAGACTGGCTTGCCCCAAGTCCCCACGCGACCGGCTCCGCCACCGCTGCGCTCGCCCCACCCGTCGCTCCATTCCGTCAGCAAAGTTTCGTTGCTCCTCCGAACTGATTGGACGGAGACTGCGGAAATTTTCACAGCCGGGAAAAGCCAGGGCGTCCCGGCCATGTAAATTTTCGCAGACTCCGTGAGAGTTAAAAACACGGCCCTGCCGGGGGCAGAGAAGTTAGTTTTTCTTTTTTCATCCAGTTCTCGCCCGCCGTCACCCCACCGTCTGCCGCTCGCCCGTCCGACACCGGGACGAGATTAGGGGCGGGGAGCGAAAACCGCGCCAGCGTCGCCCCATTCCCCCTTTCGCCACTGTCACGCTTTCCGCTTCCGCCCTTTCGTTGAATGCGCTTTCGCGCACGTCCCGCTGTCTCCCGATCCGGCGAAGCGAGCGGCAGACGGCAGGGTGACGGTCAGCGGTTTCAAAAAAAATGAAAACGAAAAAAAGTTCAGGTGAAGCGGCGGCACCGGCGAGTGTCCGGCCTTCGTCGGTTTCAAAAACAGCCCGTGAATCAAGGAGGTTGTTATGATTTTCCGCGAACAACAAAAATTTCTTTTGGGCGAAATCTCAATTTCTCCGGCGGCGTTGGTGTCGCTTTCCGTGGACGAAATTTGCCGCGCGATTGATGCCCATGTGTGCGGCGAGTTTAGCGTGGCGAGCGATTTTTCGGGACGCGGCGGGAAAAAATTCCTGTCGGTTTTCCAGTCGGGAAACGGAGTTGAATTTCACGTTTCAACGGCGGCCACCGTGACCACCATTTATTTGCCGGCGAACCTCGGATGAAAACCGCGAGCCGCATTTTGCATTTCGATGCTGATAACTTTTTCTCATCTTGCGAGGAAATTCTTTCGCCGATGTTGCGCGGACGCGCGTTGATTGTTTCCGGCGGTCGCCGGGGCGATGGTTTTGTTTTGTCGGCGAACCGCCGCGCGAAACAGTTCGGCATCAAGTCGGGCATCGCCTGTTTCATCGCGCGGCGACTATGCGCCGAGTTGGTTTGCCGCCCCGCGCGGGTGGACGATTACAAAATTATTTCGGCGCGGATGTTCAAGGTGTTGCGTGGATTTTCACCGCTGGTTTTGCCGGTTTCGATTGATGAAGGGTTCATGGATTTTTCCGCCGAGGCCGACGGCGCGGCGCGCTGGCGCGAGTTGAGCGCGACGGTTTCGCGCGAGGTTGGCTTGCAGTTGTCGGGCGGTTTGGCCGATTCGCGCTGGCTCGCAAAAATTTTAACTGACGTGGCGAAGCCGGGGTTTTTGGAGGTGAGCGCAGGAACGGAAAAGGAGTTTTTGGCGTCGCGTGATCTCCGCGAGTTATCCGGCATCGCGGAGAATCGCGCAAGTGCATTGGCCGGTTTGGGCGCGCGGACGTTCGGCGACGTGGCCGCGCTGCCCTCGATGCTGCTGCGGCAGCGGTTCGGAATTTGGGGGCAAAAACTCTGGCTGTTTGCGAATGGGCAGTGGACAGAACCATTGATTTTAGAGGCGAAAACGCGCACGATGATTTCGCGCAGCCGGACGTTTCCGTTTGACGTGATTGATTTTGATCGCGTGTTGCGGTTCGGTCTGGCCGAGGTGAAAAAGTTGATGGCCGCGTTGCGGCAGGAAAATTTGTTGCCGCGCGAGCTTGGCGTCGTCGTGCGGTTTTCCGATTTCAGCGAAGCCCGCGCCGACCACCGTTTCCGTCATGTGCAGGAGCGCGACGCCATCCTTTGCGAAATGTTCACGGCGAAATTTTCGGAGTGTGTCGCCGGGCAGACAAAATCCGTGCGCCAGCTTCGGATCGCGCTTTGGAATTTGTCGCCCGCGCCAGCGCAGGAAACTTTTTGGCCGTGAGCGCGCCCGCCGTTTCAGTTTTTTTCAACGCTCAATTCTTTTTTGGGATTCGTGCCGGGTTGCGCCGGTAAAAATTGCATCGTCTTGGCCAGTGCCTGGGAATGTTCCTGCCGCAGATGCCCGTAAACCTTCATGGCGGTTTTGCCGCCGTCCCGATGGCCGAGCCAGCTTGCCACCGTCGGAATGTCCACGCCCGCCTCGATGCAGCGCGTGGCGAATATGTGCCGCAGCGAATGATGATTCAGGCGCGCAATCTTGAGTGTCTGGCAGGCCGTGCCAATCAGCTTGAGCACGGAATTTGTCGGCAGCAAACGGTCGGTCGGTTTGCCCGGACTCTGCTTTTCAATTCTATCAATCAGCTCCAACAGCTCCGGGAACAGTGGCACGCTATACGCGCCCCGCTTGGCTTTCCTGACGTATAAAACGCCCTTCTCGCGGTGAACATCTTCCCGCAGCACATTGCACGCGGATTCACGGCGCACCCCGGAGAACAGCAGAAAATCAAACAGCCACGCCCCCTTCGTGCCCGCCATGTGGCAACGCCGGTAAATTTCCATCCGCAAGGCGGCGACGGTTGCCGGTTCGGGCAGTTGCAGCGTCATCCGCTTGTAGTCGTAATCTACCCGGCAGTAGCTTAATCCGTGCAGGGCTTCTTCCACGCGCTCACGCGCCAGCAGCTTGTCCCGCACGGCCAGCGCCAGCATTTCACGCAGGATCGTGATCGCGCCATTCGTCCGCGTGGCGCAATACTTTTTCCGGCAAGTCACCAGCCAGGCCGCCAGATTCTTTTCCGACAGGTCGGCCAGCGGTTCCGTCACCCAGCCCGGCCAGGTCCTTTTTTTCACGTCGTCTAAAATTGACTGCTTGTAGTCAATCGTGCTTTGCGTGATCGCGCCCTTGATGCGTTCGCCTTCCAGCCATTGCTCCCACGGTTCCACTAGACTACCCCAGGTGCCCGCGCCCGTCGCCTTGACGTGTTGCAGCTCCAGCAATCGCTGCCGCAGCCGTTCACGCGCAACGGTGAAGTTGTCCGTGTGCAGACTTTCCCGCTTTTGCGCCGCCCCCTTGGGTTTGACGCGCATGTAGTAGTTGCCGGTTTCTTTCAGCAAAAACAGGTTCGGAATCTTTGTTTTCAGCCATGTTTGTTTTCTCATGCGCCAATTCTAGCAGTAGTCAACAAGTAGTGCAACAAAAAACGTAGATATGTTGTAAATAAAGCATTATGTGCGTAGGAGCCATAAGTTGTCCCAACTCGCAGCGGGTGCCCAGACCAGACAACGCGGTTGGTTCAGGTTCAGAACATAGGTAACGTGGATGGTTCAAAACATAGGTAACACTTTACAAAGGGCTGGGACGTTGGGAGACGTTTTGAATGCCTTGGAAAGAGAACCTTAAAATGGACCAGAGAATGGAGTTTGTGATGA
>CAIXPZ010000135.1 GCA_903921455.1 uncultured Verrucomicrobia subdivision 3 bacterium | reverse complement strand
GATCCTCCGGCACAACGCCCGGTTCGATTACGAGAAGCTCACCTGGCTCCAGGGCGAATACGCCCGCGAACTCGCCCCCGACCGCTTTTACGAACTCGCCGTCCACACCTTCGCCAAGGCCGGCGTGGACACCAACCAGTTTCCGCTCGGCTACGTCAAAGCCGCCCTCGACACCTGCAAAGGCAAATTCAAGACCTTCAGCGAGCTCCCCGCCTACGCCGGCTTTTATTTCACCGACACCATTGCCTACGACGCCGAGGCCGCCCAGAAAGATTTTGTGCCCGAGAACAAACCCCGTTTGGAAAAACTCCGGGATGCCTTCACCCACGCGCCCGCCTTCAACGCCGAGAGCCTGGAAGCCGCGCTCAAGGAAACCGCCAAGACGCTGGGCGTGAAAGCCGGCGTGCTGGTGCATCCCTGCCGCCTGGCCGTGACCGGCAAGACCTCCGGCCCCAGCCTCTATCACCTGCTCCAGGTCCTCGGCAAAGAACGCGTCCTGGCGAGGATCGAGAAGGCGCTCAAAGACAGATTGTGAAAGCATTTTTTTCCCTCGTCGGCCTGGCTTTGGCTTGCACACTGCAGGCGCAAACTAATCTTGCTGACGATCCCGATTTCCGAACGGCGGATGGCAAGCTAGTCGCAAAAATGATTGATCCCGAATTGCGGGCGTTGGTCATAAGTTCAAAAAACGGCCTGAAGGCGGGAAAAACGAAAGTATCGGACCTGGTCGGCTATCTCCAGGGCTTCGAGGATTTGCTGGCGAAGCATCAGGGCGAAAAAACCAAGGCGGTGGCGCAGATTCTTTATGCGGAGGAGAATTTTCTGTCGGGCGTGCTGGACGACCGCGCGACGGGGGCAAAATTGCTGCGTCAGCTGGCGACGGATTATCCCGACACCGAATTGGCCAAGAGTTTAGGCAAACCTCTCACGGGAAACGGGCAGGCGCGGAAAGCGTCCGCGGGCCCCGCCACGGGGAGTCCGTGGCTGGTGGCGAAGAACAGCGAGTATAAGTTGTCTCTGGTTCGGTCGTTTGTTTTGAAGAAGGGTTGTGAACTGATGCCGCTGGAAAATTCCGGGCAAACGAACCTGATGATCGCCCTTTCGGACGGCACCTCGCCCCATGATCCTGAAGATGGATCGATCTTTCCGCGATTGAGCGCCGACGGTAGCCGGATCGTGGTGCGCGCGAATGAAAAAAAACTTCAACTGCTGGAGGCGATGACCTGCCAGCCGGTGGGCGCCCCGCTCCAGCATCCGGCGAAGGTGTCCGAATGCCAAATCAGCCCGGACAGCCAGTTGCTGGCGACGACCGCCGAGGATGGCCTGATGCGGTTCTGGCAGATGAAAGACGGCCGGCCCTTGAACGATCCCATCAAGTGCGATGAATTGCTGATGGAAATGTTTTTTTCCGCTGATAGCTCCCGCCTATGCGGCATCACCAGCAATTCGTTGGCTACGGTCTGGGACGTGCGGACCGGGCGAAAAGTGGGGAAGCCATTCAAAACCTGCGAAGAAAGCTGGCGGGAATTCCATTCCGGCTCGGGCGCCTGGACGGTGTTCAGCCCCGATGGCCGGACGCTGCTGGATGGACGGGGCCCTTACTGGCTGTGGGATGTTGAAACCGGCACCCGCCGGACCAATTCGATAGATCATAACGATAAGATTTTTGCCATGGTCTTTTCCCCGGATTCAAAACGGGTGGTGACGACGGCCGGAGCCGATGAGCGATGCGCGCGCGTCTGGGATGCTCAAACCGGCAAGCCTCTCACCAAGCCGCTGCATCATCATTTTTCCGTGTTCACCGCCAAATTCCTCCCGGATGGCCGGCGCTTTGTGACGACGTGCCTGGACAACGAGGCCCGCATCTGGGACAGCACCAATGGAAAACTCCTCGCCGTCTTTGCCAATCCCGAAGCCGAGGAGCCGCTCGCGGCGTTCAGCCCGGACGGACAGTATCTGTTCACGTCCGGCGGGAAGGTCGCCCGAATCTGGAGCACCACCACCGGCCAGATGCTGGTGAAACCCATTGAATTTTCTGCCGAAGTGAAGGCGGCAACTTTCGGTGCCGATTCCAAGTCGCTCCAGACGGTGACCGAAACCCGCTTGGTTCAAATCTGGGATTTTCGCAATTAACCTGCACCCAAAGTTACCCGGCCTAAAGCGATCCGATAAACCAGACCGAGCCGCATCCCCCTGCTCCAAATCCTCGGCAAAGAACGCGTCCTGGCGAGGATCGAGAAGGCGCTGGCAGGATTTTAGTTTACCTGTTAAACCGCCGACCCGCCGGCCAACCCGCCGGACCGGCCTCAAAGAGCAGCCACCTGAACCGACGACAAGATGGCGGCAGGCGGAGTCCTTGTTACCCCAACCGGAGACGTCAATGCCTGAGCCATAATGGTTCCAGGATTTGACGAATTGGTTCCTCCCCACTCCGTGATCCCATACAAATACCCGTCGGTGGCAACAAGCAAGCCCGCGCCGGGATTAGCACCATCGCCAGTCGTGTAACCTCTGAATATCCGCAAGACGGAGTAACCGCTGGCGTCCGGATTCATTCCAAAAATCACGCCATTATTGTTCGTTCCGCCCTTGAAGGTGGTGCCATAGATTCGGTCGTCAGCCGCAGCCGTGAGGAAATAGGGGTTCGCGCCATCGCCACCAGCCCCGCTAAAGCTTCTTAATATCTGATAGTTGTCGCCATTTTTATCCAACTTGAAAACCGTTCCCAGATTGCTATCGCCACCGGAATAGGTTGTTCCCAATAGCCAGCCCCCGGTGCTCTCCCGCAACATGGTAGGAAAGCAGCCATCGGCGTTCGTGGGATTGAAATGGTGCAAAACAACCGGATTGCTGCCATCGACATTCATTTTGAATACCGCTCCCATATCAAAGCTGCCGCCGCCTTCGGCGATGCCGTAAAGCAACCCATCACTTGCCTGAAATACGCCGTCGGGAAAGCTGCCATCGCCCCCGCTCAAACTGAAGTCGCGCAGGTCGGAAAACAGCGTGCCGTCCTGGGTCAGCTTAAATAGCGTGCCGTATTTATTCGCCCCGCCGCGATAGGTTGTGCCATAAAACGCTCCATCGCTGGCCTTCAGCAAACCCGCTTCCGGATTTATCCCGCCGCCATACGCCCCGAGAAAATTGGTCACTATCGATAGCCCGCCGCTGCCATCCTTGTTGATTTTAAAAACCGCCCCATAGTTGCTCGTCCCCCCTTGGTAAGTTGTGCCATACATGGCCCCATCACTGCCCTCCACCATGGACCCATGGGGATGCATCCCGCCGACCGAATCCGTAAAAGTTCCCACCACGATGTAATTGCTACCGTTTTGGCCCAATCTAAAAATCGTCCCCCAATTGCTGGCGCCACCTGAACGGGTGCTGCCGTAAAGCAGTTTATCGCTGCCCAGATTCAGGCTTGCTTGCGGAAACTGGCCATCCCCCAAAACTCCCTTAAAACTCTTCGGGACATAAAATCCCGACCCATTTTTATTGAGCATGAATACCGTTCCGCGATTACTGAGGCCGCCGATGAAAGTCGTTCCCCATAAAGCCCCATTTGTTCCTTCAACCAGTGTCCCGAAAGGTTTTCCGCCATCGTTGGTCCGTCCGGTGAAGCTCTTGATTACCGCAAAGTTGTCGCCATTCGTATCCAGGCAAAACACGGTCCCAGCGTTGCTGCTGCCGCCACTGTAAGTCGTGCCGTAAATCAGCCCGTCACTGCCTTGCATTAAGCCGGCGCGGGGATTCCGACCATCCACTGTATTTGTCGAAAAGATTTTCAGCACCTCATAATTGTTTCCATCCTGCGTTAGCCGGAACACGGTTCCCATTTCGTTGCTGCCGCCGTAACCGGTGGTGCCATACAAAAACCCGTTGCTTGCTTTCAGCAAACCCGCGTAAGGCCGCGCCCCATCACCATCGCCGCCGGAGAAACTTTTTAACACCGAATAGTTGGTGCCCGTCTTGGCCACCTTAAATACGGTTCCGAGGTCTTGAACCCCGCCGTATTCAGTCGTCCCGTATAGCGCCCCGTCATCTCCCTCGATGAGCGCCGAGCGCGGGTTGACTCCGGAAAGGCTGGAGAACCCAAACGACTTGAGCGGCGTTGAGGTTTGCGCCTGCACCATCAATCCATCCAAGCAACCCGCTGCCACCACCGGCAAGAGGCATTGGGGAAACAGCCTGCGCCCTGAACTCAAGCAGATTTCTTTCATAAGCAAGTTGAGTGGCTGGAAATTCATTCGCGGCTCGTTTTAATCTAAAGCGTGCCGGTCGGCCCGACTGCCCTCGGCGACGCATGACCATCAAAATACAATGCATTCCGATTCCTTCCATGCACCGGTTTGCTGGGTAAATCACCGAACCATGCTGTGGTAGGATAAGCCCACTGATCGGCATCGATCATACTGTAGACTTGGGCCAGCGGCTTCTGCGCTGGTATCTCTGCTATTCGGTGAGGTGTTTGCCCCCCGCCCGCCCCCGCTGGATATCCAAACGGCGAGAAATTGACGTTGTTGGTTTTAGTGCCGCTGGCGTCAGGAATGCCCGGCGTATTCAATCCAAATACCACCAGATTTGTAGCTGACTTGAATTTCGTTTCACGCTCAAAAGCGGGACAGGAAAAGGCCTTAACTTCGTTCATCACCATTCCTTTAGGGGCGGGCTCTCCCATGTAGGTGGCAATGTAATAAACAAGGCTATAAGTTGCAGTCGTGTTGTAGATTCGGGTTTGTCCGGTCCATAGCCCATCTGATCTACCAGCCCCAGGCGGAAGATAGTCGGAATTTTCATCCGCAAACATTTGGATAGCCTGACCAACCTGGCGCAGATTATTCGCACAGGAAGTTTGGGTTACCCGGCTCTTTGGTTGGGCTAGAGCCGTAAGCATCAGCAGGGAAAGAACGGCGATAATGGCAAGAAGATCCGTCAAGGTAAACCCCCCAGAATAATTAATTCCCTTATTCATTACAGCATTACATCAAGCTGGGTTAATTTTGCAAGCTTGTTATAAACGGTTCAATCCTGATTCATTACTGAACGTGCCCCGTGGTTTGAAGTCTCGCCCTGCCCTGCTTTGGTGGTCAGGGAACGGAGGTTATTAATCGAGGCTGCGGTCAGCCATAGGTTCAAACCATTTCACTTGTTCATGCGGGAGAGTAGGCGTTTCGCGCGGCGGTGTTGGCATTGCTCGGCTGGTTGGGTTAGACTGCTGCCCAGCATGAAACGTTTTTGGCCGCTCTGCCTGATTGCCGCCGGTTTGCTGGTGGTGCTCTTGGGTTTCATTTATGACCTGGCGTATGCCGGCATTCCTTACCAGGACCCGACTCCCGAGATGGCGGCGCGCTTTCATCAAAACGCCCGCATCGCTTCATTGATTCGCTGGTCGGGTTTCGGCATCTTTTTGGCTGGCGTCGTGGCCGGCAGTCTCCGGCGGATTGGCCGACGGTTACGGTCAACCGATGTTTCCAGAGGATGAGCGAGCCGTCACCGGCCCCGTTGCGGGAGCCAAGGCTTGATGGCGGACGGTGGCCATCGGCCAAATCCAGAGCCGCGGTTCGCGTCGCGCGGCAGGTCTGGTGCGGCTGGCCACGTCAGGCGTCGCGGCCCGCCCATTGATAACCCAAACCAACCATCAACCATGAAAGACACCACCAAGCGTTCGATGCTTCGCTGGACGCACCTCGGGTTCGGCTTGACGCTGCTCGGTTACATTTACGGGCCGCCCGAAGAGACCCGGCAGTATCTCCCTTTTTTCCGCTATTTTTATTTCCCCGCCGTGCTGCTCTCCGGTTTGTGGATGTGGAAGGGTCAAGCCATTCGCCGGTTTTTCGCCAAAGGTGGCGGCGACCGCAACGCCTGACCCGCCATCGGAGCCAATGCCTGCGGCCGGCGGGAAGTGGCTCGTTCACTAAGCGCCGCCGCGTTGGCGCAACACCTCCGCTGTCAGGCGATCGAGGTTCTGCTCATTGGCGGGCACCACGATGTGGGCAATCCGGCTGGCCACTTCCGGATTCGCCAGAACCTGCGTCCAGGCGACGACGGTTCCCCCCGCCGACGGCGTCAACTCAAGGGTCAGGTGAAACTTGGGCTCCGAAACGTGTTGCACCACGACTTTGCGCGGCGGTTCGATGACCGCAAACACATTCTCGTTGGGATATTTCTGCCCGTCGGGTCCGTGCATGATGAAGGACCAGCGGCCGCCCGGCGTGAACTCGCAGTGGTGGAAGGTATTGGTGAACCCGGCCGGCCCCCACCACCGCGCCAGACGTTCCGGTTCGCGGATGGCCGCAAAGACTTGTTCCACCGTGGCCGGGATTTCACGGGTGGTGGCGAAGGTGCTCATATTCGTTTGCAGGATTCACGTTTATTGTTTGGCCATTAAGAAAATATTTCAAGCGGGCCGGTGGTCTTTGACGCGCCAGTTGCCGCCAAGCTGGGTGAGGCGGTAAGTGAACCGGTCGTGGCCGGCCGGCAGGTTGGAGAAACTGACCAGGACATCAAAGGTGCCGGGGATGTATTCTTTGAAGCTGATGACGTGGAGGATCAATCCCTCCCGGCCCGTATAGGCGTCGAAGTAGCGGCCGATGGGCGGGGACGCGGCGGAACCGCAGCTGCACACCGCCGGCCGGGTGCCGGCAAACCGCGCGACGAATCCAGGGCTGGGCGAGGTGCGCCCCGCGCCAAACGCCAGGAAACAAACCGGCGGAACGGGCGGCTTCAGTTCAGTCAGGATCTCCCGCACAAGTCCCTCGGTCATGTCGGTCTCATAGGGGGAAGGATTGACGGGGGGCGGATGCACCGGCGGACGCGTCCACCAATAGCCGCCGGCCAACACCAGCGCCAGCCCGAGGACGATGACGACGCGCCACATGGTTCAAGGTCCGGGATATTCGGCGGAGGCGTGGCCGTCGGGCGAGTTGGGATTGCACCACAGCCGGTTGCGGAGCGCGTTGGTCACGTCCTCCTGATACCATTGCGCGAGCTTGATGTAGTTGACCGAGCCGTCGAAGGCGGCCTGGATGCCGCCGGCCAGATGCCGGCCGCTGACGCCCTCCGGCGGATAGTTGGCGCCGTCGTTGAAATGCTGCGGATCCAGCTCATCCGTCTCCCAAAACGCGCAGTCGCCGGCGAGCATCTGCCCCAGTTTGGCGGGCGCATGCGTATGTTCGTAGGCGTAGCTGTAGCCGACAATCGCGCCGTTCAAGGCATAGGAGGAAAGCTGCTGCTGGCGCTGCATGTTTTTCTGTTTCAAATCCGACCAGTGCCACATCTGCAGGTCGTCGTTCGGGCAGACGTAAACTTTTGCGTCCCGCAAAATCGGCCAAAGCTGGCCGGTCTTCAAATCGTAGCTGTTGAAACCGCTGGGGGTGTAAAGCCAGCCCGGCAGGCTGCCGCCCCCGGCGTCCCAGTTCGCCGACGGCAGCACGTCGCCATCATCCGAAGCATACACGTGCATGGCGACCATCATCTGCTTGAGATTGTTGAGGTCGGTGACTTTGCCCGCCTGATTCTTGGCCTTGCTCAACGTCGGCATGAGCAGCGCGGCGAGAATCGCGATGATGGCGATGACCACCAGCAGTTCGATCAGCGTGAAGGCGCAGCGGCGATTCATTCCGAATACAACGCCACGAAGTCCGAGAAGTTTCAAGCGGATTTATTCATTCCCCCCGCTCACAGCGGCTCGGGCGGCGGGGCTTCAGGGTCGTCGAAGTGATTTCCTCACTGCCAGCCGTGGACGGTATCGTAGCGGAAGGTCATGGTGTTGGTGTCGTAACCCTTGACCCATTTCACGTGGCTGTCGTCGAAGAGGAGATTCTGGCCCCGGGTGTGGGCGCGCCATTGCACCTGCCGGTCCGCGGGCACGCCGGGTTCGCCGCCCACGCAGGCCTGCACGTAGTCGTCCTTGTCGCAATCGTTGCGGTCAAAATATTGCCCGTTGTCAATGGTGTCGCCGGAAAGGACATAGGCGGTGGGCGCGGTGATGCGCGTGGCCTTGACGGGGGCGAAGCCGCCAGCGGTGACGTAGGCGGCGCGGCAGCCGTTGAAATAGTTGAAGGGCGACTGGTTGTCCACGGGCAACTGGGCGTTGCCGGGGCAGTGAAAGACATTGGTGCTCCCGGTGACGGCGACGATCTGCTGCATCCAGCCGTAGGCCTTGGTGGTGGGGTCGAGTTGGTCCCAGACCACCTTGGCGCCGGAGACGGGATAATAGTCGTTGTTCTCGTCGGCAAACAATTTCAGGGCGATGCCGAGCTGGCGGAGATTAGACGTGCAGGAGATGGTCCAAGCCTTTTGCTTGGCGGAGGAAAGGGCCGGCAGCAGCATGGCGGCGAGTATCGCAATGATGGCGATGACCACCAGCAGTTCGATCAGCGTGAAGGCGCGACGACGATTCATCCCATATACGACGCCGCGCCGGCGGCGAGGTTTCAAACTGTTTTGGGCCCGCCGGCGGACGGCTATTCGTTGGTCAGTTTCGCGAGGCGCTGGGAGAGCTCCGCGGCTTTGGCGTCGGCTTGGGCCGGCGGCAGGCCGGGCTTGGCGCCGGGACCGCCCGCCACGCCGGGCCGCTTGTGGCCGATCTGCGTCATCCACTCGTCAAACCGCAGTTTCATCCGCTGATTCACCAGCGGGCGGATTTCCGCGCCGTGCGCGGGGAACAACGCTTCCGCCGACGTCACGCCAGTCAGGTTCGCGCCGAACGCCTGCGTGAGAATTTCCCGGGCCATCAGCCAATGGCCTTCGCGTCCCGGATGCACGCCGTCCTTGGAAAACAGAAACGCCGGATCCTTTGCGCGGCCCGCGTCCAAGGCCTGCCGCATCGGCGTGTGGATGTCCACGACGTCCCAGCCGTCGGCGCGTTGGGCCAACAGCCACGCGGTGTAGCGCGCCAGGTTTTCATCGTGATATTTCAGCGCGGCATTGCCCTTGGCGTCCTGCACCGGCGGCGTGCAGATCACCACGCGCTTCACGCCGGCCTTGAGGGCGGCCTCCCGCAGCTGCGTGATCGCGTCGGCAAACCGTTGGGTGCCCGCGGCGTCCGGCGGCAGGCTGCCGCCGTCGTTCATGCCGTAACAGGCGAACAGCAGATCCGGCTTCGTGGCCGCCAGCGCGCGGTCGAGGCGCTCGCTCACGAACGGCCGGCCGAAGCCATATTTCTTCAAGTGCCCCGCATTTTCCGCCGGCGTCAGGTCGCTGGCGGTTTCGCTCGCCAGCCCGAGATTCAGCACTTCCACCTGGAAGCCGTGCGCGAGCAGCCAGCATTCACAATCCGTCACGTAGTCGCCGCCCTGCGTGATGCTGTCGCCCAGAAAGACGATGCGGTGAACGCCTTGCAGCCAGGCGGCGGCTGGGGCCGGCGCCGCGGCATCCGCCGCGCGCGCGGAAAGATTCAGCCAGGGAACCACGGCGAGCGCCAATAGCGCCGCCAGACGAAGCCGGGAAATGATTGTCATGACCCCACCATCCGAAAAAAACCGGCGCAGCGCAATCCCGTTGCAAAACTCGCGCTTGTTCTGTCGGGAGGCTTTGCCTAAATTGCGGGCTTCCAAAAAATATCTTTTATGTCAAACAGACCTCTCAATGTCGGACTCGTCGGCGGCGGCAAGGGCGCGTTCATCGTCAACCCCCACCAGAAAGCCATTCACTTTGACGGCACCCGCCGCGTCGTCGCGGGCGCCCTCTTCCCCGATCCCAAGATCGCCCTGGAAGAAGCGGCCAAGTGGCCCTACCCCATCAAGGGCTACGGTTCCTACGACGAGATGATCGCGGCGAACAAAACTTTGCCCGAAGACCAGAAACTGGATTACCTCCTCATCGTCACGCCGAACTTCGTGCATTTCGATCCGGCGATGAAGGCGATGAAAGCCGGCATCGCGGTCTTCTGCGAAAAGCCGCTCTGCCTGAATCTCAAGGAAGCCAACGAGCTCGTGAAGACCGCGCGCAAGCTGAACGTCCCGTTCGGCGTGGCGCACACCTATCTCGGCCACTGGACCAGCCGCTTCAGCCGCTACATCGTGCAGAGCGGCCTGCTCGGCGACGTGCGCTGGGTGGACAGCTATTACATCCAGGGCTGGCTCGCGACCAGGCTCGAAGCCACCGGCCAGCAGCAGGCGACCTGGCGCGTGGACCCGAAACGCGCCGGCGGCTCCGGCTGCGGCGGCGACATCGGCACGCATGCGCTGATGCAGCTCCGCTACGTCACCGGCCTGAACGTCACGGACGTTTCCGCCCAGATGGAAACCTTCGTGGAAGGCCGCCAGCTCGACGATCATTTCACGATCTATTGCAAATTGAGCAACGGCGGCAAGGCCCTCGTCCGCGCGTCGCAGATTTGCATCGGCTCCAAGAACGATCTCGGCATCGTCGTGGCCGGCACCAAAGGCACGCTGCGCTGGCGCCAGGAGGAGCCCGAGAGCATCACCATCTGCCTGCCGAACCAGCCCGACCGCACCTATTGGCGCGGCGCGGTGACGGGCGGCGACGGCTTCCTCCCGAAAGATCTCCCCGCCGACCTCATGGCCGAGCCGACCATTCCCGCCGGTCATCCCGAGGCGTTCCACGACGCCTTCGCGCGGCTGCATCGCTGCTTCGAGGCCGATGTGCGCAAATGGAAAGCCGGCGAGAAATTCAATTGCGACGGCAGCAAATACGCCAACGTGCAGGACGGCTGGACGGGCATCGCCTTCATTGAAACCACGGTCAAGTCCGCCGCGTCCAAAGGCCGGTGGACCACCCTCCCGAAGCTTAAATAATTCATGAACAAAATCATCATCGCCGCCGCGCTCGCGGCCATCGCCGCCAATGTGGCGCTCGCGCAACCGAAGAAGAACGTCGAAGTCGTCGTGGATGGCGTCGCGGGTTTTCAAGACACGCCGCTCCAGCCGGACGGCAAATGGCACGTCCACGATCCCGCGCGGCCGCAGCCGCCGATCGTCACGCCCGGCGCCTCCTTCAGCGAGAACGCCGCGCCGCCCGCCGATGCCATCGTGCTGTTCGACGGCAAGGATCTGTCGCAATGGAAGGACAAGAAGACCGGCGGGCCGGCCTTCTGGACCGTGGAAAACGGCGCGGCCGTTTCCGCCAAGGGCGACATCGTGACGACGAATCAATTCGGCGACCTGCAACTCCATCTGGAATTCAAGGAGCCCACGCCGCCGAAGGGCGAAGGCCAGGGCTGCGGCAACAGCGGCGTGTTCCTCATGGACCGCTACGAGATCCAGGTGCTGGATTGCTACAGCAGTAAGAGCTACGCCGACGGTTCCACCGGCGGACTCTACGGCCAACATCCCGCCCTCGCCAACGCCTGCCGCCCGCCCGGCGAATGGGAGACCTATGACATCATCTTCAACGTCCCGCATTTCGGGCCGAACGGCGAAGTCGTCACGCCCGCCTACGTCACCGTGATCCTCAACGGCATCGTGGTGCAAAACCATCAGGCCTATCGCGGGTCCACCAATTGGAAGAGCCCCGGCAAATACACCGCGCACGGCCCGACCGGCCCGCTCAGCCTGCAATATCACAACAACTCCGTCTCCTTCCGCAACATCTGGGTGCGCCCGGTGCCGGTGGTGAATGATCCCTGAACCGAATGCAGAAGTAAGCATGCAGAATGATGAATTAAAACTATGAAAACACTCCTGGCACTTTTGGTTGCGACGTTCGTTGCCACCACCCTTCACGCTGAACCCAAGAAACTATTGGTCGTCACCACGACCACCGGTTTCCGGCACAGCTCCATCCCCACGCTCGAAAAAGTCCTCGCCCAACTCGGCAAGGACAGCGGCGTGTTCACCGTGGACTATGTCCAGCAACCGCCCGGCAAACCGAACCTGAAGAAGGACGCCACGCCGGAGGAGAAAGCCGCCTACCAGGCCGCCGAGGCCAAATGGGAAGTGGCCTTGAAAGCCGAACTGCAAAAACTCGCGCCGGCCAACCTGAAGAATTACGACGGCGTGGTCTTCGCCAGCACCACCGGCGATCTGCCGCTGCCGGACAAGCAGGGCTTTCTGGACTGGATCAAGGCCGGCCACGCCTTCATCGGCATCCATGCCGCCAGCGACACCTTCCACGGCTTCCCGGAATTCATCGCCATGCTCGGCGGCGAATTTGCCCGGCACGGCAAACAGGTGGACGTGGAATGCCTGAACCAGGACCCGGCCAATCCCGCCACCGCGCACCTCGGCAAATCCTGGACACTCCAGCAGGAGGAAATCTACCAGTTCAAGAACTACGACGCCGGCAAGGTGCATGACCTGCTCATCATGGACAAGCATCCGGAGCACAAGGAAGTCACCGGCCATTTCCCCGTGAGCTGGTGCAAGCCCTTTGGCGACGGCAAGGTGTTTTACACCTCGCTCGGCCACCGCGAAGACATCATCGACCCCGACCCGACCCTCAAGGACCGCAAGAACACGCCCGACATCAGCAAGGCGTATCAGCAACACGTCCTGGGCGGCATCGAATGGGCGCTCGGCGTGAAGCCGTAAGCCCCTGCCCCGTCAAATCAAACCGCCACCGGTCGCCAGACCCGTGGCGGTTTTTGTCTGCCCGACATTCGGAGTTCCTCCATGGGTGCAGCGCGCCCCCTGCCCACCCATGAGTAAACAGTCAACCTCGATGCGGCGGCAAAAATTGAACCGAGGTATGCCGGTAAACGTAGTCAATTGACGTAAGTGCTTGATAGAGCATCCAAAATTGGACCGTTTCTGGACCAAAACAGGGTGTTTTTTCCGGCGGTCCCATTTTAAGTTTTTGATCCCCCCACCCGCTACTGACCCGATACCCTGATGCTGACATAATATCTTTACCAGTTTCTTCACCAGTTTTACGGTTTTTGACGGCAGCCGGTGAGTGCCATGTTACTATTTGTTACTTTTTGATACTTTTTGTTACGATTTGATACCCCGTTTTAAAAATGCCAAAAACGAACAAAAAGTATCATGGACGCCAAAAGGAATGAGATCACGAGTCTACATGCCATCTCCAAACGGCGGCGGTGAACCGCGTGGTCTTACGATATGAATGGAATCGGTTCATTTTACCGCCGATTCAGATGGATCATCGTTTTAACCCGGCGAACAGCTCATGGATTTTTTCGGCGGGACGCCGAAAAAGACCCGCGAGACGCGGGGGCTACAGCAGCCAGCGCCCCGCCTACCTGGGCCTTATCATTTTCTTTACCAGCAAACCCAGGGCGTGTTTTCTAATTACGGAGGGCGGCCGTCCCGGCCGCTGCCAGGCTGGCGGGCTCGGGGCTTTCAACAGGTTCGACAACGGTTGGGACGCGCTAGTTGCAGCGCCCGAGGACGGGCGCACTCCGCAGTCATTTCTTTACCAGCACCCGAGGCAACTTACGTAAGTGGTTGATAGAGCATCTAAAACTTTACCATTTCTTTACCACTTTTTATTTTCGTGGGGGTAAAGTTTCCAAAGGAATCAGGGACAAACGGAGGGATCCGGCGCTGGTCAACGGCGAGTAAAAGTGACCAGAGATTACCAAAGATTACCAAAGGTGACCGGCAATGAATTTTTCAGGTTTCCTGGTTGCCGGGCGAAGCCTAACCAACTTCGCCCGGGCAACCCAGGACGGTGAGGCGATAAAATTCTGATGTCAAAGAACGGCCCTGCACCCTGCACAAAAATTCCACCCATCTGCCTTGGCATTGAGTTCCGCCTTCTGGCGGAGGGCAACGGCAATAAAAAATTATAAATTCAAAATTTAAAAAGAGTGACGGTGCCGCGTAAACGCGGAACGCCCAACCACCGCCAGCACGCCAGCCAGTGACCGCTACGCGGTCCGGTCCAGTCGCAGCGCGACCTTTGCTGGTGTGAGAATACACTGGATTATCAATGGTTTCGTTGCGGTGGGGAGCGAGGTGTCAGTGACTTTGTCAGCAAATCGGCCGTGGCTTAAACCACCCGACAAGATTCGATAATAGTTCACGAAAACCTCTTTGCTTCCCGCTATAAGTTGGCTTGGAATGGTTCACGATTTAGAACCAGAAAGACCAAGCACATGAAAAATCGGTTCAACCTGTTCCAACGTTCCGGCGTGTTCTATTGCGAAGACACGACCACGGGCAAACAAACCTCGCTCCGCACCCGCGACCGGACTGACGCCTTGCGCCTGCTCCATACCAAGAACGAAGCCGCCCACCAGCCCGCCATGAACCTGCAAATCGCCCAGGTGTATTTGCAGCACGGCGATCCGGCGATTGCAACGCGGACGTGGCAGCAGGTCATGGAGCAAATCGTCACCACCAAGACCGGCAGCACCCAGCGGCGCTGGCAAGTCGCCATCCGGGACACGGCGCTGGATTCCCTCCGCGCCCGCAGGTTGATTGATACCCACGGGGAACATTTTCTGGCGGTGCTGAAAGCCGGTGGGGTGGCCACCAATGTTTATCTGCGCCGCATCCACCATTACGCTGTGACGATGCACTGGCTGCCATGGCCGGTGCTGCCCAAGCGCCACTGGCCGGCAATTCAATTCCAGACCAAGCGGGCGATCACGCTGGCGGAACATCAGCTGATCATCGCCCATGAAGCCAATCCCGCCTACCGCGCCTATTTTGAACTGCTCTGGCACTTGGGCGGGGCGCAGACGGATATGGCGCAACTCACCGCCGAGAACATTGACTGGCAGCAGCACACCATCGCCTATGTGCGCCGCAAGACCGGCACAGCGTCGTTGATCGCCTTTGGCGACGAAGTCGCCGCCCTGTTGAAAACGCTCCCTGCCGCCGGCCAACTGTTCCCCGCGCTGGCACGAATTTCGGAAAGTCGCCGGGCCAGAATCTTCCGCCGCCGCATTAAGACTGCAGGTGTCAGCGGGGTGACGCTGCATTCTTACCGCTATGCGTGGGCCGAGCGGGCGATGACGGCCGGTTATCCCGAACGGTTCGCCATGCAGGCGCTTGGCCATTCGAGCAAAGCGGTGCACCGGGCGTATGCGAAGCGGGCGCAAGTCACCTTGCCGCCGCTGGAAACCTACGAAGCGTCGAAACGGAATACCACGACTTTGCCGCCCGATCTGGCGGCCGATGTCAGCCGCAACTAATTGTTCGACCCGGCGGACAAAGCCGGTTCCATCACACGACCGTTCGTCGCCGCTGGTGACGAACGGTTTTTCTTGCGGGCATTTTTGTCATGCCAATGTTGGCCGATGGCATTGGTCATGCGCACGAGCCAGTTGCGATCCTTGCTGAGTTCCAGCACATCCGCCGTGGCAAAAAACTTGATGCTGTTGGCGGCTGGATTACCCAAGGGTTTTAGCAGACGGGCCGACACGAGCACCGGCACATCATGCGACTGGCAGTTAAGCGCCCACGCTGCCTGGTCCGCCGTCAAACGCGCCGGAAGCTGTCCCATAATCTCCAGAAATCGGTATTGATCTTCTTTCATACGCCACCTTTCGTTTCAGAATTGTTTGCCGCGTCCACCAATCCACGAAGTTGCCCATGCCGGTGAGCGAGGAACCACAGACCGACGGCAGCCGCGACACCGGCCAAAATTAGAAGTTCATTCCCGACGACCAACGTCGGCAAGACCATCAACGACAGACCGCCTACGATGATTGCCACGCTCGTTGTGACACTGCCAATCAGGAGTTTTAACGGCGGATAGAACAAAGTAGCCAGGCCGAATAAAAACAGCGCCACGCCGACCCACACAATGCCCTTGAGGCTGGCCAGCTTCGCGCTCAACTCGCGCGCCGTGTCCTTCTGCGCCGCGCCCAGCTCGGTCTGGGCTCGCGTCTCTTCATGTTCGGTAATCGGCATCGGCTCGCTGAGTATCATGGTTTGCGCATTCGTGGTGGGCGCTCCGCCCGCGTCGGCGGTGACGTGCGTTTCCACCATGCGGGATCCGGCCGGCACGGTGTAAGATTTCGTGCGGACGGTTTCCTGATTCTGCTTCGACACGGCAGCCGGGTTCTCAGATTGCACGACGGCCTGCTCGATGCGACCCGCCGACTGGCTGGTCGTGGCCTTGCCGCCTTTGAGCGGCGCGATCGTGCAGCCGGAAAACAAAGCCGCCGCCAGCAACACTGCCACCGCCGGTGCAACCATCTTCAAACGCACAGCGTCTCCCGGCCGTTCGTTGAGCTTTGCCGCCATGCCTTCGGCCTGCCCTTGCGTGCAGCCGACGCACAACAACTCGGCGGCAGGCTTCACGCCCTCCACCATCACGCCCCAGGTGTGGTCGGTCGCCCAACGGGTGCCGACATGAATCGGTGCATATTTTTTCATAAATTTATTGGTCATTGGCCCGTGCGGCTCGCACTGCCGCTGGCATCTTTCGTGTGTTGATCAAACAGGATGCTGATGCGGTCCACTGTCCGCGCCAAGAGCGCCTGATTTTCGGCGAGCGTCGCCAAACTCTTTTTCAAATCGTGCCGCTCTTCGATGGCGTAACTTTCCTGCATCT
>CAIXPZ010000134.1 GCA_903921455.1 uncultured Verrucomicrobia subdivision 3 bacterium | reverse complement strand
TCTGTGTAGCAGATGCGTTAGCGAATGCAGAGGCGGCAAACTGGCGAGTCCGTCACGGGCGCGGGCCGAACAGTGCGGATACTTGGCGCGAGGCACGAGCGCAAGTGTCCGCTCTGTGAGAGCCGGGAACTGTTGCACGCCCAAGCCGCCGGCCTGGGCGTGATATTGCTGTGTCTTGGCCGTGGCGAAGCCTCGCGGCCTCCGTCACTAAAAAGGCGACCGCAAACGCAGTGCGCGATCGCCCCCGCGAGGAGCGACAGCGACGAGTCAGCAATCCACTAACTTTTCCCCGCCTGTCCGCGCGCTAAATCATCCGGCAACCAGAAAGTGTGAATCGCGCGGAAACCGTTCGATAACCGACGACGTCCGACGCGTGCGCGCGGAAGCGAAAGGGCCGCCGTGAGAAACCATTCGTAAACCTGTGAGGCGGCCCGGTGACCGGCATGGCTGGTGGCAGACCGCTTTAGCGGGCTGCCGCCAGACTGCCGGGCATGAGCGTCAGGCGTCCGCGCACGCGCCTGATGTGCGGCCAATTCGTCGAGCAGAGCGAGCAAATGTTACTCCGCACAACTTTCGCGAATGGAAACCGTGAATAGTTGGCGCGCTCGTGTTCTCCGATTGAGCACGCGAGCGAAGTGCAGCGCGAACTGAAATTCTATCGAGCCCAGCGAGCTAATTTTATCAAAGGACGCGTTCAGTCACCGTGTCGATTAGCGTTTCCCCTGCAACCATTTTTTCCCCGCTTCCGTGGTCTGATAACGCTGCAAGCGGCTTTTGGGTTTATCGGGGATTGTCATGGTTATCCAGCCTTTAGCCATAAGCGGCTTGAGGTAATTATCCTGGAAGGTCTCGCGATGCTTCACGCCAATTAACGATTGAATCTCATTTGCCGTGCGAGATTGCTCGCAGAATTGAAGAGTTTTTAGCGCGACTTGTCCGGTGACTTGTCCGGTGACTTGTCCGGTGACTTGTCCGGTCGCTTTAAGTTTCCGTTCCTTGGCCGCTTTGATGAATTCTGGATGGAGTGGCAGGCGCACCAGAAAATAAGTCCGGTCGTCATCGGATTCAAATACGGGCCGGGGAGAACCATTGGCCCGCAAAGCCTCCAACATTTTGGGGATTCCCGTGCCGCGACCTTCGGTGAGACTGAGTTCTTTCAGGAATTCGCCAATACGGCGATTGCGATACCGGCGGGTGGCAAAACGTCCGGTTTGAAGTTCCTTGATGCTGACGGAACGGTCCAGTCCGGGATAACTGGCCACGGTGATTTCATCCGGCAGAATCCGGACTTCAATCGGCTCCCGGATTTCGTAGCTGCGGTGGTAAACCGCATTGACTAAAGCCTCCTCCAACGCAGCGTAGGGCACATTGAAAAACCGGTCGGCTTCCGGTCGGTCGCCATGCTTTACCACCCGCTCTTCGATCACGGCATTTTTCAAATAGGCCAGCGCATCTTTGAGGATCACATCCATAGGCCCGGTGAAGATTTTCTCCGTGAAGGTGTCGGCGCCCGGCCCATCAGGAAACTGCACCACATCAATCTGGGTTTGCGGGAAAAAGGTTTGCGGGGTCGGGTTGAAAAACATCAGGCCGACATTCAGCGGGTGCATCGCCTCGGCGGGACCGTCGGCAATCCGCATCTGGCGGCACAACTGGGCAAAATCCATGGTGCTGGAATCGGCCAGCAGGTCGCTGCCGACCTCGCGCAGAAAATTTTGGATCAGCGAAAGTTTAAGGTCGTTCAACGTGGCTCGGTGGTGGATACGGTCGTCGAACGGAACCATGGCCGCCAGGCTGATCAACTCAATTTCCTCTTCGTGCTTGGCCCGGACAGTGGCCGAACCTTTGCGAAGATAGTAGGCAAATTCACGGTTGCCTTTGGCCAGTGACACCGGCGCCTTGTAGGGTCGTGTCTGCCCGCCGGGACACCACAACACGAGAATGTGTTTTTCCTGGACGACGTAGGGTGCCATCACCGGATGGAATTGGGGCTGCATCCGATGCCCGATTTCCAGGATCTCTTTTTGGATGGCATCCAGTTGGCTGGCGAGCAGCCCCGCCGGCGGCAACACCGGTTGCCCCTGGTGCTCCGCCACGCCGATCAGAATGTAGCCGCCACCCAGATTGTGAAAATCATTCGCGAAGGCACACATCGTGTGCAACACGGCCTCCGGGTTCCAGCCTTGCTTGAATTCCAAACGTTCCCATTCCACGGCCTGTCCGTGCAGAACGTCATCAATGTTGATCGGCAAGTGCATCGCGGAACGAGGCTAGATCAAATCTGGGACGGTGAAAATCAGATAAAATGAAATCTTCGCGCCGGCTGAATTGGATTGATGTTGTGAAATTGGAATGCCTGAAGAATGTGATCAGCATCAGCGGCTCAGGCCGACACGCGCTCGCATCCCAACCGAGGAACGCAGTGACGAGGTTGCGACGCCGGTCAGCGCGGTAAAGTATGGCGAATCAAAATGGTTGTCTTGCAACCGAATCAATCGCGAACCTACCGCGTCCGAATCGCGCGCGCTGACAGCGAAAAGCCAGCCGTCAGTGAGCATCGTAAGCCCATAAAGGCTGGCTGGTGCTGGCGTTGCGGTGGCGTTAGCCGCCGCCGCCAGCATGAGCGCCGGCGTCCGCGCGCGGGAAATGATCGTCGTAAATGGAGACCGTGAATTTGCCGCGCGATTCGTCATTGTTGAGCGCAGCGAACAAACTTCATGTTGAGCAACGCGAACAAATTTTGTGTTGGCTCGTGGCGAAATTCAAATCCTGTCAAATTTATTTTCATGGTCGCTGGTAGCTCTCCATAGACCTCAACCGACATTCCATAGCCGCTGGTAT
>CAIXPZ010000133.1 GCA_903921455.1 uncultured Verrucomicrobia subdivision 3 bacterium | reverse complement strand
TTCCGACGTGGCGATGACGGGCGAAATTTCTTTGCGCGGCCGCGTGATGCGCGTGGGCGGCATCAAGGAAAAGGTGATTGCCGCGTCGCGCTTTGGCGTGAAGCAGGTGATTCTGCCGGAGGGCAACCGGCCGGACTGGGAGGACGTGCCAGCGGAGGTGCGCGCGAAATTGAAGGTGCATTTCGTGAAGCAAATTTCCGAAGTCCTGCAACTGGCGCTCGCGGCGAAATGAAAATTATTTTTCAAGGCGGGGCGAGCGTCCCCGCGAGCTGGTCTTTACCGGCGGCGGCCACGGCTCGCGGGGACGAGCGCCGTGTTCCGCAGGAACAGTTGAAAATAGCCCGGCATTTCAATGCCGGGTTTTCGCGTCCATTGCGGCAAGTCCCGGAGGGACGACCGACCAGACAGCGTTTCAGCCGTCCCGGCGGGACTGGTTTTGTTTCCAACCTGTTCCCGGCGTTAAAACGCCGGGCTATTGTCAGGAAGTCCCGTTGGGACTCCATTCTGTTTACCGCACTGGTTTTATTTTTCGCCGTGCGCGCGGCGGCGGAGACGACGAACACCTTTTCCGACGCGGAAATTCAAGGACGCAAACTGGCGCAGCAGCTTTGCGAGGCGCGACCGGTGGAAAATTTCACGAACACCGGCATTTTGAAAATCCGTAACGGAAATGGCAAGCGGATTGAACCCTCGCTGACAGTTGAAACCACCGCCAGCGAGGACAGTTGGAAGACTTTTTACTCCGCCACGCTCAATCTCGACAAGGATCGGTTTGGCTACGCACTTTTGGTGACGCATTCGGTTGAACAGCTAAACGCCTACCATTCAACCGAGCAGAATTTCGCCGGCCATTTTGAAAAAGATTTTTCGGGCAATGAAACCATGACTCCATTCGCCGGTTCCGATTTCTGGCTGTGCGACCTCGGCCTGGAATTTTTCCACTGGCCAGCGCAGAAGGTTTTGCCCAACCCGACGCGGCTGGTGCGCGGCCGGGCCTACACGCTGCTGGAAAGCACCAACCCGAATCCGTCCACCAACGGCTACTCGCGCGTCAAGTCGTGGATTGACCAGGAAACCGGCGGCATCCTCCAGGCCGAAGCCTACGACGTGAACAGCAAGCTGCTGAAGGAATTCGCGCCGAAGTCGTTCAAAAAGGTCAACGGTCAATGGGAGCTGCAGGAAATGGAAATCCGCAACGTCCAGACCGGCTCGCGCACGCGGCTGGAGTTTGACTTGAAGAAATGACGGGGCGCGGCGGTCTGTTCCGTAGGAACAAATGACAATAGCCCGGCATTTCAATGCCGGGACAAGTTGGAAATATAACGAGTCCCGCAGGGACTCTTGCCAGTGTTAGAAAACGCTGGATTTGCAAGGGTTTTCTGCGGGGCGGGTAGCCGGGTGTCAGTGCAAGTGTCAGTGAATCGGTGGTGGTTTCGACTATCCGCCACCATTCGCCAGAACTTCACCACCATCCGCCCACTACCCGCTAACACACCTGACCTGTAATGGTTCATGATTCAGAACAACAAAACACGAACCATGAAACATCAGTTCATCCTGTTCCAACGCGCCGGCATCTTCTATTGCGAAGACACCGGCACCGGCAAGCAAACCTCACTCCGCACCCGCGACCGCGACCAAGCGCAACGACTGTTGAACGCGAAAAACGAAGCCTTGCGGCAGCCCGCCATGAATCTGCAAATCGCGCAGGTGTATTTGCACCACAGCGACCCGGCCCTCGCCACGCGGACGTGGCAGCAGGTGATGGAGCACATCGTCACCACCAAGCACGGCAGCACACAGGCGCGCTGGCGTTCCGCCATCAAGGACAAGGCGTTTGATTTGATCCGGCATCGCCGCCTGTTGGAATCCACCGGCGAGCAGTTTCTGACGGTCTTGCACACCGGCACGGTGGCGACCAACCTATATCTGCGGCGCACGCATCATTACGCCGTTTCCATGCACTGGCTACCGTGGCCGGTGTTGTCCAAACTGCATTGGCCGCCGCTGGTGTATCAGGCCAAGCGCGCCATCACCCTGGACGAACACCGGCAACTGCTGGCGGTGGAACGGAATCCGGTGCGGCGGGCATTTTATGAAATCCTCTGGCACTTTGGCGGCTCGCAGACGGACATGGCCCGGTTGACCGCCGAGGACATTGACTGGCAGCGGCAGACGATTGCCTATCGCCGCCACAAAAGCGGCACGATGGCGGTGCAGGCCATCGGCGCGGAAGTCGCGGCGGTGTTGCGGACGCTGCCCCAAACCGGCTATTTGTTTCCGACGCTGGCGGACCTTTCGCCGAGCTACCGGGGCAGTGCCTTTGTTTATCGGTTGAAACAGTTGGGCATCACCGGCCTGACGTTGCACAGCTACCGGTATGCGTGGGCCGAACGCGCCAAAGCCGCCGGTTATCCCGAACGGTTTGCGATGCAAGCCTTGGGTCATAAAAGCGAAGCGGTGCATCGGGCGTATGCGAAGCAGGCGGAAGTGGTGTTGCCACCGCTGGAGGAATACGAATTGCCGAAACGCAGCGCCCCGGCGCAGCTATCGGCAATGCTGCCCGAGGCGAGCCGGAACTAGCCGGCCAGCGGTGCAAGTTCTACCGGACGCCCGCCGGAGTTTTTCTGGCGGGCGTTTTTGGCGTGCCAGTGTTGGTAAATCGTGCCCGACACGCGCACCAGCCAGTTGCGGTCTTTGACAGCTTCCAACAAATCCGCCGTGGCAAAAAACTTGATGCCGTTGGCGGGAGGATTGCCCAGCGGCTTGATCGGCTTGGCCGCAACCAGCGCCGGGATGTCATGCGGCTGGCAGTTCAACACCCACGCCGCCTGCTCCGCCGTCAGGCGGGCCGGCAACTGGCCCAGCAGTGTCAGAAATTGGTGTTGTTCGTCGCGCATAAATCGTTTCTGCCATCGCCCGGTGTTTCCTGCCAAACGGCATTTGCATCAGGGCATAGGAATTCTACAAGGAGCCTTGGCCGGCGGTCGGTGGGCGGGCGCGCCGCGCCCGCCCACCGAGCCACCGGCCAAGGAATCCATTGAGTTTGACACGCGCCACAGTAGCTTTGGCGTTTTATCGGCGGCATCCATTGGCGGATTTTCAGGAATCATTCTAGCGCGCCAACATCCCTGCTTTCAGGGGCAAGCCAGCGCATGATTTCCCATGCCCGCAACCACCGAGGCTGTCTCATCGTAAAGCCTACTCGCACGAGGAACGCCCTGGCCGTTATAACCTCGCACTTTCGACACCAGCCCGTTTTTTCATGTGTCCCGGCCGCAGCGTCTGTCTCCACTCTCGTCTATACTCGCTATCAAACGAATAACCGACGAAGACAGCGTCACCGTGTTCGCAAAGCTGTATTTGTTCAGCTCATACGCATTTGCCCCAAGGCATTTGCAGACGTAGTCCGCGCCAGCCAGTGCGCGGTCATATTGTCGAACATCTACACGCGCCCCACCGGATTGAATCTTCCACAGATGTTCCATCTGATGTTGCAGCGTGTGATAGTTGCGGGTAGCAGTTCCCCCCACCAGACAGTGGAAGTGGAAACGCCCATTTTCTTCGCCGACTTCACCCCGCAGTGCTATGAGCAGGCGATTATAGGGGACACCACAGACTTTGGCCGTTTCTTGCACCCAGCGCCAGGCCATGCCGTAACAGATGTTTGGTCGAGGGACGTTGCCCTTAAATGTCGGCGATGCAAAAAAGTCCCACTGCACTCTTGCCAGTGAGAGGCCAAAGTCTGTGGCGACCTCGGATTTGCGGATCGGTTCCCGCCAGTCCCTGTCTATCCGAGGATTTTTAGCCATAAAGATTAAATCTTTTTGGCTTCGGTGATGATGCCGCCCAGCAGCGTGGCCTTGCCGCCGTTTTCACCGTGGCGGATCTTGGCCACGCCCACCTGAAGGGTCGTCCCGACGGATTTCCCCCACACCCTGGCGCGCTCATCCTCCTTGGTCCGGTAGTAGAGCATTTCCTCCATGCGGTGTTCCGCCGGGTTGCTCATGTCCATGCAGAGCAAATCATACGATTCGCCTGCGGGTTTGCCGTTCTTGGCCGGCCACGTGTTGTGGACCTCCTTGAACACAGTCAGTGTCATTATCATACTATTGTTTAGTTTATGGTTTCCGGCATCGTTTGCTGTTCCTGTCCGCAGCCGGGCACGGATGGGAAATTGTTTGTCTGTCAGGCATCACTTGTGCGCTAAAAAAAAGGCCGCCGGCTTTGGCAGGCGCGTGCTGGAACACGTCTTCAAGCGGTTGCCCCAAATATTTGGCGATGCGAAACATCATTTCGGCACTCGGTTGCATTTTGCCTTGCTCCAGTTTAGTCACATACGAACGATCAACACCGACATACCGCGCCAGGTGCGCCTTGGAAACGCCCTTGGCCTGCCGCCATTTTGTGACTGAATTGACGATCATAAATTTCTCAAATTCTAGCGCGTGTTCCCTGTTAGGCAAACACTATTTGCCTTTAAGGCGTTTTTTTGTTGACTGTCAGGGAGCAAATGCTAAATTGTGGCGTGATGACAATCCAAGAACCAACGTCGGCCCCGGACCAGTTCGTCCGGCTGTTGAGCCGCGCCATTGACGAGCAGGGTTTCACAATGCGTGAAGCCGCCCGTCAAATCGGCGTTTCCATCGCCTATCTGTCGCGATTGCTCAACCGCCAGCGCGGCCTGCCGGCTGACAAAATCATCAAACGCATGGAAAAAACCTTACAACTTGAGCCGGGTGTTCTCTTTGATGCCGCCGGCCGGCACGATGCCACCGTTGCCACAATTTTCAAGAAAAACGAGAAAACCCGCGAATTGTTTCGTTCCCTGGAACCTTTGACCGACGAAGACTTCGCCAAGGTTCTGGAAACGGCATCGCAACTCGCTAAAAAATATCACCCGGAGGAAGCATGAACATTGCTCAAAAATGGAAGCAAATCCGCGAAGATCTGCGGAAATTCTACTCCGTGACGCTGAACGACATCGCCAACAACCACGGTTTGGCGGTTGAATATGCCCCAGAATTGCCGGCTAGTGTTGACGGGTTTCTGGACCGGCACGAAACGCCACGCTTCATCGCCGTAAATTCCAGCTTGCACGGAGTTGAACAGAGTTACGCCATTTCCCGGGAAGTTTCCCGGTTACGTCAGGAATTACGATTAGATTCAATGGTGTTGAATTCGGCCAGGCGGTGGAAATTGCTCGATGATGCGCCAGAGCAGATCAAAAATCGAATTTTGCAACTCGATTTGGAACATCGAGCGTTGATGATGTTGGCTTTTTGGGGGAAAGGTTTGGAATATTTTGCCTACCAAAAAAGGAACCCGTCTAAAATTTTCAGCGAAGGTTGCATAACTTTGACGACTGATTTTTTGTTCACAATTTTGCGCTTCCGAAAATTCGCACATCAGATTTTTTGGCCGTTTCGAGCTGCCTTCCGGGCATTGTAGTTTTGTAGCCTGCCGCCATGTGTTCGCGCTACACCTACACCAAGGACGAGGCCAAATTAAAGCTGCGCGACCAAATCCTCGTTTTCGGCTTTGTGCCGCGCGGCGACATCCGGCCCACCGACCTGGGACCGGTCATCATCCCGGAACACGACGGGTTCGCCTGACGACGCCCCCACATTTGACGGAGACTGCGGAAAGTTGACTCTCCCGCGCAAATTGCCGGGGCGCGTCCGAGCCAATTTTCCGCAGACTCCGGGCAGGGTTTGAATTGAATGGGATGTTAGTCAGGTTGTTTGTCTTCGCCTTTTTTACGCCCGCCATCACCCCACCGTTCGCTGCTCACTAGTCCGACACCGAGCCGATATTGGATGCGAGATCAAAAACCGCGCCAGCGTCGCCACTTCTCCCACTTCGCCACTGTCACGGTTTTAGCTTTCGCTGGATTATGAATGCGCTTCTGCGCGCGGCTCGCTGTCTCCCCATTCAATGAAGCGAGCAGCAAACGGCAGGGTGACGGACAGCGGTTTCAAAAAAAAAGCTATGAAAACAACAAATTCAACAATTGAAGCGTCAGCTCCGGCGAATGTCCGGCCATCGTCGGTTTCAAAACATCAGATGAATCGTGGATTGTCCACGGATGCGGTCTTGAATTGCTTGCGCACAAAGTTGCCGCAGCAATACGAAGTTGCGGAAGTTGTCGGCAAGTGGGTTTGGCTGGATGTCTCGCCCGCCCGGAAGCCCGGTCTGGCCAGCTTGCTTTGGGCTTTGGGTTTCCATTGGAATCAGCGGCGCGGCGTCTGGCAGCATCCGTGCGGCTCTTTCAACCCGTTCGGCATCCATCCCGCCGACCCGCGCGCCAAGTATCGCTCCTATTTTCCCGCCGATGTGCTGCCTGCTTGAAAACCAACCGCCAAAATAATCGCGCGGCTGAGCCTCTGCCGGTTCAGCCGCAATTCATTCATCAGGCTTTACGCCAGCCCGAACCCGCGCCAAAGGTCGTGACCTTTGGAATCCATCGCTTACAAAAGCGCACTGGCAGTGTCAGTGAAACTGTCAGTGAAAACAGTAAAATGATAGTGGAAAATAGTGGCGGGTTAAAGCGAATAAACCTTGAATTTACAGGCGTTTTTGCTATTTTATTAGAGCTGAATCGGACGTTACAGGTCCCAGCGGGACGGTTTGAAAATAGCCCGGCGTTTGAACGCCGGGTTCTGGCCGCAAAACCGACGAGTCCCAGCGGGACGGCTGAAAATCACATTCCGTTTCGACCGTCCCTGCGGGACGCATCGTTTCAATAATTCACAAATTGAAATGCCGCTTTGCGAATAACTCTTTCCGCCGGAAACTTGACTTCATTTCGCCACCTGCCACGCTGTTTTCCTCTGGTATGAACTTGCATCGGAAATTTTTGACGGTCTGCGCCGGCCTGCTGCTGGCAACGAATGTTTTGGCGGAGGACACCAACGCCGTTCCCGGCCTCACGCGCGACGATGTTTCAAACAACTACCTGCAAATCCAGGAGCAGATCCACGCGACGCAGCTCGCCATCGCGTCGAGCCAGCAGGCGGCCGTGGACGCCGCGAAAAGCAACGCCGACGTGCTGGCGGCGCGGCTGCTGTCGCTGGAGCAATCGGTCGCGACGCAGCGGACCGCCGACGCGGAGACGGCGCGCAAGACGCAGCAGTTGACGCTGTTTCTGGCGGGCGCGTTCGGGCTGCTGGGGCTGGGCATCATGCTGCTGATGGCCTATTTCCAATGGCGCGCGTTCACGCAACTGGCGGAGATTTCCACGCAGCACCACGCGGCCATCGCCAATGCCGACGGCGCGGTGCATCAACTGGCCGCACCGGGCCGCGCGACGGTGGAAACCTCCAACGCGCGGCTGCTGGACGTGGTGGGGCAACTGGAAAAACGCATCCACGAACTGGAAAGCGGCCAGAAATATCTGCCGGAAGTCGCCGCCGCGAAAGCCGCCGACCCGCTGGCGGAAACGCAAACCCTGCTCGACGCGAACCAGCCGCAACCGGCACTGGCGGCGGTGGAAAAATTTCTGGCGGGCCAGCCGGAACACGCCGAGGCTTTGGTCAAAAAAGCCGTGGCGCTGGAAAAACTGGGACGCAACGACGAGGCGCTGGCGAGCTGCGACCGCGCCATCGCGGCGAACGGCGCGCTGGCGATTGCGCATCTGCACAAGGGCGGCTTGCTGAACCGGCTGCGGCGCTATGACGAGGCGCTGGATTGCTACGAGCGCGCCTTGCTGGCGCAGGAGAAAAAGTCCGGGGTGAAGGTCAGTTGAAATTCACGATGCGGCTCGCGCTGCGCTCGGTCTCGATTTTTTCGCGGAGCAAATCGATTTTCAGCTTCAGCAGTTCGCGGTTTTCCTTCGACTGGTCGGCAAGATCTTTTTCCAGTTCCCCAATGCGCTGCTCGTAGGCGCGCAGGCGTTCGAGCATCGGCGTCTGGACGGCTTCGAGTCGGCGCGCGAGTTCGGTCAGCTCGGCGGCGGCGGCCTGCTGGCCGGCGAGGAGTTCACGGCGCTGCGCGGCCAGTTCCTGCACGACGGCATCCTTGAGCGCGTCCACCAGATGCGGCGCGAGGCTGGACTGGACGGAATTCAAAAGTGAATTGACGGCAGGCGGCGGGAGCGGCTGGGTTTTGCCGTTGAGAATCTTCGCGATGAACTGGTTGGCATCGGCGGTGCCGTCGCGTTTGCAGACGGGGCAGGCGACGGGCACGGGCATCCGGCCGTCCACGGGCTGGACTTCAAAGGCGTATTTCTGGCCGCAATAACAGTAGATTTTGACGGGGATCATGCAGCGGGAAGTTCACCACAAAAATGATTTTTCCTCGCCGAGCAATTGGTCGCCAGCCCACAGCGTCGTGCGCCAGGCGGTGACGGCGCCGAAACTTTTGAAGTCGTCGCCGGCGAGGGTGAGCGAGGTCCATCGGCTGAAAAATCCGGGGGCGGCTTCGGTTTCGAGCGTCTTGAGTTTTGGCAGGTTGGCCGTGCCGACGCCGCGGAGTTCGACGCGGATTTTCAATTTATTTTCGCCGGCGTTTTTGGCGGACCATTGCACGTCATAGCGGATGGCGGAAACCTGGTTGGTGTGCGCGCGCAACTGTGCCTGATAGGCGTCGCGGTCAAACAGGCTCGGCGACAGCGCGGTGCGGCCCTGCTGGTCGAGCAGCAGCGGCAGCACTTTGACGACGCGGCCGGTGACGGCCTCCGCCGCGTGAGCGGTGGCGAAAAGGCCGAGCGTGAGCAGCAAAATCAAGAGCGCGCGCATGGGGCAACGATAGCGGGCAGCGGCGTGAATTCAACTCATTTCGGGTGGAAGCCGACAATCTGGATCGCGGCCCCGCCCCGGAAAATCACGGCGATGAACTCGCGCTGGCTCGGCCCGACCGAGGCGGTGGCGTGGACTTCGTAGGTCGAGCCGCTGACGCCGCAGTAGTTGTTGATTTGCTGGAGCGCCTGCGGATTGGAGACCACCGACCGAAGCTGGGAATTGATGTCGCGGATGATGCCGCCGGTGCCGTTCAAGCCGCCTTCGCTGTCGCGCAGGGTCAT
>CAIXPZ010000132.1 GCA_903921455.1 uncultured Verrucomicrobia subdivision 3 bacterium | reverse complement strand
TCGAAGCTCCCCCTCCTGCTGCTTCTACCTCGAAGCGGAATCAACAGCTTGACGGAGACCTGAAAATCCAGTTCCCTTTGCTCGGAAGGTGAGGCACTTTTCGAGCGCCACCCGCCGCACTTTTCAACCGCCGTTTACATTATCTGCTAGGCGACTTCGAGCATTTATGACAAATCAGCAGCCACCTAAGCATCCGATGGAGAATTTCACTATCGCTGGTCGTTTGCTCATCGTTGCGACCATCATTGTCGCTGGGGGCTTGATATATTGGAACGTGATTTATATCCACGATAACTTTCCATCCGGTCGTTATCCGATAGCTTTTATTCTCATTCCAGTCTTGATTGGTTCGGCAATTTTCTTCGGAGTGTTTTATACGATTCTCCGGTTATTTGGCGTTCGAGTGAGGAAGGCTTCAGATAATGATAAACCTACCGCTTGAAATGAGCAGAGGCTGCATATCCTCACGACCGATTTCTGAAAACAAAAAGCGCGGAGGGCTTTCGCCTTCCGCGCCTTTGCAATTTTACGTCTCGGCTTTAAATTTTACCCGCCGATCTGCTTCTTATAATCCTCGGGCGTGAGCAGCGCATTCAGCTCGGCCGGGTTGCTCAATTTGATCTGGTAAAACCAGCCGGTGCTGTCCGGCGCGCTGTTCACCAGCGCGGGGTTGTCCACCACGGGCGGATTGATGGCGGTGATGACGCCGCTGACGGGCGAATAAATATCGCTGGCGGTCTTGACGGATTCCACCACGGCGCAGGCTTCGCCGGCCTTCACCTGGCGGCCCACGGCGGGCAGTTCCACAAACACGATGTCGGTCAGCTCGGCTTGCGCGTGGTCGGTGATGCCCACGGTCGCGGTGTCGCCGCTGACGCGGACCCACTCGTGGGATTTGGCATATTTCAGGTCAGAAGGGATGTTGCTCATAAATGATGGCCCAGATTACGCAAATTGGCCGGAGCCAACAAACCCTAAAATGTGGGAGTCGGTCCCGGCGGGTTTGCGATTGACATCGCCGGCGCGGGCTACCCGCCGGCGGCGGCGGTCTCACAGATACTGCGTGAGCAGGCCCGGCGCGACGCCGAACAGGATCACCAGGAACGCGAGCAGCACCAGCGCGAGAAAGGTCAGCAGCGGCACTTTTATGGCCGGCGCGTCGTCGGCGGCATCCTCCACGTAGGCCGCCTTGAGCACGCGCAGATAGTAGTAGAACGAGACCGCGCTCATCGCGATGGCGAGGATCACAAGCCAGAGCAGGCTGAGATCCGCCCCGGCGCCGACGACGGCGCTGAACAGGAAGAATTTACCGATGAAGCCCGCCAGCGGCGGGATGCCGCCGAGCGAGAGAAGGAAAATCATCAGGCACAGCGCCAGGCCGGGCGAGCGTTTGCTCAGGCCGTTGAAATTCTTCAGCGCGTCGCCGCCGGTGGCATTTTCCACCACCATGACCACGCCGAACGCGCCGATGGTCGTCAGCGCGTAGGTGATGACGTAAAACATCATGGCGCTGGCGCCGGGCGCGGTGTTGGACAGCACGCCGAGCAGCATGTAGCCCGCATGGGCGATGGCGGAGTAAGCGAGCAGGCGTTTGACGCTGGATTGAACGATGGCGGTGAGATTGCCCAGCACCATGGACAGCGCCGCAACGATGGCGATCACGGGCGTCCAGCCGGACAGGAAGCCATGATACGCCGCGCTGCCTTCCGCGCCGACGAAGGCGAGCGTAAAGATCTTGGCGAGGACGTAGAAGCTCGCGACCTTCGAGCCGGAGCCGATAAACGCTGCGCTCGGCGTGGGGGCGCCTTCATACGCGTCGGGCGCCCAGAGATGGAACGGCACGGCGGCAACCTTGAAGCCGAAGCCGATGACGGTCGTCACCAGCGCGACGAGCAGGAGCGGGTCAAAGGTCTTGCCGGCGATGGCCACGGCGATGTCGCGCAGATTGGTGGAGCCGGCCATGCCGTAGAGCAGGCTGAAGCCGAAGAGCAGAAACGCGGCGGACATGCCGCCGAACAGGAAGTATTTCAGCGCGGCCTCGGCGGATTTCTCGTTGTGCTTGTTGAACGCGGTGAGGATGTAGAGCGCGAGACTGGCGAATTCCAGGGAGATGAAGATCATCAGCAAATCTTCCGTGCTGACGAGGAACATCAGGCCGATGGTGCCGAGCAAGATCAGCGACAGATATTCGCCGACGTGGTCGGTGAACGTGCCCGCGGTGGAGATCAGGATAGTGAACACCGTCAGCGCGAGGATGGCGACCTTAATGAAATCGGACGCGGGGTTCACGACGAGCAGGCCGTTGAAGAGATTGGCTTCGGAGTGACGCGCGAGCGCCAGCAGGCCGGCAAAGACGCAGCCGATGATGGAGATGAGCGCCCCGCCATTGAAACGCGCCGCGAGGGATTTGTCGCGCAGCACGGTCAGGTCCGCGCCGAGCACCACGAGCATCGTGACGGTCACGATGGTTTCCGGCCCGGCGAGCTGGAGGAGTTGCAGGTAGTTCACCGGGTTCATTGCGAACCTCCTTTCACCAGCAGGCGCGCAAACATCGAGAGCGGGGAGTTAAAGCAGGGTTCAATCCAGTTCATCAGCAAGCCGGGGAACAGTCCGATGACCAGCGACGCGCCAATGAGCATCACCGCGCCGAAACGCTCGGCGATGGTAATCGGCTCGAACGGATGGTCGTGGTCAACCGGCCTCGGCGTCGCGTCGGAATAAAATCCCTTTTGCACCGCGCGCAGCGTGTAAGCCACGCCGACCAGGATGCCCACGCCGGCCAGGATCGTCATTTTCGGGAAGACCAGCCACGCGCCCATGAGCACTTGCAATTCGGCGATGAAACCGCTGAAACCGGGCAGGCCCATCGAGGCGATGCCCGCGATCACAAACGTCACGCCCGCGAAGGGAATCAGTTTGCCGAGCTGCATCGTTTCGAGGTCGTTGAAGTCCCGCGTGTGCGTGCGGTCGTAAACCATGCGGCCCACGACACCGAACAGCAGGCCGGCGATGATGCCATGCGAGAACATTTGCAGCACCGCGCCGTCGAGGCCGATGGTGTTGAGCGTCGCGAGGCCGAGCATCACGAAGCCCATGTGGCTCACGCTGGAGTAACCGATGACGAATTTGAAATCCTTTTGCACCAGCGCCACCCCTGCCCCATAGACGATACCGGCGACGGCCAGCGCGGCGATGGCCCACTGCCACTCGCGCACACCTTCGGGAAACAGCACCATCGCCACCCGCAAGCAGCCGTAAGCGCCAAGCTTCATCACCACGCCGGCGAGCAGCATGGAACCGGCGGTCGGCGCCGCGACGTGACCGGTCGGCGCCCACGTGTGAAACGGCCACATGCCCGCGAGAATCGCAAAGCCGACGAACACCAGCGGGAACACCCAATGCTGGAAGCCGGCGGAGAAATGAACCTTCGACAACTCGATTAAATCCAGCGACGCGTGGCCGAGCTGACCTTTGGCCACAACCCACGCGGCAATGAGGCCGATGAGCACGAGATGGCTGCCAACGAAGGAATACAACGCCAGTTTCATCGCGCCGTATTCTTTGCGGGTGCTGCCCCAGCGCGCGATGAGGAAGTATTTCGGGATGATCGTCAGCTCGTAAAACACGAACAGCAGGAGCAAGTCGAAGCTCAAGAACACGCCATAGACGCCGCCGATGAGCGCGAGGTAAAAGGCGAAAAACTCCTTGGTCCGCTTCTCAATGTTCCACGAAAATAGAATTCCGCTTACCGCCGCGAGACCGGTCAGAACGACCAACACGAGACTGATGCCGTCTGCGGCGAGATAGTAATTGGCGCCGATCGCGGGAATCCAATCCGCTTTGACAATCGTGGAGACTTCGCCGGGGTTTGTCTGCTGAATCGCGCCAACAAAAGCCACCACGCAACCGGCGATGGCCGTGAGCAAGGCGACGATGCGGGCCGCGCGCGCGTTATCGCGTGGCAGGAGCATCAGCACCAGCACCCCGATGAACGTTATGTAGATTGTCCAGGCGAGCATTTTAGAAATTCAATTGTTGCACCAGTTTCACAACGGTTGCGTCCACCGCGCCCAATATAAATTGCGGCCAGATGCCCAACACGAACATCAGGGCGATGCTCGGCAGCACGAGGAAACGTTCCGCCGTGGTGAGATCGGGGAACTTCGCCCAGCGCTCGTTCAACGGACCGCAGAACACGCGCTGGATAAGCGTGAGCAGAAAAATCGCCGTGACCAAAATGCCGATGGTCGAGATCGTCGCCGCCCACGGGGCGAGCGGGAACACGCCCTTGAAGATCAGGAATTCACCGACGAAGCCGTTCAAGCCGGGCAAGCCAAGCGACGAGAACAGCGCGATGCCCATCAGGCCGGTGAACACCGGAACGACTTTGCGCAGGCCGCCGAAATCATCCAAGCCGCGCAAGCCGCCGCTGCGTTTTTCGATGAGCGACATGAAGAGGAATAGCGCGGACGCCGTGAGGCCGTGATTGAACATCTGTAGCAGGCAACCGTCGAGCGCGGCGGCCTTCTGGAGGTCAGGCGCGTTCACCCCCGTGGCCACAGCCGTTGCCGCGAACATCGCCAGCAAACAGTAGCCAAGGTGGTTGATGGACGAGTAAGCGAGCAACCGCTTCAAATCTTTTTGCGCAAAAGCCGCGCAGGTAGAAAGGACAATGGTCGCCACCGCGAGCCAGAGCAGCGGGGTCAGGACGGCGCGGATTTGTTCGGGGAAAATCGGCAGCAGAATCCGCAGAAAACCATAGACGCCCATCTTGGACATGACGCCGGTCAACAGCATCGTCACTGAACTAGGCGCTTCGGAATACGCGGCGGGCAGCCAAGTGTGGAACGGAATCACCGGCACCTTCACGGCGAAGCCGAGGAATGCGCCAAAGAATACGATCAGGCCAATATTTTTCCAGCCAAAGGCCGCTTGCAACTTGGTTGTAAGCACACCGCTCTTGGCCATACCGGCGAGTTCGATGAAATCAAAACTGCCGGTCGCCAACCGGATGGCGAGAAAGCTCAACAACAACGCCACGCTGCCGACCATCGTGTAGATAAAGAACTGCGTCGCCGCCGGACTGCGCTTGGGTCCGCCCCAGAGTTTGATGAGAAAGAACGCGGGGATCAGGCCGAGTTCCCAGAACAGGAACCAGTGGAAAAAATTCAGCGCGGTAAATGTGCCGAACAATCCCGCCTGCAACCACAGCACCAGCGCGTGAAAAACATGCGGACGATCTTCGACGTGCCATGACGCGAGAATCGCCAGTGGAGTGACGATGGCCGTGAGCAGCACCATCAGCGCACCGAGTCCATCCACGCCAAGGAAATATTGGATGCCGAGCGTGGGCACCCAGTCGAATTTCTCCACGAATTGCAGGTCGCCGGATTTGGCGTTGAAATTCAGCCACAGGCAAATCGCTCCGCCCAATCCGACCAGGCTGGTCGCCAGCGCCAAGCCGCGAACAAGGTGTTTTCGTTCCGCGCCCAGCCCAGCGATGACGATGCCACCAATGAACGGGACGAGAGTAAGAATGGTTAACCAGTGATTCATGCTTTGCGCCCCCAAATCAGGAAGATAATCAGCGCCACCAGCGCAACGCCGATGACTCGAAGATAGGTTTGCACCCGGCCAGAGTGCAGTTTGGAAAGTCCGCCGCCGCTTTGCCGAAGCGACTCGCAGCCGGCGTCGAAGCCGAGATTGACGAAGTATTCATCCGTCAGGCGATAGAGCCACGATAGGGCGAGGGTGATGTATTTGACGAGCAGAACCGCGCCGCCGAAAACCCATTGGTCGGCAAAATCGCACAACCACGCGGCAAAGGCGTTAAAACGAATGACCGTCGCCTCGTAAAGCTCATCAATGTAATACTTATTTTCGAGCAACTTGAAAATCGCCGGTTGCGCGGCTTCCAGAACATCCTTTTCATGCGCCGTCTGGCGCTGGCGTTTGCCGTAGAGAAACCAACCGAGGCCGAGGCCGGTGAAAACAATCACCGCCGATGCCACCATCAGGCCAAGGGTCCCGGGCTCGGTAAGTTTGCTGAAATCAAATTTGAATTCCTCGCCGGTCAGGTAGCCGTCAAACCACGGCCAGGCGGGCGTGCCGACGAAGCCCAATAAAATGGCGAACCCTGCTAGGATGATCAGGGGAACGGTCATGACGGCCGGGCTTTCGTGCGGGTCGTGGCTGTGGGATGAAGAGTGAGAATGAGAGGACGCAGAATGACCGTGAGCCGATTTTTCTTCGTGACCGCGATAATTGCCAAAAAACACGAGCGCCACCTGACGCGTCATGTAAAACGCGGTGAACAGCGCGCCGCAGCAACCGAGATAAAACGGCACATGCGACACCGTCCAACCGTGCGCGGAATGTAGAATTTCGTCTTTGCTCCAGAAACCAGAGAAAAACAGGGGAAAGCCGGCGAGCGCCAGCATGCCAATCGCGTAAACCACAAAAGTGATCGGCATGTATTTCTTCAATCCACCCATCTTGCGCACGTCCTGTTCCTCATGGCAGCCGTGGATAACCGAGCCGGAACCGAGGAACAGCAGCGCCTTGAAAAACGCATGCGTGATGAGATGGAACATGCCGACGGCCACGCCGCCGACGCCGAGCCCCATCATCATGTAGCCGAGCTGTGAAACGGTGGAGTAAGCGAGGATGCGTTTGATGTCGTTTTGCGCAACGGCGATGCTGGCGGCGAAAATCGCGGTGATGGCGCCGACCCAAGTCACAATCGTAAGAGCAGTCGTCACCGGGACACCGTGTTCTACCGGAGCGGCTCCAGCCGCCATCAGCGGATAAACGCGGGCGACGAGGAATACGCCGGCGGCCACCATCGTTGCCGCGTGGATCAAGGCGCTGACCGGCGTCGGGCCTTCCATTGCGTCCGGCAGCCAGACGTGCAGCGGCACCTGACCGGATTTACCGACGGCACCGAGGAAAATCAAAAGGCCAATCGCCGTGCTCACGCCGAATCCGCCGATGGTGACGTGCGTCAGCATTTGCGAAAGCGCTGTGGCTTCGAGACAGCCCTTGCCGTGGTCGTAAAAGTTCAGCGTGCCGGTTTGCGCGTAGAGCCAGACCATGCCGAGGAGCAAGCCGAGGTCGCCGATGCGCGTGGTAATGAAGGCTTTTTTCGCCGCTGCCGCCGCGCTGGGCTTGTGATACCAGAAGCCGATGAGGAGATAGCTGGTCAGGCCGACGATTTCCCACGAGACGAAAAAGAGGAACAGGTTGTTGGCAATGACCACGCCGAGCATTCCCGACGCGAACAGCGCGAGGAAACAAAAGAATCGCATGAAATTCTGGTCGTGCGCCATGTAGCCGACGCTGAAGATGAAAATCAACATGCCGACGAACGTCACCATCACGAGCATGATGGCCGTCAGCGGGTCCAGCACCCAGCCGATCTCCATCCATTGGCCGCCGAATTGAATCCAGGGAAAGCTGAAAACCTCGCGGAAGGCACCTTCGCCGTGATGGCCGAGCGTGGTGACGAACGCGCAGAGCGAAAGCAGGAAGCCGAGGGCCATCGAGCCGATGGCGAGCGAAGCCGACAGCTTGCGCGCGGGCTGCTTATTGACGGCGATGATGCCCGCCGCGAACAACGGCAGCGCCGGAATCAGCCATAAATTTTTGACGATCCAGATCATCCTTTCAGCTCCTTCACTTCATCCAAATTGGAGGTTTTCTTGTGACGATAAATCGCGATGACCAGCGCCAGACCGACAGCGGCTTCCGCGCCCGCCAGCGCCATGGAGAACAGCACGAACATAATACCAGTGAGCGCCTCGGGATGCGGGCCAAACCGCCAAAAGGCGATAAAATTCAGGTTCGCGGCGTTCAGCATCAGTTCGATGCCGATGAGCACCAGAATGGCATGGCGACGCGTGACGGCACCGGCAAAGCCGATAGCGAACAGAAACGCCGAAACCAGCAGGCAAATTTGCAGCGGCGTCATAGCTGGCCTCCGGGGGTTTTAGCTTTGGAATCTTCTTTCAAGGCGATGATGACCGCGCCGATCATGGCGGCAGTCAATACCAGGCCGACGATTTCGAGCGGCAGAACAAATTTAGCCATGAGCGCGTCGCCGATGCTTTTGACCGGAGCGGCGGGTGCCGCGGCAATTGCTTTGGGCAGCGCGGAGCTGCTCAAGACCGCCCAGCCGAGCAGCGTGAACACCATCGCGGAAACCGCAACCCCGGCCAGCCAGCCGGAGGTCAGCACGCTTTTTTCCGGCGTCTCGCCGCTGCGCGTGAGCAGAATCGCAAACACAATCAAGATGGCGATGGCACCGACATAAACCAAAATTTCCGCGAAGCCGACGAACTCGGCATTCAGCTGCAAATACAGCGCGGCGACGCCGGAGAACGCGACGGCCATGGCCAGCGCGCAATGCACAAGGTTGCGCAGGCTCATGACCGTGGCGGCAGCCAGGACGGTCACAAGCGCAGTGATGATGAGGGCGAGAGTCATTTTATTCCGCGTAACGATAAATGCGTTTGCCGAGTTTCTGATGCTGCATCAAGCCACGACCGAGCAGCACATACGCGCCAACAACCAGCGCGCCACAAACAAGCCAGCGCTGCCAGTCGGCGGCCATATAATGCCAGATGCCGGCGACGAGGATGTTGATGAGCGCAAGCGGCAGCATGAATTTCCAGGCAAAATTCATCAGTTGATCCATGCGCAAGCGGGGCAGCGTGGCGCGAATCCAGATGAACGAGAAAATGATGGCCGTCAATTTTCCGAAGAACCACGCCCACGACGGAATCCACGTCAGGAACGAGACCGGCGAAGTCCAACCGCCGAGGAAGAGCGTGATGCCAAGGCCGCTGATGGCGAACATGCCGAGGTATTCGCCAAGGAAAAACAGCGCGAACTTGAAGCCGGAATATTCGGTGAAATAGCCGGCAATAATTTCGGATTCCGCTTCCGGCAAATCGAACGGCGTGCGGTTGGATTCGGCGAGCGAGGCGATGAAAAACAGCACAAAGCCGATGAAACCCCACGGCGTGAAGACGTGCCAGTGCGCGATGCCGAAGGTGTAATGGTTCTGGTGAGCGATGATGTCGGATAGATTCAGCGAACCGACGATCATCACCACGCTGACGGCGGAAAGGATGAGCGGGATTTCGTAGCTGACCATCTGCGCAATGGCGCGCATCGCGCCGAGCAGCGAGTATTTGTTGCGGCTCGACCAGCCGGCCATGAACACGGCGATTTCCACCGCGCCACCGACGGCGAAGAAGAACAGCAACCCGGCGTCGTAGTCTGCGAGCGTCATGTTCTTGCCGAACGGCAAAACCGAATACGAGAGCAACACCGGAATGAGCATCACGACCGGGGCGAGGAAATGAACGAGTTTGTCCGCCGCGCGCGGAACGATGTCTTCCTTCGTCAGCATTTTCAAGCCATCGGGAATGAACTGGCCGAAGCCAGCGAGCCGGATTTTCGTGAAAGGAATACCGACGCGGTTCGGGCCGTAACGGTTCTGGATGCGGCCAATGCCCTTGCGCTCGAAAATCGTGATGATGGAGAAGAACGCCGGAAACACGGCGAGAATAAAACTGATGCAGATGAGCGGCGTCACCAGTGGACGCAGCATTTCCGGCACAAAGCTAACGAGCCAGTGCAAGGCGTTCACAAATATTTGGTCGAGCGCGGTAAACATTTTCACGTCGTGGTTGGCGGGTTGGCCGGCGGCGGCGCGATGGGCGCGGCGGCGGCAGCCGCAGCAGCCTTGGCTTTGGCTTCAGCGTCCGCTTTAGCTTTTGCCTCAGCAGCGGCTTTGGCCTTGGCCTCGGCCTTGACTTTTTCGGCCGCGATGACGGCGTCCGACTCCGCCGCGTCCGCCGGATGAATCTTTTGGTAATAGCTGTTCGGCCTTGATAGATTTTCCTTGGTCAGCAGCAAATCGCCGAAGCGGTCGGCCGTGCTTAATTCGAACTCAGTGTTCATCTTGATAGACTCAAACGGGCACACCTCGACGCAAATCTGGCAGCTCATGCAGACGGAAATATCAATGTCGAAGGTCAGCGGATACAGCTGAGGCTGGCCTTTGTAATCAGGCTTCTTGTCCTTGCTCTTGACGATGTAAATGCACTTGGGCGGACATTCCTTCTCACAAATCTGGCACGCGACGCAGCGCAAGCCCTTCTCCGCATCGTCACCATCATAGACGAGAAACGGAAACTGACGCGTGTTTCCCTTCTGCGGCAGCCGCTCCTCGGGATATTGCACGGTAGTGAGGCGATCCTTCGAGACGTAACTCGCGAAGAAATTTCTGGCGGTCACCGCCATGCCCTTGATGATTTGTTCGCCTAGCATTTTGGCTCCGTCAAAATGGTTTTCATCGGTCCACCTCGCCCAGCACAATGTCCACACTGCCCAGAATAACGACCGCGTCCGAAATCTTGTGACCGAGACACATGTCCTCCAAAATGGTCAGGTTGATGAAGCTTGGCGGACGCACCCGGTAGCGATACGGATTGGGCGAACCGTCGCTGATGACATAGAAACCGAGTTCGCCCTTCGGACCTTCAACGCGACCATAAACCTCGCCGGCTTTCGGACGAAACCCGCGCAGCTTCGCTTTCGGATCCATGACCGGGCCGGCAGGAATATCGCGCAGCGCCTGCTCCAAAATCTTGATGCTCTCGCGCATTTCCAAAACGCGCACCATGTAACGGTCGTAAATGTCGCCGTGTTCGCCGACCGGCACCTGAAAATTAAAACGGCTGTAGATGCCGTATTTGTCCACCTTGCGGAGATCGTAGTTCACGCCGGCGGCACGCAACATCGGGCCAGTGATCGACGCACTGACCGCCAAATCTTTTGGCAGCACACCGACGAATTGGGTGCGGGCAAGAACAATTTCATTCTCGGTGAGAAAGGTGCCAAATTCGTCGAGAAACTTGCTATAGTCGGCGACTACTTTCTTCGTCTTGGCAATCCAGTCGTCGTTCACGTCCACGCGGACGCCGCCGAAGCGCATATAATTGCACATCATCCGCGCGCCGCTGACCTCCTCGAACAGGTCGAGGATTTTTTCACGCTCACGGAACGCATACATCATCGGCGTGCCGAGCGCACCCATGTCCTGCACGAAAAAGCCGATGAGACAGGTATGATTCTGGAGACGCGTGAGTTCCGCCATGATCACCCGGATATATTCCGCCCGTTCGGGAACAGCCAAACCCGCGAGCTTCTCTATCGTGAGCGCATAAGCCCAGTTATTCGTCATTGAGCAGAAATAATCCAGCCGGTCGGTATAAGGCATGTTGGCCAGATACGAAATGTTCTCGCCAATCTTCTCGTGATTGCGGTGCAGGTAACCAAACACCGGCTTGAGCTTGACGACTGTTTCGCCATCCAACACTACATCCATACGGAACACCCCGTGCGTGGACGGATGATGCGGCCCCATCGAGACTTCGAGCAGTTCGCCCAATTCCTCGCCGTTCGCGTCGAGCTTGGGCTTTACTTCAAAAGTTTTCGGCGGCAGGGCGTGGGGGCTCACGGTTTCACCTCCGCTTTCGGTTCCACTGGATAATGCTTTTTTGCCTCGACTAAAACCTCGTCGTGCGGCGTTGGCTCGTATTCAAAATCATCCGGCGCGACGTAATCGCGTCGCATCGGAAAGCCGACGAATTCGTCCCACATCAAAATGCGGCGCAGGTCGGGATGACCGTCAAAAATCACACCGTATAAATCATAAACCTCGCGCTCCTGAAATTCCGCACCGCGCCAAAGCGGCGTGAGCGAGGGCAAATGCGCCTGGTCCGCGCGATTTTCCGTGCGCATCCGCAAAACCACCGGCCCGTGTTTCAGCGCCATTGAATAAAGATGATAAACCACTTCAAGATAGCCGGGACGCAGCGCCTTCGTCATTTGTTCGACTTCCTTTTCCACACCATCCACGGTCTGCTTCACCTTGGTTTTCTCTGAAATCTCCTTGTCCGGCCAGTCCACGCCGGTGACGTTCGAGCAGTAATCCAGCTTCAACTGCGAATCATCGCGGAGAATTTTAGCCACAGCAAAACCGCTGGCGGCGTCCACGAGCAGCGAGCGTTCGCCGGCAGCGCATTCATTCGCGAGTATTTCAATCTTCGCGGACGGCAGCGCGCCTTCGAGGCGCAACTTGATTTGTTCGAGAGTTTCCACGGTTAACGTTTGATGACCGGCGGTTGCCAAACGGCGTCGTTCTTGGACGGTTCCAAATCATGCGGGCCGTAAGCCGGCACGGGAAATTCGCTGGCGACATCGGCGTTGAGATGGCGCGGACGGTCGGGACCGGTTAGTTTCTGCGCCAAAATTTTCTCCTGCAAAGTCATGATGGCGTGAATCAGCGCCTCCGGCCGCGGCGGACATCCGGGAATCGCAACATCCACCGGAAGATAACGGTCCACACCCTTGAGAACATTGTAACCCTGCTTGAACGGCCCGCCGGAAATCGCACACGCACCCATCGCGATGACATATTTCGGCTCCGGCATCTGGTTGTAGATCCGCACGACGAGCGGCGCCATCTTCTTCGTGACTGTGCCGGCAACAATCATCAAGTCCGCTTGCCGCGGCGAAGGCCGGAAGACTTCCGCTCCGAACCGAGCGAGGTCAAACCGCGCCATCGAAGCCGCCATCATTTCAATGGCGCAACAGGCGAGGCCGAACGTCAGCGGCCACACGGAGTTCGCGCGACCCCAGTTATACAAATCCTCCAAAGTCGTCACATAGACGCCTTGCTTCTGGAGTTCGATCTTTAGACCTTCGTCAATCATCGCACATCATTTCCAATTCAAAAAACCCTTGCGCCAGGCCCAAACCAACCCCTCGACCAGGAGCAGGAGAAACACCACCATAGCCACGAACGCGCCGACCGGCAGCGCCGTGAAGGACACCGCAAACGGCAGCAGAAAAATCGTCTCCACGTCGAACACCAGAAAAATGATGGCGTATAGATAGTATTCGGAACGAAAATGGATCCACGCATCGCCCTTGGATTCGAGGCCGCATTCGTATATCGCGTTCTTGTCCTTGCCCGGCTTGTTCGGCGAGAAAAAGTGCGCCCAAGCCCACGCCGCCGCCAGCGGCGCCGCAGCGAATCCTACCGCCGCCACGGCCAGTAAAACGAGAACCAGATATGAATTGGGGGCTGTTTGCATCAGTCACTTCGTTTGGTTCATCGAACCGCAACGACAGGCATATTATTACCAGACCCCGCCAGCCAGCGATTTACCTAAATTAGCTTTTACCAGTCAGATTTTGTTTTTCTAACAGCAATTTCAGCTAACGCGAATCCAATCGGTATAAATAATAACTAATGCAATTCCGGCGGTCACGATTTAACGGCTTTGTAAATGGGCTTCGGCACCACAACGGCGGCAAAACGCCGGCCACGAATTTCAATCTCAATCTTGGTATCCGCCTTGGCGAGTTCCGGCGGAACGTAACCCATGCCGATGCCGACGTTCAATGAAGGGCTTTGCGTGCCGCTGGTAACCATGCCGACACTCGCGCCATTGATCCAGATCGGATAGTGCGGACGCGGCGGAGCAGATTTATCCGCCATCTTGAACGCGATGAGTTTCTTCTTAACGCCGGTCGCCTTTTGCTCCGCCAGCACGGCCCGACCGTTAAATTCGCCTTTGTCGAGCGACACAAAAAAACCAACCCCGGCCTCAATCGGCGTGGTCGATTCATCCAGTTCATGGCCGTAAAGCGGATAGCATGCTTCCGTGCGCAAGGTATCGCGCGCTCCCAAACCACAAGGCTTGATACCGAAAGCGGCGCCGACCGTGAGAATTTTACCCCACAAATGCTGAATAACCGTGTCGGGGCCGAGGATTTCGAAGCCATCTTCGCCGGTATAACCAGTGCAGCCGACCAGCACGTTATGGTTTTCCAGGTTAAAACCGGCAATCTGGTTTTTCTTCAAGTCGGATACGGCGTTAACCGAACAGACTGCGGACGACGAACCGGGAACGCATTGATTGATAAATTCCCTGACCTTCGGTCCCTGAACAGCGATGGCGGCATAATGATGCGAAGCGTCGGTGAGATTCAATTCGCCGCCGGAAAACTTCGTTGCCTGCGCCTGCATCCAAGCGACATCCACCTCGATGCGCGAGGCGTTAATGATCAGCAAGTAAACATCCACCGAAAGCCGGTAGGCATAGAGGTCATCAATTACGCCCCCGCGCTCATTGCACATCAACGTATATTGCCCCTGTCCTGAAGCCAGCTTACGGATGTCGTTCGTGAGAAGAGTGTTCAAGAACTTCTCCGCGCCCGCGCCGCTGACGGTGACTTCACCCATATGGGAGATGTCAAATATTCCGGCGGCACTGCGGACTGCAAGGTGCTCGTCGGTGATGCTGGTATATTGCACGGGCATTTCCCAGCCGCCAAAATCAATCAGTTTGCCACCACATTTCTGGTGCGCGTCAAAGAGCGAGGTGCGTTTCAACATAAATTTATTTCCCACAGGAAACATCTTTTCCATCAAGGTTAAAAGCCAAAATGAATTTGATTCGCGGCATAAATCTTTTGGATTAAGATATCAAATACCCAGCCGCGCCAGAAGTTCCTGCGCCAGCACCTCGTAAGCGGCGGAACCGGTGCTGTATTTATCGTAGTAGATGATCGGCTTGCCGTGGCTGGGCGCCTCAGCCAGCCGCGTAGTGCGCGGAATTTCCGTTTCAAACACCTTGGCGCCGAGCAGCCGCCGGACTTCGGTGACAACTTCGTTGGACAGCTTGGTGCGGCCATCGAACATGGTCATCACCACGCCGAAGATTTCGAGGCCCGGATTCACGCCAGCCGCCCGCAATTGTTCGAGGATGCGGTTCATCATGGAGATGCCTTCCAGCGCGTAATACTCGCATTGCAGCGGAATCAAAATCCCGTCGCTCGCCGCAAAGGCATTGAGCGAAAGGATTCCCAGCGACGGCGGGCAGTCGATAAAAATCACATCGTAGCGGCCGCTGTCGCGGACGGGGGCCAGCGCGAGCGCCAGCCGGTGCAGATGTTTTTCGAGCCGCGCCAGCTCGAGGTCGGCGGCGCACAAATCCACTTCGCTGGGAATGACCGCCAGCCGTTCAAAGACCGTTGGCTTGATCTTTTCGAGCAGATTACCTTCGCCAAGCAACACCTGATACGCGCTGGCGCCCTCAATTTTCTCAAGGCCGACACCACTTGTGGCATTAGCCTGCGGATCCAAATCGAAGAGTAAAATATTTTTACCGACGGCCGCGAGGCAGGCCGCAAGATTCACGGCGGTGGTGGTCTTCCCCACCCCGCCCTTCTGGTTGGCTATGGCGATGACTTTGGTTGGCACTGACGCATTAAATGAAAAGCGCGGTGGCGTTTCAAGCGCACACCGCGCAAAAGCGAACTATTTTTCCTCAATGACCGACCGGCGCGAAGCTCGCGTTCTGGAACAGGGGCGAGCCACCGGCTTGACCAAACAGCGTGGCCGCCGGCTGCAGGCTGGTCACCGGATTGGTGCTAGCCACGATGCCGCTGGAGTCCGAAGCGGCCACCAAGGGAGTGGCCGACATCGAAGCCACCGCCGTATCCCCGGAGGCGCTCGGTTGAGACACCGTCAGCAGATTATTGGAACTCACATCCGAACGCTCGGCAAACACCACAACCAAGACCAGCAACAGGCAGAGGCTCGTGGCAAATCCGCCAATCAAACCGGGGCGGGTCTCGAACAGGTGGAGAAAATTCACTGCCCACGGCGCTTCAGCCTCAAGGCGCTCGGTGAAGGTCTTCGGACCGCCCGCTTCGCCCGCGCGGATGCGCGAAATGACCTGATCGGAAAAATGATTGAAGTAGCCGGGCGGCGGAACCTCATGCTGCTTGAATTTCAGCAGCTTTTTCAGGTCCTCAAAGTTAGTTTGTTCGTTTTGGTTCATGCTGGCTTTGCGTATTCGGCTAGGTAGCCCTGCAACTGCTGCCGCGCGTAAAACAGCCGCGACCGCACCGTCCCGATGTTGCAATCCATGATGTCCGCTATTTCCTCGTGCGACTGCCCCTGAACGTCATGCAACACCACTACCATTCTGTGAGGTTCTGACAGCCGCATCAACGCTTCGTTCAATTTTTTTTGCAACTCCGTCAACCCGACTTCCCGCACCGGGGTTTTATCCGAAACCAACGCCACCAAATCAGGATTATTCTCCGTGTTGAAATCCAGATCGTTGAGGCTGTAATGATGCTTATTTTTGCGCTGTTTGAGGAAATTGATGGTCTTATTCACCGCGATCCGGTAGAGCCAGGTATAGAAACTGGAGCCACCCCGGAACGCTTTCAGCGCCTGAAACGCTTTGATGAACGAATCCTGCGCGATGTCGTTGGCGTCCTCGTGGTTGGACGTCATGTGATAAATCGTCGCGTAGATCCGCTGTTGATAGCGCTTCACCAACTCGTCGTAGGCATCCAGGTCACCGCGCCGAGCGCGCCGCACCAAATCGCCTTCGACCATTCCGGCGGGCATGCTGGCATCGGCGATGGGAACTGTTTCAGACATACTCATTCAACCGCCAAAGCCGCCGTTTGTTGCGCAAGAAAATCCGTCAAGCCCAGCAGGCCCGCCTGCCCCGGCGACGCCGGCAACACCCGCAGGGCCCGCCGCGCCAGTTCCAGAAAGCGCTCGATCTCGCCCACCGACGGCCCGAACGTCTCGTATTTCACAAGCAACGCCTTGACCGCCGCAAAATTCTCCGGCTCCCATTTCAAGATCAAAGTCTCCAGCGCCAGCCGGTCGGCAGTCGTGGCCCGCTCCCACGCGAGCAGCACCGGCCAGGTCAATTTGCCCTTGGCCAGATCCGTGCCCAGCGACTTGCCGGCCTCGGCTTCCGAGCCGAACAGGTCCACGCAGTCGTCATAAATCTGATACGCCGTGCCCCCCGCCGCGCCGAACTCTCGCAACGCGGCGCGCTGCGCCGGCTGGGCCCCGCTCAAAAATGCCGCCAGATCGCACGAGAGCGTGAACAGCTCGCCCGTCTTCATCTCAATGACGCGAAAATAATCCTGGCGCGCCGCCGCGAAATTGCGCCGCTGCTGCGTCTGCAAAATCTCGCCGGAACACACCGTGTTCGTCGCCAGCGACACCGCCCGGCAAATCTCCGTCGTCGGAAAATCCGAGGCCAGCTTCAGAGCCTGCGCGAACAGACAATCGCCAAACAGCACGGCAATCTCGTTGCCCCATTTCGCCGCAACCGTCGGGCTGCCGCGCCGGATCTGGGCCTCGTCCATCACGTCGTCGTGGACGAGCGTGGCGAGGTGGACCATCTCGATGATGACCGCGGCCGTAACGTGGGATTCATTGGGCTTGCCGAAGCAGCCGGCTGCCAGCGCGACGAGCGTGGGACGCAGGTGTTTGCCGCCGTTGTTCAAGGCGTGCTCGGCGTAGGCTACGATTTGCGGGTCGAAATCCTGCGCCTGCCGCGTCAGCCGCTGCGTCACGGCATGGAGAAACGGCTCCACCGGTTCCACTATCTCTTTCCAGGAACGGGCGGGGTCTGAAGCGTGTTTGGAATGGGAGTCGCCCACTTTGGATTCAGCAGCCAGCATCGCCGTGATTTTACTTTCGCATGGCATTCGAGTCAAACTTGTTATCTTCTGCTTAAGGAAAAGGATAATACGCCCCGGCGTCCTCCTCGCCAACTTCACCGGCGAATACTAGGACATAGCAGACAATCTTGGCTCCTACATTGAAGGGCAGGACAAAAGAAACGCCCACAACGCCAAAACCTTGAACCGGCTGGCACTAATTCCGGCGTTTGGCAACCAGTTATGGGCCAGTGGCAACTGGTTTAGGACCGGTGGCAACTGGCCTACCCGCCTTGGCAACTGGCTACGACCGGCTGGCAACCAGTTTACCCATCGTGGCAACCAGTTCGGTGATTTTCCGAACCAGTTCGCTCCGGCTGGCAACTGGTTCGGCTCGCTGGGCAACTATTTGGCCGAGCTTGGCAACCAATTCGGTGCCTTTGCCAATCAGTTGGCTGCGGAGGGCAATCCATTGCCGAAGTTGGCCACCGGTTACCGCAACTTGGCAACCCGTTCACCCCGGTACGGAATAAGTTGCGGCAGCGGGCGAAACAATTACGGGAGCTGGCGGGTTTTGGCTGGACAACCGGAACCGGTGGAAATAGCGTCACCGTCAGTCAACCCATTAACCCAAAGACGAGGCCACCATGCACGTTGTCATCCGCACCTATTACGGCAAAGGCACCAAGAAACTGTTCGACATCGGCGAGCAGCACGCCGACGAGTTGCAAAAAATGATGCGCTCCGTCGAGGGGCTCGTCAGCTACACCCTCGCCCGCGACGGCGACGGCGGATTTTCCGTGACCGTCTGCCGGGACAAACGGGGCATCACGCAAGGCCGCAAACAGGCGGTGGCCTTCCTCTCCAAACACGCCCCGAAACTCAACCTCGCCGCCATGCACATCTCCGAAGGCAAAGTCATCACGCACGTCAAGTGAATAACTAAGCACAGCACTGACGGTTGCCAATCTCAATTTAGGGCAAGGAGATTTGGCGGATTTCATGGATATGAAACTAAACCTGGCGAACAGAAAAGGATTCACGCTCATTGAGTTGCTGGTAGTAATCGCCATCATAGCCATTCTGGCCGCCCTGCTCCTCCCCGCGCTGGCCAAGGCAAAAGAGCGCGCCCAGCGGACCGTCTGCTTGTCCAATTTAAAACAGCTCGGGATTGCGGTCATTTTATACTCAAATGACCAGCCGGTAATGATGGAAACAACCAGGTTTACCGGCACGGGCGATCGCTATCCGAGCACGTTGCAAGTCTCAAACGGTATCGCGGGACCAATAAAAAACTCACCGTATTTCAACCTGCCCGCCATCGAGACCTATTTAAAACCCATGGATACGATCCTAAAAAAAACGTATGGCGTCTGGCGCTGCCCCGGCACTTCGCCAATGTCCGAGGCCTACGATAAAACGGACTCCTGGCAATGGGATAATTGGGGGGTGGTGCATTTCACCTACTCCTACTTCGCCCGAGTTGAAAAATGGTCGTCGGGAACTGACCAGCGAATTCTGGATGCCAGCACAATCACCGGCAGCGAACTCACCGCTAACCGCATCTTGATGGCAGATACGTTATACACTGAATGGAGCTCCAAACTGTGGTGTTACAACCATGCGCGTTCCGGTCCTCATTGCCAGGTGGCAACCGGAACCGGGCAAGGCGGGACGGCGGCTTACAATCCAGACGGGGATTTTTACGGACAAAACCAACTCTACGGCGACGGCCATGTGTTATGGCGAAAAGCCATTCCCATCAGCCAAGTGATCAAAGTCAATCTTCCGGGATCGTTCGCCAACTACGGCATGTTCATTCCCTGAACGGACGAGTTTCATAAAAAAAGCGCGGACGGCTTTTGCCATCCGCGCTTTTGAATTTCTTGGGTGATTAAGCCTTGGGCGCTTCGGCCGCAGCGGCTTCCTTGTCGCGGTCTTCCATCGCGGCTTTGCGCGAGAGGCGGACACGGCCTTTTTCATCCACGCCGAGGCACTTCACAGTGATGTCATCGCCGACCTTGCAGATGTCTTCCGTGTTCTTCACGCGGAAGTTCGCCAGTTCGCTGATGTGCACCAGGCCGTCTTTGCCCGGGAGGAATTCCACGAACGCGCCGAATTCTTTCACGGTGACGACTTTGCCGCGGTAGATCTTGCCGATCTCGGCTTCCGCCGTGCAGCCGGTGATGGAGTCCACGGCGATCTTCATGCCCTCCGCCGAGACGGAGAAGATGTTGACCGTGCCATCGTCCTCGATGTCGATTTCGCAGCCAGATTCCTCGACGAGGCGCTTGATGTTCTTGCCGCCAGGCCCGATGATCGCGCCGATCTTCTCGGGGTTGATTTTGAGGGTGGTGATGCGGGGGGCGTATTTGCTGATGTCCTTGCGGGGTTCGGCAATGGTCTTGGCCATCTCGGCGAGAATGCCGAGGCGGGCGATGCGGGCTTTTTCGACCGCGATGTCCATGATGGCGTGCGGGAGGCCCTTGAGCTTTAAGTCGAGTTGGAAGCCGGTGATGCCCTTTTCCGTGCCGGCAATTTTGCAGTCCATGTCGCAATACGCGTCTTCCCAGCCAATGATGTCGGTGAGGAGCTGGTATTTGGAGATGCTATTACCGCTGTATTCGGTGCAGATGCCGACGCTGATGCCGGCCACGGGACGGATCATCGGGACACCGGCGTCGAGCAGCGCGAGCGTGCCGCCGCAGACGGACGCCATCGAGGTGGAACCGTTGGATTCCATGATCTCACTGGTGACGCGGATGGTGTAAGGATAGTTCGCCGTCGGAATCATGGATTCGATCGAGCGTTCGGCGAGGGCGCCGTGGCCGATTTCGCGGCGACCGGGACCACTAATGCGGCCGGTTTCGCCGACGGAGAAATTCGGGAAGTTGTAGTGCAAGATGAATTTCTTCTCGTTCGAGCCGCCGGTGTAGGAATCAAATTCCTGCGTGTCGTCGCCGGTGCCGAGCGTGACGAGCGAAACGGCCTGCGTTTCGCCACGGGCAAACAAGGCCGAGCCGTGCGCGCGGGGAAGAATGCTGACTTCGCTGGAGATCGGGCGGACCTGTTCAAAATTACGGCCGTCGAGGCGCTTGCCGCTTTCGAGGATCAATTTGCGAACAGCTTCCTTCTGGATGTAGTAGAAGGCGTCGTTGATGACGAAGGGCGTGACTTTCTCCGCGCCGTATTTGGCAACGAGCTTTTCACCAACTTCGTTCTTGATGGCGTTGCACGCGGCTTCGCGGTTGAGTTTGCCGGGCAGGAGCAAGGCGGGCACGAAACGGTCGCCGGCGAGCGCTTTCGCATCGGCGAGGATTTCGTCGGGGACGATCTTGAGCGTGATCTCGCGCTTCTTCTTGCCGACTTTCGCAACGAGTTCCTTCTGCGCGGCGATGATCGGCTGGATGGCTTCCTGAGCAAATTTCAGCGCGGCGCTGAAGTCGGCTTCGGAAATTTCCTTGGCCGCGCCTTCATACATGACGATATCTTTTTCGTTGCCGACGTAGACGAGGTCGAGATCGCTCTCGGCCTGCTCGGCGTGCGTGGGATTCGCCACGAACTTACCGCCGATGCGGCCGATGCGCGCGGCACCCAGCGGGCCAGCCCACGGAATGTCAGAAACCATCAGCGCGGCGCTGGCGCCGACGATACTCAAAATATCAGGATCGTTCTCACCATCCGCGCTCAGGAGCACGGTCTGGACCTGAACTTCGTTATACCAACCCTTCGGAAACAGCGGGCGGATCGGACGGTCGGTGAGGCGGCAGGTGAGGATTTCCTTTTCCGTCGGACGGCCTTCGCGCTTGAAATAGCCGCCGGGGAACTTGCCGGCCGCCGCCGCCTTTTCGCGGTAATCCACGGTGAGCGGGAAGAAGTCCTGGCCGTCTTTGGCCTTGGTCGCGGCCACGGCGGCCACGATGACGATGGTTTCGCCCATCTGGACGGTCAC
>CAIXPZ010000131.1 GCA_903921455.1 uncultured Verrucomicrobia subdivision 3 bacterium | reverse complement strand
ATCATCCAGGGGACTTGGTTCATGCTCACGGTCATTTCGGACAATTCCGAATTTCGGGTATACATCAACGGCGAATTGTCCGGCACGCTCGCGCTGACGGGGGCGACGATTCCCTATTTAGAGGGCGGGGCTGAATCCTTCTGGCTGAACGGGCCGCATTTCTGGGGGAACGCGGCGGCTCAATTCTGTTATCTCGGCGTGTGGGGCCGCGTGCTCGATCCCACGGAACTGGAAACACTTTACAACAACGGCGCCGGACTCGCCTTCGCAGGTCTCTAAGCCACAACCAAAACTAAAATTATGAACGCAATCGCCATCAAACCGAAAGTCATCGAACTCACGCCGGCACGCACGGCACAGATCAACAACATCACCTGGCGAACGAACGATGATTCGTTTCAGCGCAAGCTGACCGTCATCGTGAATAACGCCACGGCCTTCACTGTCGAGGGCGCGGACTATGACGCACTGGACCAGTGGACGGATGACACCATCAAGGGGCTCATTCTCGCCCGCTTCGGACTGGAACTCGCATGAGCAGCACGACCGCCATCACGCTCACGAAGGAGGACGGCAGCGGCAAGGCTGACGCGAACACCTACGCCTCGGTCGCTGATGCGAACTGGTATCACGAGGGGCATCTCTATGCCGCCGCGTGGACGGCGGCGACGGACATTCAGAAAGCGGCGGCGCTGGTGATGGCGACGCGATTGATTGATATCGAATATCAATTCGGCGGTTCGCGCGTGCTGATGAATCAGGCGTTACAGTGGCCGCGTTCGGACTGTCGCGAGCCAGACGGTAGCACGGCGGAATTTGTGCTACCGGGATTCACGCCGCATTTCGTGGTCATCACTACCACCTCGGAGGAACTGCGGTTGCTGAAAAACACCTGGACGGTCCCGGACGATGTGGTGCCGAAGGCGGTCGTCGAGGCCACGTGCGAGCTCGCGCGTGAGTTATTGATCACCGATCGCACAGCCTCGCCGGCCGGTGAGGGTTTGAAGTATCAGAACAATGGCAGCGTCCAAACGGGCTACGACAAATCCGACACACGACCCATCATTCCTGTCGTCGTCCAGGCGTTACTTGGCAAGTATGGCGCTTTGATTAAAGCCAAGAGCGGCGCAGTAAAACTCGTCCGGACCTAGCGGTCTGCCACCTACAACCATGAACACCAATATGAATCCGACCGATTTAATTCAGGCCATTGACCATGCCGCCGGCATGAATGATCGCTGGTTGTTTCTCGCCGCGTTCTGTCTGCTGCTGATTGGCTGCGGGCTCGTGATTTACTGGCTGGTGCGGCAACTGCAAAGCGTCATTGAAGATCACAAAGAGCTGCGCAATGAACATCACGCCGCGCTCGCGGAAATCATCGCGGCGCAAAATGTAACCGCCATGAAGTTGGCGGTGTGTCTCGACCAAAATTCTGAGGCGTTGCGCGAATGCGCGTTCGAATTGCGCCGGTTTCAAGAGCGAAAAGATTTATGAAAAAATACACTGCCATCTATTTAGGGACACGCTGGACGCCAGACTATGCCTGGGGCGTGGCCGTAGAAGACGCGGGCGCGTCACCAATCCTGTTGTGCGTCGGTTGTACGGAAGAGCGCGCCAAGGAAATGGCGGGCATCCTAAATCGCCAGTCGGCAAAACCTCTGCGCTCGAAACGGGGTGCACTGGCGCTGACGTCGGTGTTGCTCGCGGCGGTTTTGTTTTCTGGCTGCACGATCGCGCCGCTCAAAGGCGGCAAGGCCAGCACCAGCCAGGCGGCGGGTCGCATCGAGCAGGCCGTCGTGCAATCTGAGAACCCCGCGGCCGTGTCGAAGCAGAATCAGGAAACCGTCCGCACCAAATCTTACACCGTGCCGGCCGGATCCCGCATGGTGGAGACGCACGTTGTTGCCGATGCAGGCGGAGCGCCCACCACAAATGCGCAAACCATGATAATCAGCGAGCCGATGCCGATTACCGAACATGAAGAGACGCGAGCAACTACGGAATTGGGAGCGGCTCAGAAGGACACGGCGCGCGAGTTAAGCGCGAAGCTGGCCAGCCTCAAGGGCATCGTCTGGGTTGGTGTTTTGGTTTTTCTGTTCGGCCTCGCCACTCTCTTTTATCCACCGCTCAAGCTGCTCGTCGGCAGCGTCACCACCAGCGCCGCCATCACGGTCGGCGGTCTTGCATTAATCGTTCTGCCGACGCTCATCGTCGGGAATGAACTACTCATCATGGGCGGCGTGGCCGCGGCCGTCGGATTGTGGTTCCTCGCTCACCGGCACGGGCAGTTGCGTGGGTTGGTGGATGCTTCAAACAATTCTGAAACGAAAGGAGACGTATGAAAGAAGACCAGCAGCAATTATTGCGAATCATTGGCCAGTTGCCGGCCCGGCTTTTTGCCGAACAGGTCGCGGCGGTATTGAACTGCCAGCCGCATGATGTGCCTATTCTCGTTGGGGCGCGACTACTCAAGCCGCTGGGCAATCCGCCGCCGAACAGCGTCAAATACTTTGCGTCGCTGGAGGTATTGGAACTGGCCAAGGATCGGACCTGGCTCGCCAAAGTCACGAATGCGCTAAACCAGCATTGGCAGCACAAAAATGCTGCGAAGCAAAAATCGGCTGGCGGATTCGTTGCGGGCCGTGCGACCGGTGGTGCTAGTGGTACCAGCGTGCTTGGCGCTGTGGCGAGGAATTGAGCTGACTGTTCATGGACTGATTTAAAACACCGCATTCGTATGCCCCTGCTCGCCGAGTGCTGCCTTTGCCTCACCAGCCGCCAACCCAGTGCCTCGCCGGGTCCCGCTGGTCAAGTTAACTCAAACAATGGAATGCATTTTACCCTGTGGGGCGGATATTATCTTGCGGTTGGCTTGAGATAAAAGGCCAGCTTGCCATCCGATCCAAACACCATGTCATAAGTCCAGGATGCTGCATTGAGCACCGACGGAACCAGCAGCACTACGACGAGAGCCAGCCCCAAGAGAACCAGCCATGCAATTTTCATTTTGATTGCTGGCTCTCCAGTTTTTTTTTCATCAAATCAAAAACCGTCGCCTCTGCTTTGGTCGTCGGCTTGGCATTTTTCTCCAGCACCGTTCCATCGCAGTAGAGCGTATTCCCGTCAAACGGGCAGACTGCCAGGATTTCATGGGCGGCGTTCGGAGTAAGGCTTGCCTCCGATCGGAATTGATAAGTCACATTTTGTGCCGACAGATTGGTCCAGCTCCCGGCAATCAGCTTCGTTTTATCCTGCGGGCAAACCAGCAATAGTGGCGCCCTTAATTCGTCCTCGCCATTCATGCCCCTCAAATACACAAAGGCGTTGCTATCAAAACCGTTTTGGTCAGGCGAAACCAATTCCAGGGTGCCGCTATTGTTGGTGCTGAGTTGAAACGGGTATTTGTCACCGTGATCGCTAGCCCACATACGAAACGCCAGGCCAATCGTTTTAAGATTGTTGACGCAACTAATTTGCTGTGCCTTCGGACCATTTTCCAGCCGCGCTAGGCTCCATTGCTGGTAAAGCATCCAGACAGTTGCCAGTAATCCAATGACAATGAGGTAGATGACCTTTCGTTTCACAATGAGGTTAAAGACTTGGGTCGCGTTCGTAATCTACCAGTTTTCCATTGCTGTCGAAGGTCATCGACAATTTGTAGTTCAAAAAATTATTAGGATCCGCGCCGGTGGGTAGGATGTCTACGAACGCCCCGCCGTTCAGGGCGCTGGCCTTGCCCGTCGGCCGGATGATTACCTCGTTTGCTTTGAAGGCTTTCCCGGTATCGGCAGCAACCATGTCCAGAACCTCGGCCGCCGTTAATGGCACAGATAGGTTAGGCTGCGTCCCAGGCGCCGGCAGCCGGTTCATGTCGACCGCTGCCTGCCTGACCATCATGTAGCCGACCCTTGGGTTATTGCCATCTTTGTCTAACATGAACGTCAGCGTTGTGTCGCCGATCATGAAGGTGAACATGTGGCTTCCCAGCGTGCTATGGAACTTGTCCAGAGTGACGTCAGCCACGGCGAACGGAATCCGGTTTGAATAGGCAGCAGCCCACTTGAGTAGTGCCGGATTGAATTTCTCACGGAACTGATTGGCGAGGTCGGCCTTTTGGTCGTCTGGCAATTCGCTGGCCCGGTGTATCAGGTGCGGCTGGGTGTTTGTCGCGGCCAGCAGCATCACCTTTTTGGCGGTAGTATTAAACGCCTCAATCTGCCCTTCCCGCTCCCGCTGGACGCGGAGCGCGGGGTTCGCACGCTCCATTACATTACGCTGGACGCGCGGATAAAAATAACAGCCGGCTGCGATCAGCAGCAGCAAAGCCGACCAGACAAAAATTCTGGTCCGGCACGCGTTGGGAGTCGCCCGACTCATTGCGCCACTTCCTTGACGGCGTTGAAATTGAGCGTCGTAATCTCGCTGTCGTGAGTCGTGGTAAATATCAGCTTCGGACAACCCACGCCCAGCGGCTGTGATGATGTGGTGGACGGGCTGCCGTCTGCCTTCGGTTCAAACATCATTTCGGGATACGCGCCCGCCAGCGATGTTATCGCCCATCGGAATGAGTAAGTCGGGTCACAGCCGCCCGGCCAAGGATTGGCGCCGCACATAAAGGCTTCGTCGAGCATCGTCGACGCCTGGGCCGATGTAATCGTGTTGCCGTCATGCACGAAAATTTGCGGAGCCCTGCCGCCGAAGAACAACCCCGCGTTTTTGTGGCAATAGGTGGTCATTTGCTTTGTTACTGGACGGATGCCGACGGCTTCCGGGAACGATAGGTATCCGCTATAAACACCCGGCAACTCTCCCGACCAGCAGGCCCAGATCGTCGTTCGGCGCAGGCGCCAACTGGACCCGGCGTGCTTGTCTCCGAGCCAATCGAAAAGGTTGGTGGTGCTGAATTTATCGGGGTAGAACGCTAGGGAATAGCCGACTGTTTCTCCGTTGCAATGGGCTCCGATGATATCAAAGTCGCTGTAGTTGACGTTGGTGAGGGTTGCCGGCAGAAAGTCCGCCCAATGCGCAGATAGATTGCCAAGCGAATAATATTGTGCGTGGTTTCGGTTGGCGCCGCAATCGCTGGGCGAATATTGGGTGAGCGATGCCCAGCCGTAGATGTCTGTGTATAATTGTTTCAGGTTTTGCGCCCATTCCGCGGCTTTGGTGTTCCAATAGCTGCCCGTGATGTCGCCGGGGTTTTCCTCCTGATAGGCGATGAGGCAGCCCGAGCCCATTTTGACGCCGGTGTCAATTTTGTTGGTGAGGGTCATGGTGGTGACGCTGCTGGCAGCATTTGCCGAAAAGCTAACGATGTATTGTTCATTTGTCCACGGCGTGGCGCCGTCGGATTCGGTGTAATTCCAATAAAGCGGTATGTATCCGGGATCAGCTACCCCCGAAAAACTTTTCAGCAGGCGGCCGCTGTCTAGGTCGGTGATGGTCGCAGTGACGGTGACCTGAACGGTGGCGTAGAAATCAATGTCGTTTTGCCCGACGTCCAGCGAGGCTTCATCGCTTTGGTATGCGAGGAAAACTGGATTCTCGAAGTCGAGCGGTAGGGTTGTCGCACCGCTGAAAAATAATTTCGCATTGTCGCCGGTCGATCCCTGCTCGCCGCCGACCACGGGGCGGTCGGTCGCGCTAAAATTGACATTTTCCCATCCGCTCCAATTATATTTCGTGTCCAGCGTGACCAGGTTGCTGGCCCCTACGTTGTAAACCGCCGGCACGCCGCCGACGTCCAACGTAAATTGGGTGTTCGTGACGCCGCTGAGGTCGGTAATGCCAACCTGAAAGGTGACGCTGTTACTCACCGTGTCATAGGCCGAAAAACCCGCAACCTGGATTACCGGCCCACCATAAGGAACCACCCGGAAAAACCCGTTATAAACCCGGGAAATATTCGACACCATCAAATACGTCGTTTCGGAAACTTGTCCAGCCGGGATTGATCCCTGCACCAGCCAGCCGCCATTCTGGATGTTGTTCGTGGGCGTGGACAAATCCATGTATTTATAGACTGGGGTTTCCACCTTGTCGCAGATCAACAGGCAGAAATCCCGGGTTTCACTCGAATAATCAAAATGGCTCGCCTTGAACAGCAGGCAGTCGGATTTGTAGGGCATCATCTGCAGCGTTGAGTTGGTGCCCGCCACTTCGGGAAAGCCCAGCACCGCGCCATAAAGATTCGTGTCGTTGACGGCGGCGGCGTTGGTGTCAATCACCGAGAAGAATTGCGCCATGAATTTGAGATGGTTCGATATGTCCGGCGGTGAATTGCTATCCGGATTCCCGCCTTCGCCGCCCTCATCGAACCCGGGAATGCTCAGGCTGTTCAGCGTCCGGCTGGCTCTCGGTCGGGCGCTGTAATCATAATCGAGATCATCAATCGCGAAAGTTTGGCTGTCAATCGCCCAGGCCGGCAGTTGGTGGATGTTGCCCGGCAGCGGCGGCCAGTCGGGATTTTGCACCGAATAAAATATGCCGATACTTCCCTGCTCCTCCGGTGGCAGGTAGGGAAATGTAGCCATGGCGTTGCGGATGACGTTGGCCTCGGTTTGTGCCCGAACCGCCGTCGGCCAATTGGCCTGGTTGTTTAATTGGGCGGACGCTGCGAGCGTTACCGCCATGGCCAAGCCGATTCCAAGGGTGGTGGTGTTAGTCCATTTTTTCATTTATCTCTCCTTATTTGTAGATTGAACTAATTAACAGGTATTAATGAACTGTCAACGCCTGCTCTACAACTATAATCCCGGAGGCAATGAAGTAACGGTTCGCCTTATGATGTTTTCATGGGTGCTTCACGCGCCAACCATTCTAAACAGAAGTATCCAGATTGCCCGCCATGACTGCCTTCTGTTCGTATTCCTCCAACGATGGCAATTTCATCAGCGCTCGTTTCGCATAGGCGCGATGCACGGCTTTGCTGTTGTGTCCCAGCGCCTCTTGGGCGAATCGCTCAGGATAGCCGACGGTCTTCGCCCTCTCGGCCCACGCATAGCGGTAGCTGTGCAAGGTCACGCCTTCGATCTTCAACTGGCGACAGCGCGATCTAAATTCCGTGGCGCGGTCGCCGGCGCGCACGCGGGATAGATACGGGAACAGCACGCCTTCGCTCGGTAGGTCTTTTAACAGGTTTAATGCTTCCGTGCCCAGGTGGATGATCACCGGCACGCCGGTTTTCTTCCGCGTGTAGCTCACCGCGCCGTTCTGCCAGTCAACGTCTTCGCCTTTCAGATTTGCGATGTCGCCCTGGCTCGCGCCCAGATGCCAGCAGAGTTGGTAGAGTCGCTTCCGCTCGGGATTCACTTCGGCGGCGACGATCTTCTGGTGTTCCTCCAAGGTGACGGAGCGTTTCTCCTTGAACTTCACGGCAGGCCATTGGCGCTTGGGGATGAGTGGATACGGCAGCCAATTCATGTCCACGCAGAAGTTATGCAGCCGGCGCAGAAACACGTTGGTTGAAACGGTGCCCGCCTGCATCGCCTTCAACAGCAGTTCGCCCTGGGTCTCGATGATGACGCGCGGAAGCACGAGCGCCAGCGCCTTGTCCTTGGCGACGGTGCGCCAGCGTTGCTGGTTGGCGCCCTGTTTGGTGCCGGTCAGGCTCTCCAGCGCCTGCAGCCAGGTGCGGGTGGCGATGCCGTTGTCGGTGCCGGCCAGATACGCCTTGGCGATCTGCAGATTCAGGATGGGCTGGCGGACGGAGTTGTTCCTGGCCTCGACGATCTGCTCGGCCTCGTCGCGATTGCTGGTCTT
>CAIXPZ010000130.1 GCA_903921455.1 uncultured Verrucomicrobia subdivision 3 bacterium | reverse complement strand
TCGCTGGAACACGCGGCATGACCCCGACGGCAAACGCATAGAGACATTTGCCAGCCAGATCGAAGGCAAACGATTAACCTATCGCCAAGTCTCCCAGACTTTGTGCGTTTGTTAAGTATACAAGCCCGCGGGGCTGGCCTCCCCCGAAGGTGGTAGGTTACAACTTGCCGCGCCTCTGCCAGCCTGTGTCGCAATATGCGTCAAAAATATCTTCTGCGCTGGGTGATGGCGCTGTTCCCGTTCTTTTGGATTTCTGGATTATCCGGGGCGGAAAGCCCGGCGGTGCCTTACGGCATCGGGGATTGGGACGCGCAAACTTTGGGCAATCAGCGCGCGGTGCTGGCGGTCGGTCAGGCGTCGGATGCGGTCTGGGCGCATATCCCTTGGCGTCGCCGCGATGTCCATCCGGAAAACAAAAACGTCATCGTGATGGAAGCGGGCACCGGCAGCCAGATCACCAATCTGTTGCGCGTGGCGGTGAATCCGGATTTCGGGGATCTCGTGTTTCAGGCGCCGCGCGCGGGCGCTTACTATGTATACTATCTGCCCAGCCTGTCGCGGGGCCGGAATTATCCCAGCGTGTCGTATCAGCCGCCGCAGACGAACGCCGCCCCGGACTGGCTGGCGAAGTGCGGCCTTACTGTGAACGGAGCGACGCCCGTTGCGTTGGATAAGTTCCCCCGCGCCAAGGTGGTGGAGATGCAGGCGATTGATGCGTTCAACAGCTTTTATCCGATGGAGATTTGTGCGACGGCGGCGGAACTGCGCCAGTTGCAGGCGGCTCATGCCAGTGAACCTTTTTTGCTGTTCCCGGAAGACCGGCTGCGGCCGATTCGGATGACGGATCATCTGCCGTTGAAATGGATTCAGGAGGGACCCAGGTCGGAATTCGTCGGCACGGCGGCGCCGGGGGAGTTTTATGCGTTTCAAGTCGGGGTGTTCGCCAGCCAGTCGGCGCTGACGGGTGTGGCCCTGCGCTTCAGTGATCTGCAATCTTCCAAGGGCGGCATCATCCCGGCGTCAGCGCTGCGTTGTTTTAACGCCGGCGGAACGAATTGGCGGGGCGGCGCGTTCACCAAGTCCGTGTCGGTGGCCCAAGGCCAAGTGCAGGCGCTGTGGTTCGGCGTGCAGATTCCCGAGGCGATGGCGGCGGGCAGATATGAAGGTAGCGTGAGCCTCCAGCCGGCCGGTCTGCCGGCGCAAATGGTGAAACTGATATTAACGGTGGATGGCCCGCCGCTGCTCGACCACGGCGATAGCGAGCCGGCGCATCAATCGCGCTTGCGCTGGCTGGATTCCACCTTGGCGCAGGATGATGATGTGCTCAGTCCGTATCTTCCGGTCAAGGTCGCTGATAAGACGGTGGCCATTCTTGGTCGCCAACTGACGGTGGCTCCGTCGGGATTGCCCGGCCAGATTGTCAGTTGCTTCTCACCTGAAGGTACGGAGTTGGAATCAATCGGATCGCCGCTGCTGACAGCCCCGATGGAATTAGTCGCGGAAACGTCCACGGGGCGATTGCGCTGGAGCAATAATGCCTGCGTTTTCACCAAACATACCGATGCCGCCGCGGAATGGACGGCGCACAGCACCGCCGGGTCGCTGGAGTTGGAAGTGCGCGGCCGGATGGAGTTCGATGGGTTTGTGCAATATAAGGTCACGGTAAGTTCGACCACATCGCTGGAGCTGTCCGATGTAAGCCTGCATTTTCCGTTGGTCAAAGCGCGGGCGCACTATCTCATGGGGCTGGGCTATCAAGCCGCGGCCTGTCCGGCCAGCTATGATTGGAACTGGGACGTGAAGAAGCATCAGGACAGCGCTTGGCTGGGCGATGTTGGTGCCGGCCTCCAATTCAAGTTGAAAGGCGAAAACTACGCGCCGCCCCTGCTGACGAATTTCTACGAGGATCAGCCGCTGCACATGCCGCCCGCGTGGTTCAACGAGGGTCACGGCGGCATTACGCTGCGGACGGTGGAAGACACGCTCGCCGTCAACTGTTATGGCGGCCAGCGCCGGCTGGAGGCGGGGCAAAAGCTGCATTTTGATTTCGACCTGCTGCTGACGCCGTTCAAACCACTAAACCCGCGGAAGCAATGGGCCACGCGGTTCTTCCATAGTTACCAGCCGGTGGACGCGGTGGTTCGATCCGGTGCCAACACCGTCAACATACACCACGCGAATGATGCCAATCCTTACATCAACTATCCGTTCTTGCATGTGAATCAAATGCGGAAGTATGTGGAGGAAGCGCACGCGAAGGGCCTCAAGGTGAAGATCTATGACACGATGCGCGAGCTGTCGAATCACGCGGCGGAGCTGTTTGCCCTGCGCAGTCTGGGTGACGAAATCTTCCCTTACGGCAAAGGCGGCGGCGACGCGTGGTTGCAGGAACATCTCGGCACGAATTACCTGCCGGCCTGGTTCGTGCCCCAGTGGAAGGACGCGGCCATCATCGACCAGGGCGGCACGCGCTGGGACAACTATTACATCGAGGGCTTGGACTGGCTGGTGAAGAACGTGGGCATTGACGGCTTGTATATTGACGATCTGGCCTATGACCGCAACACCATGAAGCGCGTGCGGAAAGTTCTGGACCGCGGTCGCCCCGGCTCGCTGATTGACTTTCATTCCGCCAACCAGTTTGGTCCGCATGACGGATTCGGCAGTTGCGCCAATGTCTATCTGGAACACTTTCCTTACCTCGACCGGCTTTGGTTTGGGGAATATTTTAACCCCGATATGCCGCCGGCGTTCTGGCTGGTGGAGATGTCGGGCATTCCCTTCGGACTCATGGGCGAAATGCTTCAGGACGGCGGCAACCGCTGGCGCGGCATGCTCTACGGCATGACCAGCCGCATTCCTTACGACGGGAATGATCCGTCGCCCCTCTGGCAGGTTTGGGATGAGTTCAAGATCCAGGACAGCCGGATGATCGGCTATTGGTCGCCGCGCTGTCCGGTCCGGACGGGTAGCACCAACATCCTCGCGACCGCCTATGTTGGCCGTGATCGTAGCCTGATCGCCATCGCCAGTTGGGCCGGTAATGAGGAGAACGTGCAAATGACCTTTGATTGGAAGGCCTTGGGGCTTGATCCGGACCAGGCGGTGTTGACGGCGCCGGAAATCGCCGGGTTTCAAACGGCGGCGCAATTCAAACCGACCGATCCAATCCCGGTGGCCAAAGGAAAAGGCTGGCTGCTCTATGTCGCTCCCCGATGAATCGCCATCCACGAATGACCGGCCGCTTATCTATTATGAACTTGGGAAAATCTATTCTGACCGGGCTATCTGTTTCGCTGCTCGGCGTAATGACGGTGAACGCCGGGCTGTTCTCTCACGGCGCCGTCGTGAAAGAATACGAGCAGACGTTCACGACGTATCCGTATTCTGATCCCGATCCCATACCCGCCATATCGCGCTACTATCCCTATTTCCGCTTCGACGGATTCACCGACCGATCGGTGCCGAAAAAATGGAAGGTGGTTGAGCTTTCCAATGACTACATTCAGCTTTTGATTCTCCCGGAGATTGGCGGTAAGGTCTGGGCGGCGATTGAAAAGAAGACCGGGCGGCCATTTCTTTACTTCAATAACGTCGTGAAGTTCCGCGATGTCTCCATGCGCGGGCCCTGGACGAGCGGCGGCATGGAAGCCAATTACGGCATCATCGGTCACACGCCCAATTGCTTTTCACCGGTGGATTATGTGACGCAGCGCAACGCCGACGGCAGCGTGAGCTGCATCATCGGCACGCTCGACTTGCTCACCCGCACCACCTGGCGCTTGGAAATCAATCTGCCCGCCGACCAGTCCTGTTTCACGACGCGTTCGTTCTGGCACAATGACTCCGTTGCTGAGCAGCCCTATTACACCTGGATGAATGTGGGCATCAAGGCATCGGGCAACTTGCAATTCATCAATCCCGGCACGCGCTATCTCGGCCATGACGGCAAGGTGTTTGACTGGCCGGTGAACCCGGAGAAAAGTCGCAACCTCTCCTGGTATGAACAGAATAACTTCGGGCCGTATAAGTCGTATCATGTGTTCGGTCGCTTGTCGGAATTCTTTGGCGGTTACTATCATGACGAGGATTTCGGCATGGCGCATTATGCCGACTATGCGGACAAGCCGGGCCGCAAAGTCTGGATCTGGGGTCTCTCCCGCCAGGGCATGATTTGGGAACACCTCTTGACGGATACCAATGGCCAATATGTCGAAGTTCAGTCCGGCCGGCTCTTCAATCAAACCGCTGACGAAAGCACGCTGACGCCGTTCAAGCACAAAGCGTTTCCGCCCCACGCCACCGATAGCTGGACCGAATACTGGCAGCCGGTGCAAGGAACAAAGGGTTTCGTGAGCGCCAGCCCCTGGGGCGCGATGAATGTTACCCGCGAAGGGAATCAATTGGTGATCCGCATTTCGCCGACCCGGTCGTTGCGTGACCAGCTGGAAGTGTTTGATGGCACCAACCAACTATGGTCGCAGGCGGTCGCCCTCAAGCCGATGCAGACCGTGGCGTATTCCGTGCCGCTTGGTTCCAAACCCGGGGAGGTCAAAGTATCTCTCGGTGGCCACAAGCTGCATTATGACATGGTGGCAGACGATGTCTTAAGCCGGCCGACCGAAGCGCCGAAAGATTTCAACTGGCAGTCGGATTATGGCCTGTATCTTCGCGGCAGGGAGAACCTCTGTGAACGCGCGTATCTGTCGGCCGAAACCAATTTCCTCGCCTGTCTTAATACGAATCCAAACTACGCGCCCGCCTTGGCGGAAATGGCGGCGCTGTTGAATCGTCGGGCTGACTGGAGCCAGGCGCGTGACTACGCCAGGAAGGCCTTGGGCATTGATACCTACGATCCTGCCGCCAATTATCAGTTCGGCCTCGCCAGTGTTGCGTTGGGTAAGCCGGCCGATGCCAAAGACGCGTTCAGTGTCGCGGCGCTTTCAACCGGCTGGCGGAGCGCGGCTTACACTGAACTTTCGAAGGTCTATCTTCGCGAGAAACAATATGACCGTGCGTTGTCGGATGCCGAAGCTGCGCTGGACAACGACCGCCGTAACCTCGACGCCATCGGGATCCAGGCGTGTGTCAGCCGGATTTGCGGAAAAACCGCGGCGGCGGCAGCGGCCTGTCGAACCTTGCTTGAACTGGATCCGCTCAATCACTTCGCCCGCTTCGAGAATTACCTGCGCGGAACTAGTAGCCGCCAGGATTTCACCAGCCAGATTCGCAACGAACTGCCGCAGGAGACGTATCTCGAACTGGCGGCCTGGTATCGCAACGCGGGCCTCGCTGATGAGGCGGCTCGGGTGCTGGAGCTCGCGCCGCCAACGGCTGAGGTGCTTTATTGGCTGGCGTATCTGCATCAGGACACCAATTTGCTCATTCGCGCCGAGTCTGCCTCACCGGCCTTTGTCTTTCCGTTCCGCACCGAGTCCATAACCGTGTTTGCCTGGGCCAACCAGATGAGCCGCGCGTGGCCGTCCCGTTATTACCTTGCCCTGATCCGCTGGTATCAGGGCGATCTGGCCGCCGCGCGTGAACTGTTGTCTGCGTGCGGCGAAGAACCGTCGTTCGGGCCGTTTTATGCCGCTCGCGCCCAATTGATCGACGCGACCGCCGTTCCGGATCTCCAGCGGGCGGCCCGGCTGGACCCGGGGCAATGGCGTTACGGTTTGATGCTGGCAAAACGTTACCTTGCGCAGACCAATCCCGCCGCTGCGCTCAAGGTGGCCGGCCAATCCCGCCAGCGTTTCCCTGATAATAATGTGCTCGCTTTGCTCCAGGCCAAGGCCCTCGTTCTCAACGGCCGGTATCAGGCGGCCGTCGACCTGTTGCTGCCGCTGAACCTGTTGCCGTGCGAGGGTAGCACCGATGCGCGCGCGACTCTGCGCGAGGCGTATCTGCTGCTCGCCTTGCAGTCGGTGAAAACCGGGGCCTGGTCACCGGCTCTGCCGCTCATCGCCTCGGCGCGCGCCTGGCCCGAAAATCTCGGCGCGGGTAAGCCCTATGCCGAGGACCTCGATGAACGGCTCGAAGACTGGCTGGCTTACGAATGCAATCTGCGCTGTGACCCTTCGGCCGCGCCGGCGTTGCTCGCGAAAATTCTCGCGTTCGCCGACCCGGTCCAGCCTTCCGTCGCGGGCCCGATTCTTCGCGCCCTCGCCTTGCGGGCGTCTGGGCGGTCCGCCGAAGCGGCGCAGCTGTTGGCTGCCCTGCCGGACGGGTCCGTTGAGGAACCGTCGCTCGCAGCCTGGGGAAAAGCCATCCTGGCCGGCCGGCCGGCGTCCCTGCCAGCCGGATTGCCGGATCTTGAAACTCGGATCCTTGCCGCCTGGCTCGTCCAGATTCCCAACCCGTGATGGGTGCCCGTCGAAATGATTCCGCTAAGCATTGTCCGGCATTGATGGATGATTGGAGAAATAGGGGGCCATAGGTTATTAAGGATTCAATCTGGTGCTGGTTGACCGGACCGGTGCTGGCCGTATATCCCCTCGCCTTCGTCGGTTTGGACCCCGGGTTGTCTTGCCGGCATTGATTATAAATGGGGCTCCCCCGATTCCGGTCATTGGCGACCTCCCCCGTTTATGGGGGTTTAACTCAAGGTGCTATGTGTTAGATTGTTGTCTGGTTACCCAATCTTTTTCATATGCTCCCCCCCATTCGATTCCCCCGCTTTATTCTCGCCGGCTTGGCTGCCGTCGGCCTTTTTTCCCATCTGGCTCGTGCTGAATACAGTTATTTCAGCGATGTCCAGAGCGGCTCCGATATCGTGGTGAAGGAGGTGCGTTGGCCGTATTGGAACAATACTTACTACAACACTTGGTGGAGTGACAATTGGACCAGCACCGAGGGGACCAGTGGCTATTTCTACAATGGCCTGGCTTTGCCCGCCGCTGGTTCGCCGAATCCCGTGGGCACCCCGCAGACGGTCAACTGGAGTTTCTGGCCGCTGAGCAACCCGGTCAAAATCACGGATACCATCACGCCGTTTTACACCAGCCCCAGCACGTTCGCGATGCCGACCATCGGTGAGGGGACGATTTTGCGCTCGCCCGGCAAATGGTCGCTGTGGCAGACCAATGTCTGGTATCGCATGGTCATCCGCACCTGGCTGCCGGTGAGCGGCGCGCCGCATTCGGGTTTTGCCGGCACCTGGCTGCGTGATCCGGTGGCGGGCGTCTGGTATCATCTGGCCTCGATTCAGCTGCCGTTTGCGGTCACGGGCATTGACGGCTCCATGGGCTTTCAGGAAAACGCCACGGGTGGCACGCAGCCGCAGCGGACGGATTATCGCGGCTCCTACTACCACAAGAACGGCGCCTGGAACAGTTCCACCAACTTTTATGTCTATGTTCATGCCGGCAGTGCGATTGAGAATGCCGGGCTGATTGAAACCAATACGGCTGTGTATTATGAAACCTGCAAGTCCAATGGTGTTTATACCGGCACCTTGACCACGGGCCAGACATCTCCAACTTACCATATCACCCAGCCGGCGACGCCTTGGCTGGATCCAATCATCGTGAGCAATTGCAGCGCGAGCGTTTCCGGTGGTCAGCTGCTGGTCCAGTGGCAGACGCTGTCGAATAGTTCGCCGCAGTTTTCCTATCGGATTGATGTGTATACCAATGCCGGTTACACCGGCAACATTGTGGCGACCGCTTCGGACATTGATCCGGAAGCGCGGCAGAAATTGGTGACCCTCGGGAATGTCGCCACGCCCTATGCCCGGCTGACTATCATTGACATCTTCAGCCAGACCAACGCGCCCATCAATATCGCGCCCACCAATGCCACGTTGAATGCGGCGACCTCGGTTCCCGGGGCGGTCAACGGTCTGAACTTTTCCTACTATCAATCCGCGACCAGCTACACCACCGATTCCAGCACCAACTGGTCGTCCATGCCGAACTTCGCCTCGCTGGCGCCCGTTTCTTCCGGGGCGGTCAGCGGCTTGGATCTGACCCCGCAGCAGCGCCGCAACGGCTACGCCTTCAATTACACCGGCTATCTCAATGTTGCCAGCAACGGTCTGTATGCCTTCACGCTGAACTCTGACGGCGGCAGCAAGTTGTCGGTGGATGGGCAATGGGTGGTGAACAACGACGGCGACCACAGTCCGGCCGACGCGAGCGGATGGGTCGGCTTGCAGGCGGGCCTCCACACGTTGAACGTGCAGTATTTCTTCGACACCCAGCCCACGTCCCTCTTTAGTGATTATTTCGACACGCTCGCGCTTGCCTGCGAAGGGCCGGGCCTCGCCAAATCTGCCGTGCCCGTCACTGCTTTTTATCGCGTGCCCGGCGGTAGCGAGCCGTCCCTCAGCTTGGTCTCGCCGACGAACGGGGCCGTGCTTTCCGGCGCCAGTGTCCCGCTGACCGCCTCCGTGACCGCGAATGGCAACACGATTAACAATGTGCGGTTCTACGTGGGGGATAATTATTGGGCCCAGGATTCGACGGCGCCCTACAGCTTGAGTTCGTTTTTCTGGGAGAACCCCGGCAACGCCGTGCATGCCCGGCTGATCTACAACACCACCAACCTCGTTGATTCGGCCGTCAATTGGGTGAATACCACCAACATGTCTGTGGCGCCTTGGCAGTTTGGACAGATTTTCTATCACAACTATCCCAGCGGTGTGAGCATCCAGGGTGGCACCTACTCGGTCATCGGCGATGGGGTGAACTTGCTGACGCGGCAGATCAGTGGCGATTGCACCCTGATCGCCCACCTGGCGGGGCTGCCCGGCACGGCGGCCAAGCCGGACGGCTCGACGCCGAATTCTGGTTGGCAGGCGGGTATCATTTTGCGCGGCAACACCAACATGGTGCCGGGGTATCCGTGGGGTTACACTAACACCGCGCCGTTCACCGCCGTATTCGGCCAGGTGGGTGGCGGGGCGTATTATCAGGATGAAACGATGGTCAACGGCGGGGGCGGTTATTCCTCGGGCAGTCTCGGCAGCCAGAAATGGTTCAAGCTCCAGCGTGTCGGCAATACCTTTACCAGCTCGGTTTCCGCGGATGGGACGACGTGGACGGCGGTGAAAACCAACAGCCTGGCCGATTTCGGCTCGACCATTTACGCCGGATTTTTTACGTTTGCCGGCCCGTCCGCCAATCCCAGCGTTCACTGGGCCAGCTTCGATAGCGTTAGTTTGACGGGCAACTTGGTGGGGCCGCCCGGCGTGACCGTGGTTCCGGCATCGGATACCGCTTACACCGGACAAACCTCGACGTTCACCGCCACCCCGAGCGGCAACGCGCCGTTCACTTACCAGTGGCAATTCAACGGTGTCACTATTTCTGGCGCGACTAACGCCGCCTTGACCCTGACCAACCTCCCGCCCGCCGCCTCCGGTTATTACACGGTGCTGTTGAGCAACGCCAGCGGCACCGCCACGGCGACGGCCGTGCAGACCGTGCTGTCCCCGCCGCCGGCCACGGCGCAGATCCTCTCGAATTCGCCGGCCGGCTATTGGCGCTTGAATGAAACGGCCGGCCCGACGGCTTATGATTCGGCGGGCGGTTTTAATGGCACCGGCGAAGGGGGCATCCTCTTTGCCGTCCCCGGCGTGACCAATTCGCCGTTCTCTGGTTTTGAAAGCGGCAACCTCGCCGCCCAGTTCAATGGCACGGATTCGGATGTGGCGATTCCGGCGCTCAATGTCACGACCACTAATTTTACCGTCACCGGTTGGGTGAGGTGCAATGGCGCCCAGGTCTCCAATGCCGGGCTCGTCTTCAGCCGCGGTAGCGGGTATGGCACCGGCTTGATGGCGGTCAACAATGGTGCCAACCTCGAGTTGCGCTATAGCTGGAACGACAATGGCGCCGATTACGGGTGGTCCACCGGCCTTAACTTGCCGACGAACAATGTCTGGACGTATCTCGCTCTCACAGTCGAGCCGACGCGGACCATTGTTTATATGGCTACCAATTCGGTGCTGCTGTCGAAGACCAACAGTGTGACGAACAGTGGCCGGACCCTCGCCGGTAATTTCTATTTTGGTTACGATCCGAACAGTTCCACCCGTCGCCTTAATGGCGCCTTGGATGAAATCGCCATTTACAACCGCACCCTCACCGCGCAGCAGCTTGGCCAGATTCTCGCGGCCTCTCAGCAAATCGATCCGGCCGTGAGTCTGATCAGTCCGGCCGGCGGCGCGAACTATGGCGCCCCGGCGAATGTCGCTTTGACCGCCAGCGTCAGCACCAACGGGCACGCCATCAATTACGTCCAGTTTTACAATGGCACCAGTCTGCTCGGGACTTCCAGCAACGCGCCCTTTAGCTTCAATTGGACGAATGTCCCCGCCGGCGTTTACACGCTGTTTGCCCAGTTGAATTACGACACCGGCGGAACTCTTGGTTCTGCGCCCGCCTTGATCTCCGTTAATCCCATCCCCGCGCCGCCGGCCACGGTTACGGCGACAGCGCTCGCCACCAATCTGGTGAGCGTGGTCTGGTCGGCTGCCGCCTACGCTACCGGCTACACCGTGAGTCGCAACGGCACGCCCATCGCCACCGTGTCCGCGACGAACTATCTCGACCTCGGCCTGGCGGCCGGCTCCAACTATTGCTATTCGGTGTCGGCCAATAACAGCTACGGGGCTTCCGGTGACAGTGTTTCCAGTTGCGTGAATACTCCCGTCAGCGGCGGCGCTTTGGCGTGGGCGGCCGGCGGTGCGGCGGCCGGCGCCCGGGACGGCAACGGCAATTGGGGTAGCAGTTCCGTGACATGGTGGGATGGCGCGGCGAACGTCGTCTGGTCGAACAGCAAATTGGCCATATTTGGCGCGGGCACCGCCACCAATTGCACCGTGGTGATCACCAACGACGTGACGCCTTCCGGCATCCTCTTCAACGCAAACAGCGGTGGCACCTACGATCTCACGAGCAGTGCCAATGGCGCCAGCCATCTGGTTCTCGCCGGCACCACCACCATCACGGCCAATGACGACGCTATGATGGAAGCCTATCTCAACGGCAGCGGCTCGCTGGTCAAGGCCGGGCCCGGCACGCTTACCCTCACGGGCGGCAATACCAACACCGGCGCGATTATTGTCAAAAGCGGACGCCTCGTTGCCACCGGGGGTGGCTGGTATGGTAACCGCAGCATCGGCTCCGGTTCGCTGACGGTCAGCAACGGCGCGGTGGCCGAGTTTGCCGTCGCGCACGGCTTCGGGTATGGCACCGGTGGCTACGCCGCCACGTTGGCTGGCGGCACGCTGCAATTCGACCACGAAAACTATGTCAGCGGTTTGACGATGACGGCGGGCGCGGTGACCGGGGCCGGTGAGGTTCGCACCACCGGCGGCACGTATTCGACTCTGGCTTCCGCGAGTCCTTCGGTCATTGGCTTGAATATTAATTTCGTCAGTGCCGGCATCTTTAACATCGCCCGCGGTTCGGGGGCGGTGGATTTGCTGGTGAGTGGCCCGGCGAGCAACGCGGGCGCTTTCACCAAGAATGGAGCCGGGATCATGGCCGTCAGCGGCACTTGGGCCGGCACCGGCCCGACGACCATCAGCGCGGGCACTTTGCAGTTGGACGGTTCGCTCGGCACCAACACCGTTTCCGTCGCCAATACCGCCACGCTCGCGGGCGTGGGGGTCGTCAATGGCGCGACCACGATTTCGAGCGGCGGCGCCCTTGCGCCCGGCGACGCCGGCATCGGGACCCTGACCGTCAGCAATAATCTAACGCTGGCTACCGGCAGTAAAACGCTGATGGAAATCAGCCGGAATGGCGGGGTTTTGACCAATGACTTGGCCGCCATCTCCGGCGCGCTGACCAATGGTGGCAGCCTGACCGTCACCAACCTGGGCACCAACGCGTTGGCGCTGGGCGACAGCATCCGTCTTTTTAAGGCGGGAACTTATGCCGGCACGTTCGCGAGTCTCACCTTGCCGGCGCTGACCAATGGTGTGAGTTGGAAGACCAATACTTTGGCGACGAATGGCACGCTGACGGTGGTGGTCAGTGCTTACACGCTGGCCTACGCGGCGGGAGGTAATGGCACTCTGGCCGGCAGCCCGAACCAAATCGTGAATTTTAACGCCAGTGGCACGGCGGTGACGGCCAATCCCAATTCTGGCTATCATTTTGTGAACTGGAGCGACGGGAGCGGGGCGAACCCGCGGACGGATGCCGGCGTGACGAACAATCTTTCCGTGACGGCTAATTTTGCGATTAACAGTTACACGTTGACATATATAGCCGTGACCAATGGTGCGATCAGCGGGACGAGTCCGCAGACGGTCAACTACGGCGGGAGCGGGACGGCGGTGAGTCCGGTGCCCGCCCCGGGGTGTTCCTTCGTCAACTGGAGTGACGGTTCAACCGCCAGCCCTCGCACCGATGCGGGGGTGACCAGCAATATCACGGTGACCGCGAACTTCGTGATTAACAGTTATACGTTGACGTATGCGGCCGGAACGAATGGCGCGCTGAGTGGCGCCACCAACCAGGTTGTGAACTTTGGGACGAACGGGAGCGCGGTGACGGCCAATCCCAATTCTGGCTATCACTTTGTGAATTGGAGCGATGGCAGTGTGGCGAATCCGCGGACGGATGCGAACGTGACGAATAATCTGACAGTGACGGCGAACTTCGTAATCAACAGTTATACGTTGACGTATGCGGCGGGCACGAATGGCGCGTTGAGTGGCGCCACCAATCAGGTTGTGAACTATGGGACGAACGGGAGTGCGGTGAGTGCGGTGGCGGACGTGGGTTATGCGTTCACGAACTGGAGCGACGGGAGCCTGACGAATCCGCGGACGGATGTGAACGTGACGAATGATGTGAGTGTTACGGCGAACTTTGTGGCGAACCCGGCGGCGGCGGTGGTGTTAAGCCTGCCGACCAACGGCAGCAGCTATGTCGCGCCGGCGACGGTCAGCCTGGCGGCGGTGGTGACGACGAACGGGAATGTGATTAACGCGGTGCAATTTTACAGCAATGGGACCAACCTGCTCGCGCAGGTGACGAATGCGCCCTATGGGTATGCGTGGACGAACGTGGGGGCTGGGAACTACGGGTTGGTGGCGCGGGTGCTGTATAACGGGAGTGCGAGCAACGATTCATCGGCGGTTGTCATCACGGTGAGCAACGCGGTGGTGGTGCCGGTGATCTCGGCGGGGACGGTGACGCTGGCGGGGGGCAATTTTAATTTGAGCGGGACGGGCGGGGCGGGGCAGAGCTATGTCTTGGAGGGGGCGACGAATCTGTCGGCACTGGTATGGGTGCCGATCGTGACGAACGTGGCGGATGGGGCGGGGGTGTTTCATCTGGCCGATCCGTCGGCGACCAACCGGTCGCAATTCTACCGCGTCCGCTCGCCCTGAATCCGCTCTCCCCTGAATGTGGTATGGTTGGCTGGGCTCGCGTATGTTACACCGCTCAGGCTGTGGGAGCTATTCCCTATAAATTAAAATACGCGTGCTTGGAAACGATTAAATCATGAAGACAACTCGGTTCTGTTTTGCGCTGGGGTTCACCTTGGTCGCTGTGTGGTTCTCCTCTCCGGCTCGCGCCCAATACACTTATTTCAATAGCCAGAGCGGTTCGGATGTGCTGGTGCAGGAGGTGCGCTGGCCGTATTGGAACAGCAGCTTCTATGACACCTGGTTGAGCCAGTGGTGGCAGAGCAGCGAGGGGGCGAGTGGCTATTTTTACAGCGGTCTGCCGAACCCTTCCCTCGGCTCGCCCAATCCCGTGACCCAAGGGGTCAATTGGAGCTTCTGGCCGGTGAGCAATCCCGTGAATGTCACGGACACCATCATTCCTGTCTACCGCGGTCCGACCACCTATGGCGGGCCGACGATTGGCGAGGGCACCATTTGCACGGCGCCGGCCTCCTTTCCGTTTTGGCAGACCAATGTGTGGTATCGGGTCGCCTTCCGCACCTGGCTGCCCGTGGACGGGACCCCGCACCAGGGGTATGCCGGCCAATGGCTGCGCGATTCCACATCGGGGATATGGTATCATTACGGGACGATGCAGTTGCCTTTCGCCGTGACTGGCATTGGCGGCCAGATGGGGTTTCAGGAACATTTCACCGGCGGGGCCCCCACGAATCGCGTGGATCATCGGAATTGTTATTATCGCAAGAATGGCGCGTGGAGCAGCGCCAGCCAGTTTATCTGCGATCACGGCGGCACCAATTGCAGTGTGGGGTTGATCGAAGGCAACACGGCCGTTTATAGCGAAGTCGGCACCGGCAATGGTTATGTCGCCAATACCTGGTTGACCCTCACCCAGCCGGCCGCCCCCGCATTTTTTGATCCAATTCTGGTCACCAATTACAGTGCGGCCGTCGCGGGTAATCAGTTGCTGGTTCAATGGCAGATCCCGAATACCAGTTCGCCGCAGTTTGCCTACCAGCTCGATGTCTTTACGAATTCCAGTCACACCGGCGCGGTGGTCGCCACGTTCTTTGACATAGCCCCGGAAGCCCGCCAGAAGTTGCTGGCCCTGCCCGCCGGGACCGTGCCGTATCCCCGGTTGACCATTATTGACGTTTTTAATCAGACCAATCCGCCGTTGTTTCTGGCGGTTACCAATGCCGGCTTGAGCGCGGCGACACCGGTTGTCGGTGCCGTCAATGGCTTGAATTTTGCCTATTACGAAACGGCCACCAACTGGTCGGTTTTGCCGGACTTCACTGCTCTGGCGCCGGTGTTGCAGGGGGCGGTGAATGGCCTGGACCTGACTCCCCGGCGGCAGCGCAGTGGCTATGGGTTTAATTATTCCGGTTATCTCAACGTGGCGAGCAATGGCTTGTATGCCTTTACTCTCAATTCGTGTGCGGGTAGCGCGTTGCTGGTGGATGGTCAAGCGGTGGTGAATAACGACGGGGTGCATAGCCCGGAGGATGCGACTGGCTGGATTGGTCTGTCGGCCGGCTATCACCTGCTCAATGTGCAGTATTTTATGGGGGCTGGCGGCGGTTATTATGATACGCTCGGTCTCTCTTGGGAGGGGCCGGGCCAGACGAACGTCGTCGTGCCGCCGGGCGCTTTCTTCCGGGTGCCCGGTGGCGGCGAGCCCGCCATCAGCCTGGTGTCGCCGGTCAATGGTGCCACCGTTTCCGGCGCGAATGTGCCCCTGGCCGCCGCCGTGACGACCAATGGCAATACCCTGGGCAACGTGCAGTTTTATGTGGGCAACAACTATTGGGCGCAGGATGCTGCGGCCCCTTACAGCCTGAATTCCTTTTTCTGGGCCAGCCCGACCAACGCGCTCCGCGCCCGCCTGTTTTACAACGGCAGCAACCTTTTGGATTCTGCTGTCAATTGGGTGAATACCACGAACATGGCGCTGGCCCCCTGGCAGTTTGGGCAGGTGTTCTACCACTATTATCCCAGCGGTGCGAGTATCCAGGGCAACACGTATTCGGTCATTGGCGATGGGGTGAACTTGCTGACGCGGCAGATCAGTGGCGATTGCACTTTGATCGCCCACCTGGCGGGGCTGCCCGGCACGGCGGCGGCGCCCGATGGTTCGACGCCGAATTCTGGTTGGCAGGCGGGCATCATTTTGCGCGGCAACACCAACATGGTGCCGGGGTATCCGTGGGGCTACACCAATACCGCGCCGTTCACCGCCGTATTTGGCCAGGTGGGTGGTGGGGCGTATTATCAGGATGAAACGATGGTCAACGGCGGCGGCGGCTATTCCTCGGGCAGTCTTGGCAGCCAGAAATGGTTCCGGCTCCAGCGCGTCGGCAATACCTTCACCGGCTCGGTTTCTGCCGACGGCGTGAATTGGACCGTGGTCAATACCGATGGGCTTGCGGACTTCGGCCTGACGATCTACGCCGGCTTTTTCACCTATGCCGGCCCGTCTTCCAATCCGAATATTCCCTGGGCCAGCTTCGACAGCGTCAGCCTGACCGGCACGAACGTCCTGGGGGCGCCCGGCGTGTCCATCAGTCCTTTGACCAACGCGGTCATCGGCGGACTGCCGGCAACGTTCACGGCCTCGGTCATCGGCCCGGTTCCTGCCGGCTACCAGTGGCAGTTGAATGGAACCAATATTCCCACTGCCACCAACATCTCCTATACCATCACCAGTGTCGCGCCCGCCGATGTCGGCAGTTATACGGTGGTTGCCAACAGCATTACCAGTGCGCCGGCCATCCTGTTGCTGACGGCTCCGGCTGGCTCCGGTGTCTGGACCAACCTGAACGGCGGTTCCTGGGCGGTCGGCAACAACTGGAGCGGCGGTCTCATCGCCGGCGGCACCGATGCTGCCGCCGATTTCAGCACCTTGAATTTGAGTGCGAATCCGATCGTCTCGCTCAATGGGTCGAACGCCGTGGGCACGTTGGTCTTTGACGATTTGAACCCCGCCGCCAGACACAATTGGACGCTCACCAATGGCAGCGGCGGGCCGCTGACGCTGGCCGTCAGTAGCGGCACGCCCAATCTCGCCGTCAAAAGCGCCACCAATCTGATCAGCGCCGTGCTCGCCGGCACGCAGGGCTTTACCAAGACCGGCGCGGGTTGTCTGATCTTGAGCGCCGCCAACCCGATCACCGGCACGGCCATCGTGAGTGCGGGCGCCCTCGAGGTTCAGAATAAGTCCGGGGATGCGCCCTACGCCGTGGCGCAGGGGGCCACGCTCCGGATTGGTTACAGCACCGGTGGCGGTTATGCCGCGACCGGGTTGACGATCAACGGCAATGCCACGGCGGATCCCGGCGGATTCTATCTGAAAGGCGGGAAGACTTATAACGCCAGCGGTCAGATTGCCCTGCTGGTGGCCCCGACGACCCTCCGGCAATACGGCTCTGGTCTCGCTAGCATTGGCACCTTTGATATTGGGGGCAACGGCCTCTGGTGTAGCTCCGCCGCCTCGGGGTCGCTCTTGGATCCCAACCTCCAGCTGGTCAGCTCCGGCTATGGCATGTCGGTTCAGGTGGATGCCGGGGCCAACACGGCCGCCGGGGACCTCACCATCAACGGCCCGCTGAACGTGGGCAGCCTCGGGTTTTATAAGCGTGGCGCCGGTTCGTTGGTGTTGAATGGCACGGCCACCAGCGCCAACACCGCGGTTCAGCTGCAAGGCGGCACCGTCATTTGTGGCACCCCGAACTGCCTCGGGGTCAATGCCAATGTGCCGGTCTCTTCGGGGGCGAAGCTGGCGCTGAACGGATTCGACCAGGCCGTGGCCGCGCTGAATGCCGCGGCCGGCAGCACGGTCGTTTTTGGCGGCACTAACTCTCTTACGGTGACCAATGCGACGCTCGCGGGCGCCTTGCAGTTGGCGGTCTTCAAGGGAGCAACTCCCGTCAGCAGCCGGCTGGTGGTGACCGGCAATCCGCTGGCGTTCGGGGGTTCGCTGGTGGTTACCAATCTGAGCGGCGGCTCGCTGGCCGCCGGCGACACCTTCACTCTCTTCAGCGCGTCCAGCTACAGCGGGGCCTTCAGCAGCCTCAATTTGCCGGTGCTGCCGGTGGGGATGCTCTGGGATGCCGGCAATCTCGCCACCAACGGCACGCTGACTATTGTGACCAACGGCCTGAGCCTTTGGAACGGGGGCGGTTCGGATGGCTATTGGAGCACGGCGTCCAACTGGAACGGGACGCTGCCGGTCAACGGCCAGTCGCTGACCTTTCAAGGGGCCTTGCGCTTGAATAACACGAACAATCTGCTTACGTCCGCTGGCCAGGTGGTTTTCAATAATGGCGGCATTGCCGTGTCGGGCAATCCCCTGACGCTGCTCTGGGGCCTGGCCAACCTGGCGGGGAACAACACGTGGGCCATTGGCACCACCTTGTCCGCTCCGCAGTCCTTCGTCAGCAGCAACGGCACCCTCACCGTCAGTGGCGCCGTGACCAATGCTGGGTTCAATCTCACGCTGGATGGCGCGGGCACCAACGTGGTGTCCGGCCTCATTTCCGGGTCCGGCGGCCTGCTAAAAAATGGCGCCGGGGTGGCGACCTTGAGCGGCGCCAATGTCTACACCGGTGGCACGACGGTTAATGGCGGACTGGTGATCGATGGGATCGGCAGCACGACGGCGGGCGCATTCGGGGCCTTTAACGCCGCCGCCACCACCATCACTATTTTGAGTGGTGCCACCGTGGACATCAACGGCAAGGCCGCCGGCAACGACTTTTTTTATGGCGTGACGCTGGCCGGTTCCGGCACCAGCGGGCAGGGGGGGTGGTCAACAATGGCGCCAGCGGCACCAGCGGCAACCGGCAGTTGCCCAACCTCACCCTCGCGGCCAATGCCACCCTCGGCGGGAGCGGCGATATCTACATGGTCAACGCCGGTCACGCCGCCGACACCTTGAATCTGGCCGGCTTCACGCTCACCAAGACCGGCGCCAATAAGTTCATTCTGGACAACACCGCCGTGACCGGTGGCGGCACCATCAATATCGTTCAGGGCACCGTTTCCACCTATACCGCCGGCAGCGCTGCCTTCGGCACGGCGTTTGTTCTGGCCAACACCGCCGGCGTGACGCTGGATGCCAGCGTGAATAGTCTGTCCATTGGTTCGCTGGCTGGTGGCGGCGCGACGGGCGGTAATGTGACCCTCGGCGCCAAGACCCTCACCGTGGGCGGCGATAATACCTCGCCGTCACCCTTTGCGGGCGTGATCAGCGGCACCGGCGGCGTGTTGGTCAAGACCGGTGCCGGCACGCTCATGCTGGGCGGGACGAACACCTACACCGGCACAACCACGGTTAATGGTGGCGCGTTGCTGGTGAATGGGACGCTGGCAGCGGGGAGCGCGGTGACCGTGGCGGCCGGCGGGGCGTTGGGTGGCACCGGCAATGTGAAAGGCGCGGTGACGGTTCAGGCGGGCGGCGTGTTTGCGCCGGGCAACGGCGGCATCGGCACGCTGACGATCAGCAATAACCTTGTCCTGGCGGGGCTGGCGGTGATGGAAGTGAGCCGGAACGGTGGGGTGCCGACCAACGATGTGGGCATCATCAGCGGCGCCTTGACGCAGGGTGGCTCGCTGGTGGTGACGAACATCGGGACCAACGCGCTGGTGGCGGGCGACAGTTTCAAGCTGTTCAACGCGGGGACCTTCAGCAGCGGGTTCACCAACGTGACGCTGCCCGCGTTGTCCGCGGGTTTGAAATGGGGCACGAACAGTCTGCTGGTGAACGGGACGATCGTGGTGAGCAATCTGACGTATACGCTGACTTACAATGCTGGGGCGAATGGGGCGATCAGCGGGGCGAGTCCGCAGACGGTGAACTATGGCACGAACGGGAGCGCGGTGACGGCGGTGGCGGCCACGGGCTATCATTTTGTGAGCTGGAGCGATAGCAGTGTGGCGAATCCGCGGACGGATGCGAACGTGACGAGCAATCTCACGGTGACGGCGAACTTTGGGATCAACACGTATACGCTGACGTATGCGGCGGGGACGAATGGGAATCTCACGGGCGTGACCAACCAGACGGTGAACTACGGCGGCAGCGGGACGGCCGTCACCGCGAATCCCAACCCGGGTTCCGCCTTCACGAATTGGAGCGATGGGGCCACTGCTAATCCGCGGGTGGACAGTGGCGTGACAAACAATGTGAACGTGACGGCCAACTTTGTGGCCGTGCCGCCGGTGCCGCCGGTGATCCTGCCCGTTATGGGCGTCTCCGGTGGGGGCTTCAATTTTCAGTTTGCGGGGGTCGTGGGCTTGCACTACCGGGTCGAATCCACGCCCGTCCTGCCGGCGCCCGGCCCGTGGTCGTTGGTGACCGACATCGTTTCGCTTGCCGCCTCTCCCCTCGCGGTCACGGTTCCCGCGACCAATTCATTGGGCTACTACCGTGTGGGGCTGGTGCCTTGAAAATATTTTTTACCAAAGCCTATATGTTGAATGTTCGCTCCCTTCGGGTCGTGTTTGGTCTGTTGGTGCTCGGCCTCTCGACGTTCTCGGCTCACGCCGACGGGCGCAGCTATAATACCACGGGCACGCTCAGCTGGGTGATGGTCGAGGAGCGTCGCCCCTTCTTCTCCGGCGGCAATTGGAGTCCCTTTCTCGGCAACGGTTATCCGGTCGTCAGCACGGAAGGCGCAGCGTTTGATTTCTACACCGGCTTTGGCAACGGTGGGACGGCCGGGAGCGGTTGGTCGCATTGGTCTACGTGGCCGATCAGCAACCCGATCAATCCGGATGACGGCCTTAAGATCGCGTATCTGGGCACAACGGAAACCGGTCATGACACGGATGGTGCCGAGGGAACTTCGGCCGGCACCACCGGCGTGCCGCCGTTTGGAATTTTAACGAACGTCTGGTATCGTTTTGCCGTGCGTTGCTGGCAGCCGGCGGATGGTACGCCGCACGTCGGATATGCGGGCGAATGGCAGCGGGAGGGCACTACCGGTGTGTGGTATCACAAGTCCACCTACCAGACGCCGTTCGCGGCGACGGGCGTGACGGGCTTGGGCGGATTCATCGAGGGTCTTGGCCCCAGCGGTTTTCGCGCGTTCCACTTTCGCAATGCGTTCGCGCATCAATACGGCCAGTCGGCCACCACCATTCAACGGGCGAATCAGATCAACATCGCTTGGAACGGGGGCGCGGGATATGGCGGCTTGATTGAGAATGGCACTGCGGCCATCGCGTGGTCGGATGGCGGCATGACCGGCTTGGATCCCGTGGGCCAGCGTTATCTGACGAATATGCCCGGCGGCAGCGTGACGGTGACGATCACCAATCAGCCGGCCACGCCGCCCTTTGATCCCATCATTGTCAGTAGTTCGAGCGCCAGCGTGCTCGGCGCACAGCTGTTGGTGCAGTGGCAATCGCCGAACACCAGTTCGCCGCAGTTGGGCTACCAGATCGAGGTGTTCAACAACGCCGGCTACACGGGTTCGCCGGCGGTGACGTTCTTCGAGCGCGAGCCGGAGACGCGCCAGAAGCTGCTGAATATTTCCGGCGTGGCCACGCCTTATATGCGGTTGACGATTTCGGATATTTTTGACAACACCAACCCGCCCATCCTCATCACTCCCGGCACCGCCGCCCTCTCTCCGGCGACGAACGTGGTGGGCGCGGTCAGCGGTCTTGCCTACAAATACTACGAGGCGGGCAGCGGTGTGGTGTGGTCGAACCTCCCGGATTTTTCGGCGCTGACCCCGGTGCTGCAGGGCGCCGTGGACGATGTGGACACAACCATTCGCACCCGCCGGAGCGAATACGCGTTCAACGACACCGGTTTCATTCAGGTGCCCAGCAACGGCCTTTATGCCTTCACGCTCACGTCCTATGACGCCAGCAAGCTGATCGTGGACGGCGTGGAGGTTGTCAACTTCGACGACTTGCATCAGCGCGCGGACAAGAGCGGCGGGATTGCCTTGGCCGCGGGGTATCATGCCGTCAGCGTGCAATACGCCTTCTCCGAACAGCGCGGGCAGACGACATATTGGGATGATGTCTGGGTGGCTTATGAAGGCCCCGGCCTCGCCAAAAAAATCGTGCCGGTCAGCGCGTGGTTCCGCATGCCGGGCGGGAGTGAGCCGGTGGTCACGCTGGCCACGCCGGTCAATGCGAGCACGATTTGCGGTTCCAATATTCTCCTCTCCGCCGCGCTCACGCCCAATGGGGCGGCGGTGAATCAGGTTCAATACTACGTGGGCAAATATTCTCTGGGGCAGTCCGCTGCCAATCCCTATTCGGTGAATGCGCTCTACGGACCCGCCGCGACGAACTGGCTGCGGGCGCGGCTGTTTTACAACAACGGCTATTCGGTGGATTCCACGCCGCAGACTTTGGCAACGACGACCAACATGAATGTCGCCCCCTGGCAGTTGACGCCGCTGCAATATCACAACTATCCGACCGCCGCCCGGGTTCAGGGTGGCGAAGTCACCCTGATGGGGGATTACCTCAATTTACTGACTCGTCAGGTGTCCGGCGACTTCACCTTTATCGCGCATCTCGCCGCCCTGACGCCCAATGTGGCCTCAACGGATGGGCGTTTGCCGGATGGCGCCTGGCGCGCCGGCATCATCATCCGTGGCACTACCAATCTGACGGTGGGCCAGCCGCTCGGTGACGGCGGATCCACCCGGTCAACGGAATTGTTCAGCTCGGTCGGCGGTGGCACTTACTACGAGGACGACACGATGCGCCTTGGTAACGGTGACGCCAACGCGTGGTCGGCCAATCTCGGCGGGGCCAATCGCTGGTATAAAATCGTTCGCGTCGGCGATATTTTTTACAGCTCCATCTCCACCGATGGAGCGAACTGGAGCCAGGTGTGGAGCAACACGCTTTCCAGTTTCGGCCCCACGCCCTTTGTGGGGCTGTTCACCTATGCGGCGCAGTCCTCAAATCCCAATCTGCACTGGGCCACCTTCGACAGCCTCAGCCTCGTGGGCAACGTCGTCGGGGTGCCCGCCGTCACCGTCTCGCCGGCCGCCGCGCGGGCGAGCGTTGGGCAAAGCGTCACCTTCAGCGCCGGCGTGATGGGCCAGCCGCCGTTCAACTACCAATGGCAATTCAACGGAACAAATATCCTCGGTGCGACAAACTCGACGCTGACCTTGAACAATGTGCAACTCACCAACAGCGGTGGCTACACGGTCAGCCTCACCGCCGGCAACGGCAGTGCGACCAGTAGCGCCGCCACGCTGACCGTTGTTCCCGCGTTGAGCTGGGATTCGCGTCCCACGGTGGCCGGCGTGCAGGATGGCGGCGGCAATTGGGGCGGGACCGCGACCAATTGGTCGGACGGCACCGGCAACGTGGCGTGGCAGGACAACAACACCGCCGTGTTCGGGGTGAACACCGCGACCAATTGCACCGTCACGTTGACCAATGACGTCACGCCCTTGAGCCTCGCATTCAATACCACCGGCGGCGGCAGTTACACGCTGGCGGGCACTAACACCATCTGGGCGATCGGCAATCCGCTGCCCATTGTGGCCAATGCGAACGCCACCATCACCGCCCTGGTCAACGGCAGCGGCGGCATCAGCAAGAGCGGCAGCGGCGCGCTGACGTTCAGCGGCAATAACAACTGCGCCACCGCCGGCGGGACGTTCATCAATGGCGGGTCGCTGGTCTTGAATGCCACGGCCTGGGGTTCCTATGCCGGCGGCGGCATTTTCATCAACAACGGCTCCACCTTCAAAGTGACTCAAGTGGGCGGCGGGTATCGTTATGACTTCGCGGGCGATACGTTCACTTTTGACGCGGGCGGTGGTGGCACGATTGATACTTCCAGTGGGGTGAACTTCGTGTTCACGGGCGGCAACACCTTTGTGACCAGTGGCGGTGCGCCGGACTTGATCATCGGTTCCAGCGGTCTCAATCTGAATGGCAGCACCGCTACGTTCAATGTGACGCGCGGAACCGGCGTGAGCGACCTGAAGGCGGCAGCCTACCTTTGGAATGGCGGTTCCGTCGTTAAGAATGGGAACGGTATTTTGGAACTGGCCGCCACCAACACTTACACCGGCTCGACCACCGTGAATGCGGGTGCGTTGTGGGTCAACGGACGCACGGCGGCGGGCGCTGTGATGGTAACCAACAGCGGCACGCTCGGTGGCACTGGCAGTATCAGCGGCCCGACCACTATCAGCGCCGGCGGCACCTTGTCGCCCGGCACCACGAACATCGGCACGCTGACCATTAGCAATGCCTTGACGCTGTCCGGCAGCGCCTTGCTGCATCTCAACCGGTCTGCCGGGACGGGCGACCAGGTGCGGGGAGTTACCACCGTGACCTATGGCGGGACGCTGACCGTTACCAATCTCGCCGGCACGTTCGCCGCGGCTGACACGTTCACGTTGTTCAATGCGGCCGTTTACGCTGGCAGCTTTACCGGCATTAATCTGCCTGTGCTCAATGCCGGTCTGGCATGGGATGTTTCTGGTCTGTCCGCTAGCGGGGCGGTTGCGGTCGTCGCCTTCACCGGCGTCAACCCGCCGGCTTCCGCGCCATCGAACCTGACGGCCACGCCGGTTTCCACGAATCAGATGATGCTGACGTGGTCGGCGGTCAGCAACGCCACCACCTATGTCTTGAGCCGGGATGGCACGCCGCTGGCCACGCTGACGGGCACTAATTATTTGGATGGCGGTTTGAGCGGCGGCACGACGTATTGCTACACCGTCGCTGCCGTGAACCCCGGCGGTAGTTCGGCTGCCAGTCCCAGCGCCTGCGCCACCACCCCCATCCTCGGCGCGACCCTGACGTGGGATGCGAATGGCGGAACCAGCAGTGCGCAGGATGGCAGCGGCACTTGGGGCGGCGGCTCGGTCAACTGGTTGTATGGCGCCGGCGATCTGGTCTGGGCCGACGGCAATGCGGCCGCGTTCGGCGTGAATACCACGACCAATTGCACCGTCACCATCACCAGCGATGTGACGCCGGCGGGAATCATTTTCAACCCGACCGGCGGCGGCAGCTACACTCTCGCGGGTGGCGGCGGCGGGATCAATCTGGCCGGTGCGCCCGTGATCACCGCCAGCAACAACGCCACCATTGGCGCCGTGCTAAAGGGGACCGGTTCGTTGGCCAAGGCTGGCGGCAGCGCGCTCATCCTTTCCGGAGCCAACACGTATACCGGCGATACGGTTGTGAATGGCGGGACGCTGGTCGCCAACCAGAACAACGGATCCTTCAACGCCTCCGCCTTTCATGGTGCGGTCACGGTCAACCGTGGCGGAACCTTGGCGTTGAGCAACAATCCCACCGGCTGGGGCGGTGGGCTGACCGCCTTGAATGTCAACGGCGGCACCGTCACCGGCAACGGCGGCCTCGGCGCGTTCGCCGTGACCTACAATCTGACCGGCGGCACCATCGCCGGCTCGGCGCGACTGGATTTGGGCAGCTACAATTCCGTCAGCGGCACCATCAATTCGCTGGCCAGTTCCAATACGTCGGTCATCAACAACAGTCAGGGCATTCTGCTAAGGCCGGATTCTGGCCAGACCGGTTACCTCATAACCACCGAAGCCGGCACCACCAGCAGCGGCGTGGATCTGCATATCAATATGCCCATCGCTCAAAATGGCAGTGCCTGTTCGCTGATCAAGGCTGGTGCTGGAACCTTGAGACTCACCGCCGCGAGCACCTACACCGGCCCCACGACCATAAGTAATGGCACCTTGCTGGTGAGCGGATCGCTGGCAGCGGGCAGCGCGGTGACGATTCAGACCAACGGCACCCTTGGCGGCACCGGCACCATCAATGGCGGCGTGACCAACGCGGGAACCCTCGCCCCCGGCACCAACGGCATTGGCAAACTGTCTTTTGGCAGCGGCCTGAATCTGACCGGCGGCAGCCGGACCATCATGGAATTGAGCCGTAATGGCGGCGTGCCGACCAACGACCTCGCCGCCGTCACCGGCACGCTGACGCAGGGTGGTTCGCTGATCGTGACCAATCTCGGCACCAACGCACTGGCGCTGGGCGATAGCTTCAAGTTGTTCGCCGCCGGCGCCTACAGCGGTGCGTTCGCCAGCCTGACGCTGCCCGCCTTGACCAATGGCGTCAGTTGGAAAACCAACACGCTGCCCACTAACGGCACCTTGAGCCTCGTCGTGGCCACTTGCACGTTGGCGTATGCGGCGGGACCGAACGGCGCCTTGAGCGGCGGCACTAATCAGATCGTGAACTTTGGCGCGAATGGGACGGCGGTGACGGCGGTGCCGAACCCCGGCAGCTATTTTGTGAACTGGAGCGACAGCCGCACTGAGAATCCGCGCACGGATTGGCTCGTGACGAATGACCTTGCGGTGATGGCGAACTTTGCGGTGACGGCGCAACCGGTGGTGACCAACGCGAGCCTGGCGGTCAGCCGGACCTCGTTCACGCTGGCCGGCAGCGGTTCGCCCAACGCGGCGTATGTGCTGCTGACGGCGACGAACCTGCCGCCGTCGGCGTGGTTGCCGGTGCAGACAAATTCTGCGAACGCCGGCGGCGTTTTCAGCTTCACCGATCTGAATGCATCCAATTATCAGCAGCGTTTCTATCGCGTCCAGTCGCGCTAGTTGGTATTTTTTAATATCATCATATGAGTAATAGAATTCGCGTATGGGCACTCGCCTCCCTTCTGGCGGTCCGTGGTTTTTCTGCGCTCGCAGAGTCGCCGCGCCAGACCGGGTCGTTTGACGCCGGCTGGCGGTTTGCCCGCTTCGGCTTGCAGGCGGACGGCGCGCGCGTGCCGGAGCCGGGCGCGAGCAGTTCCCGGTTTTCCCTCTCCGCCTCCAGCGAGGAAGCCGGCAACTCCGCGGAGTTCGCGATGGACGGCGATCCCGCCACGCGCTGGTGTGCTGACGGCGCCGGTGCCAAGCAATGGCTCATGCTTGAGTTCGGCGGCGAACTCAACGTCAGTCGCGCCGAAATCCAGTGGGAATCTCCCGGCTCGAACTACGGCTTCGTCGTGGAGCGCAGCGCCGATGGTTACGCTTGGAAGCCGTTGCCGGGCGCGGCGCAGTTCCTCCGCGTCCGCACCACCTCGCTGCCCGCCGGCCATTGGGCCAGTATTCGCGAGGTGAAATTATTCGACGCCGCCGGCGCCGAAATCCAGAACCTCCGCCAGTCCGGCTCGTCGCTCAGCCCGGCGGCCGCCGCTTTTGATGATTCGCCCTGGCGTCAGCTCAACCTGCCGCACGACTGGGGTATCGAAGGCCCCTTCCGCTTCGACCTGCCCGGCAACTCCGGCAAGCTGCCGTGGAAGGGCATCGGCTGGTATCGGAAACATTTCACCGTGTCCCGGGAGGACGCGGGCAAACGCCTCACCGTGGCGTTCGACGGCGCGATGGCCAATTCCATGGTTTACCTGAACGGCGAATACGTCGGTGGCTGGCCGCTCGGTTATCAGGGGTTTCAGCTCGACCTTACGGACAAGATAAAATTCGGCGCCGAAAACGTCTTGGCCGTTCGGCTCGACACGGAAAAATGGGGTTCGCGCTGGTATCCCGGCGCGGGCATCTACCGCCACGTCTGGCTGATCAAGACCGCGCCGGTGCATGTGGGGCAATGGGGCACGTTTGTCACCACGCCGGAGGTCTCCCCGGACGCGGCCACGGTAAAAGTGAAAGTCGATGTGAATAACGACTCGGCCGCGGCGGCCACCGTCACGCTTCGGAACCAATTCTACGAGTTGCCGGCGGACGGTTCGCTGGGTAAATCGGTTGGCGAAATCGAGCTGAGTAGCGGCGAAATCGCCGCCGGCAAAACCGCGGCGTCAACCTGCGAACTCAAGTTCCGCCGGCCCAGGCTGTGGAGTCCTGAGAATCCGGATCGCTATGTGGTCGTCACCTCCCTCGAGCAAGACGGGAAGGTGGTTGACCGCTACGAAACTCCCTTCGGCATCCGCACGTTCGAATTTACGCACGACCACGGCTTTCTCCTGAACGGCCGGCGGGTCCAAATCCAGGGCACCTGCAACCATCACGACCTCGGTGCGCTGGGCGCGGCGTTCAACACGCGGGCGATGGAACGCGAGCTGCAGATTTTGAAGGACCTGGGCTGTAATGCGCTCCGCACCTCGCACAATCCGCCGGCGCCGGAGTTTCTCGACCTCGCGGACCGGATGGGCTTTCTGGTGATGTGCGAGGCGCTTGACTGCTGGAAATCCGGCAAGAATCCGAACGATTATGCGAGGCTGTATCCCGAATGGCATGTGCGGGATTTGCAGGCGATGGTGCGGCATTTCCGCAATCATCCGGGCATCGTCATCTGGAGCACCGGCAACGAGGTGGGCGAGCAGGGCACGCTCAATCCCGCCAGGGAATTGCGCGACATCGTCCATGCTGAAGATCCGATGCGGCCCGTTTCCGCCGGCGTCTGGGACGGTGCGGCCAAGAGTGAATTCCGCCACGGCGTGGACATTCAGGGCTTGAATTACGCCATCAATACCTACGGCCAGCTCTTGGCTTTTCCCGGCAACGAAACCAAGCCGTTCTTTTCCAGTGAATCATCGTCGTGCATCAGCTCGCGCGGTGAATACTTTTTCCCCGTCAAACGCGGCAATGCCTCGCGCGTGAATTTCCAGGTTTCGTCCTACGACGTGGACGCGCCCGGCTGGGCCTGCCCGCCGGACGAGGAATTTGCCGCGCTCGACCATAACCCGGGTTTCGCCGGCGAATTTGTCTGGACCGGCTTCGATTACCTCGGCGAGCCCACGCCCTACAACAACGATCTGAGCAACCTGCTTAACATCCACGATCGGGATCCGGCGAAAATGGCCGCGATGAAAAAAGAGCTGGAGGAGTTCGGCAAAATCCGCTGCCCGTCGCGCAGCAGCTATTTCGGTATCGTGGACCTTGCGGGCTTCCCGAAGGATCGCTATTACCTGTATCAGGCCCGCTGGCGTCCCGGCTTGCCGCTGGCCCATATTTTACCGCATTGGAACTGGCCGGATCGCGTGGGCCAGGTGACGCCGGTGCATGTTTACACTTCCGGCGATTCGGCGGAATTGTTCCTCAACGGCAAGTCGCTTGGCAAAAAAATGAAAGGTCAGTTTGAATACCGCCTGCGCTGGGACGACGTCGTTTACCAGCCGGGTGAACTCAAGGTCGTCGCTTACAAAAATGGCAGGCCCTGGGCGACCGACGTGGTGAAAACCACCGGCACACCCGCCCGGCTCGCGCTTTCCGCGGACCGCGCCACGATCGCCGCCGATGGCGCGGATTTGTCGTATCTCACCGTGCGCGTCACCGATAAAAATGGGCTGACCGTGCCGACCGCCGATAACCAAATCCAATTCACCATCGCCGGTGCGGGCGAAATCATCGCCACGGATAACGGCGACGCGACTTCCTTCGTGCCGTTCCAAAGTCATGAGCGACCGGCCTTCAACGGTCTCGCGCTGGCCATCGTCCGTTCCAAGCCGGGTGACCGCGGCACGATCACCGTCACCGCGCAGGGTGCCGGTCTGGCTGCGATGTCGATCACACTGCAGTCCCGATGAGCCTTTCACCGCAGTTGCAACCGATGCGCCCGATTGTCTTGCTCGCCAGTTTGCTTGCGTTACGGGACCCGCGATCCTATGGCCCGTATCAAAGGCTGATTATGTTACGTCTGCAACGGCTCCATGGTATTCGTGCCGGAGTGGTTGGCAAAGTTGCCATGCTGCTATCAATGCTGCTTGCCGCGACCGCCTTTGCCGCTGACACGCTCGATTTCACCGGCCGGCTCGGCTCCATCGCTCCCGAAAATATTTTCCAGGCGGTTGGTAATTATATCTGGTGCGGCTCCGGTATTCGCGGCGAGGACGGCAAATACTATCTCTTCTATTCCCGCTGGAAAACGGGCAGCGAAGGGCGCGCCCCCGGCGACGAGAAACTGTTCAAGGACATGCGCGGCTGGATGAAGTATTCCGAGATTGCGGCCGCGGTCTCGGATTCGCCCGCCGGCCCGTTCCAACCCGTCGCCACGGTTTTGCGCGGCACCGGCGACACCAATCGCTGGGACTGCTTCAGCGCCCACAACGCCCATATCAAGAGATTCGGGGGCAAAATCTATCTCTATTATGTCGCCAATTATTTGGTGCCGAACTCCGACCGCTGGATGCAGCACGCGGATGGTCAGCGCATCGGCGTCGCCGTCGCGGATTCCGTGGCGGATATGATCGCGGGGAAATTTCGTCGCTCGGACCAGCCGCTCATGGCGCCGGACCAGACGAACACCTTCTGTCGCGCCGTCAATCCCAGCGTCACGCGCGGCCGCGATGGGCGCTACCTGATGATGTTCAAGACGCGCAGCGCGCCGGCCGGCGGGTTCATGGCGCACTGGATTGCCGCCGCGGACCAACCCGACGGTCCGTTCCGCCTGGTCGGCCCCGCCTTGAACGATGCGCGTTACAGCGCTGAAGATCCGTATTTCTGGTATGACCAAAAGCGTGACCGCTACTACGCCATCGTGAAGGATTTTTCGCCGCAGGCGCGGGGGCTCTCGCCGCAATTCGGCGCGCTCGCGCTCGTCACTTCTGAAAAAGGGTGGGGCGATTGGCAACCCGCCGCGCACAACCTCGTCTCGCTCCGGGAGTTCACCGACATCGCCGGCCGCAAGCACGCCCTCAGCAATCTCGAACGGCCTCAACTACTCTTCGATGACGGCGGCAACCCGGTTTGCCTCTACGCTGCCGCCGGCGAAAAAGATCCGTTTCAGGGGACCCCCAGCTTCAATCTCGCCTTTCCCCTCCATGAGCCGGCGACCAATGCCATTCCCTATTTTCTCAAAGACCGGGCGGCCCTTTATCAGAAATCGCCCCGCGCAGCGGCGCTGGCATGGTTCGATGACGCCCGCCTGGGTATGTTTATCCATTGGGGCGTCTGGGGAAAACACCACGCCGCGTGGGCCATGTTCAACGAGCGCATTCCCCTAGCCGAATATCAGCAGATGGCGCGCGCGGTGGATGCCTCCGGTTTCGACGCGAAGGCCATCGTCCAACTCGCCGAGGACAGCGGCATGCGCTACCTCACCTTCGTAGCGAAACATCACGACGGCTTTTGTTTGTGGGACAGCCATGCGACCGACTGGGACAGCATGGATTATCCGATGCACCGCGATTTTGTTGGCGAGTTGGCCCAGGCCTGTCACGAGCGCGGGATGCCCCTGTTCATTTACTACTCCATCGGGATAGATTGGACGCATCCATACTATTTGCCGAAGGAACTTTACGCCGTCGGGCGCCCCGGCTATGCCAAAGCTCCGGACTATTTCAAATATCGTCAGCCCGAAGACTTCGAGAAATACCGCGACTTCTGCAAACAGCAGTTGTCCGAACTCTGCACCAACTACGGATCTATTGCCGGCTTCTGGTTCGACCCTCTCGGCGGCGTGCTCGCCAACAGCGAGATGTTCAAGATGCAGGAGTTCTACGATCTCATTCATCAATACCAGCCGCATGCCTTGATCAATTTCAAGACTGGTGCCACCGGCACCGAGGACGTGCTCGTGGGCGAACGTGAGTTGAAATCCATCGCCATGCATTACGGCAACCGGACGCCGCAGGACCAGCGGATTCGCAAGCTGGCCGCCGAGGCGTGGACCCGTAATTTCAATAAGAAGGCCGAAATCGCCGTCACCAGTCAGGGAACCTGGGAATGGAGTCCTGCCAGTCGCTGCCAGCCCGTGGACAAACTCTGGCGCATGTTGGTGAACGCCGCAGACAACAACGCCAATCTCCTGCTCAACTTCGGCTCTCAGCCCGACGGTTCCATCCCGGAGGATGTCGCCGCCAATTTCCGGCAGCTCGGCAAACGGATTCGCGACGAAGGTTATCCGGCCTTGAATCGCACCAACTATCTCGTTCGGCGTGAGCAGGGGGCGGCGGTGGATCAGACGGAAAAAGATAAGACGGCCCGTTAGCGCGTTTGTCCGCTGCATCGCCGCCGTGCTGGCAGCGAGCGCAGATGCCTATCGGACTTCTTTTGTCCATTGACGAAATCCGTCGCTTCCTTAGAGCGTTTGCAGAAATGATGTCGCCGTTCGGAGCGAGGATTTTTGGGTTTTGGCGAGCGGTGCCGATCATCGGCCTTTGGCGCAGGAGCAGGTTCTCTGCAACCCTCCCTGCAACCCTGTGACTAAGCCGAAACGAAGCCAAAACTCAAAAAAACCGCCCTGATTTTGCTCCCAGCCGAACGGCTACAGTATTTATGAATATGCTCTATACGGCCTGACCTTTCCGTTCCGGTGTCGTTCCGGCTCTAATTCGTTGGCCGGGGGTGTCGGTGGCTGCGTGTTTGTGTTTTTTTGGGGCTTTCATTAGGTTTTTTTGCCATCTCCCCCGAATGTGGTATTTTAACCTTTAATCATGTGTAGTATCCAAAGTCATTCATGATTGGTGGCTGCCCCGGTGGCTCCCGATTTCTATTGTATCATTTGTGCGTATTCTAAAATCAAACTCCGCCCGCGCTGGTCTGCGTCAGGCGTCCCGTCTTTATTCAACCGTGTCGGGGCTGTGGCTGGCCCTGGCGGTCCTGCTGCCGTTGTGCGGTCGGGCGGCCGGCACTTGGTCGGCTCTGTCCAATCCGGCCCCCGGCGGCGTCCAGCTCATGCTGTTGTTGTCCGATGGCACCGTGATGTGCCAGGGCGGCGGAACCAGTTGGTATCGGCTGACCCCGGACAGCCATGGCAGTTATGTGAGCGGCACGTGGACGACCCTGGCCTCGGCGCACGATTCGCGGCGGTATTTTGGCTCGCAGGTGTTGCGCGATGGCCGGGTTTACATGGCCGGTGGCGAATATGGCACCGGCGGCGGCCGGATGGAGATCTATGATCCGGTGGCCAATACGTGGACCACGCCGATGACGGTGCCGAACGGGCCGATTGACAGTTGCACCGAGACCCTCCCCAACGGCAATGTGCTGCAGGGCAACGCCGGCAGCGACACGCGCGTTTATGACGTGACCAACAGTCTCTATTCCGTCGCCATCACGGCGCTGGGCGGCCAGGACGAGCCGTCCTGGGTGAAATTGCAGGATGGCAGCATTCTCACCCTGACCGGCACCAACTCCGAGCGCTTTGTGCCCTCCTTGAACAAATGGGTCGCCGATGCGAGCGTGCCGACGCCGCTGTTCGGCTACGGCTATGAGATCGGCGCCGGCGTGCTGCTGCCCAACGGGAAAATCTTTTACATCGGCGGCACGAACCACACCGCCATTTATACGCCGTGGACGACCAATTCCGATGGCCTCTACACCCCCGCCGGGACGACGAATTTCGGCTCCTGGGTCGCCGGGCCGGACATCCCCAATAATAACGGCGCCGTGGACGCGCCGGCGGCGATGATGGTCAACGGCAAGGTGCTGTGCTGCATGGCCAACTCGGTCACCGGCTTCGGCAGCGGCTCGGTCTATTACGAATACGATTATTTGGCCAACGCCTTCACGTCGATCACCGTTCCGAGCGCCGTTTCCAATGCGGTGGCTTACGGCGAGACGATGCTGGACTTGCCGGATGGCACGGTGCTCGTTTCGGGCGTCGGCAGCACGCTGTATAGTTATCAACCCAACGGCGCGCCGCTGACGAACGGCATGCCGGCGATTCTTTCCGTGACCACGAATCTGGACGGCTCGTTTCATCTGACCGGCACGCTGTTCAACGGCATTTCCGAGGGGGCGTATTACGGGGACGATTCGCAGATGAATTCGGATTATCCGGTCGCCCGCCTCACCAACGGCGCCAGCACGGTCTATTGCCGCACCTACAACTGGAGCACCTGCAACCTCATGACGGGCACCAATGTGGTGACCACCGAGCTCGCCTTGCCCGCCGGCATGCTGGCCGGCACGTATCCGCTCGTCGTCACGGCCAATGGTATCGCCTCCGCGCCGTATTCCCTGACCATCGCCGGCACCGCGCTGCCGGCCGTGCGCTCGCTGGCGTTCACCAATATTTCCTCCAGCCAGATGGCTTTCAAGTGGAACGCCATCGGCCTGTCGGAAACCGGCTATGTCGTGCAGCGCTCCACCAATGGCGTGACTTTCACCACCCTCGCCCTCGTCAGTAGCGCCGCGACGAATTACACCGACAGCACTGTCGCGCCGCTGGGCCAGTATTATTACCGCGTGCTGGGCACCAATGCCTTCGGCCTCGGCCTGGCCCCGGCGCCGATCTTTGCCGCGTCGCCGCCGGTCACGCCGGTGCCGGCTCCGTGGCAGTCGGTGGATGTGGGTTCCGTGCTGGGCCGCGGCGCATCCGGTTCCAATGCCGCCGTGTTCACTGTCATCGGCTCCGGTGCAGGCATCGGCGGGACGAATGATCAGTTTCAATTTCTCGGCCAGCCTGTCGCCGGCGATGTGACCATCACCGCCCGCGTCACGACCAATCAAAACACCGGCGCGAATGCGCTCGCCGCGGTGATGGTGCGCAACAGCCTGGATCCCGCCGCCGCCGGGGCGGTGATGGGGTATGGCGGCGGCAGCTCGAATACACAGTTTCAAGCGCGCACCAACGCCGGGGCGTCGGCTTCGGTCGTGAATGGCCTTGGTGGTTTGGCGGCGCCGTATTGGGTGCGCCTCGTGCGCAGCGGCAACAGCCTCACCGGCTTCACCTCGCCGGACGGCACCACGTGGACGCCGGTGGGCGCCGTTTCCCTCGTGATGGAGCCGGTGGTGTATGTCGGCCTCGCCGTGGGCAGCGGCACCTACAATTTGTTGAACACGTCCGCGTTCGACAATGTCACCGTCAGCGGCACGGCGTCGGCCAGCCCGGTGCCGCTGGCGTATTGGAAGCTGGATGAGACCGGCGGCGCGACCGCGCAGGATTCCCGCGCGAATTTTGACGGGACTTACAGTGGCGCCGTGCTGGGACAGGCCGGCGCCACGCCGGTCACCGGTTATTCCGCCGGTTTCAATGGCACCAGCGCCAATGTCGCTCTCCCGCCGCTGAACTTGAATTCCAACGTGCTCACCCTCACCGCGTGGGTGAACCGGAGCGGCAATCAGTCCGGCGCCACCGGCCTGTTCTTCAGCCGCGCCAACGCCACCGTGTCGGGCTTGAACTTCTTCAACAGCACCGCGAATGAGCTGGGCTACACGTGGAACGGCAGTTCCAGCACTTACAACTGGCATTCGCTCTTGATCGTGCCGAGCAATGTCTGGACGTTTGTGGCGCTGGTGATCGAGCCGACGCGCGCGCGGCTGTTTATGGCCACCAATGGCGTGCTCGTTTCCGCGACCAACAGCGTGGCGAATGCCGTTCAGGCCTTCGATGGCGCGTCGTATATCGGTCAGGATTCCCTGGGTGGCCGGTTTTTCAAGGGGCTGCTCGACGAGGTGCAGTTTTACAACCAGGTGCTGACGCCGGCGCAGCTCGCGCAGCTGGCGTCCACGCCGGCCATCGTGATTTCGGCGCCGGTCAATGGTCAGGAATTCTTGCCCCCGGCCAGCCTCAGCCTGACGGCGGATGCCTCGGCCACCAACGGCCACGTGGTCAACCTGGTGCAATTTTTCAACAACGGCAACCTGGTCGGCCAGACGGCCACGCCGCCTTATACCAATAGCGTGACCAATCTGGTTGCCGGCGCTTATTCTTTTTCCGCGCGGATGTTCTATGACTCCGGCCTCGTGGTCAGCGCCGATCCGGTCGGGGTGGTGGTGGAAACCGCCCCCGCGGTCCCTCAGCGCGTCACCGCCACGGCCTTGGCTAGCAACTTGATCTATGTGTCGTGGGCGCCCTCCGCCGGGGCGGACGGTTATGTGTTGAACCGCGGCGGGGTGCCGCTAGCCACGCTGGGCGGCGGGACGAATTATTTTGTGAACACCGGTTTGGCCGCCGGCTCGAATTATTGCTACACGGTCACGGCCACCAATCAGGTCGGCAATTCGGCCGCCAGCGCCTCGGCGTGTGCGACGACGCCCGGGGCGGCCTCGTCGCTGACCTGGGACGCGAGCGGCTCCTCGGCCGGCCCGCAGGACGGCAGCGGCAGCTGGGATGGCGTCGCCAGCACCTGGTGGAACGGCTCGACCAATACGGTTTGGACGGACGGTTTGCTGGCGATTTTCGGCTCCGGCACGGCGACCAATTGCACCGTGTCCCTCACCACGGAAGTGTCGCCCGCGGGCCTGCTGTTTCCCGCCGGCGCCGGCGGCAATTACACGTTGTCCAACGGCGGCGGCGATCTCAATCTCACCAATTCGCCGGTGGTGACCGTCAGTTCCAGTGCCACCATCAGCGCGCTCGTCACCGGCGGCGGCACTCTGACCAAGGCCGGCCCCGGCTATCTGCTGTTGAACAACACGAATAATTTCACCGACCCGGTGCTGGTTCAGGGCGGAACTTTGGAGATGGCTTCCAAGTCGGGCGACGTCGTCTACACCGTCACCAACGGCGCCACCCTTAAGATCGGCTATTCCACCGGCGGCGGCTACGCCAACACCGGGCTCAAGGTTTATGGCGACGGCGTGTCCGCCACCACCGGTTTTTACCTTGCCGGCGGCGCGAAGTATAATGTCAACGGCGGGCTCGTGGTGAACACCGCCCCGACCACCATTCGCCAATACGGTTCCGGCCTCGCCAGCATCGGCATCTTTGACATCAACACCAATCCGGGCCTTTCCATTTCGGCGGCCGCCTCCGGTTCCGTCCTGGATGCGAACATCCAGCTGGTCAGCGACGGCTATGGCATGGTCGTGACCACGGCCACGGGCGCCGGCACCGCCACGGGGGATCTGGTGATCAACGGCCCGCTCAACGTCGGCAGCCTGGGCTTCTACAAGCGCGGCACGGGCTCGGTGTGGTTGAACGGTGTGGCGACTTCCGGGAATGCGGCCATCCAGCTGCAGAGCGGCACCATTTTCTGCGGCGCCAACAGCGTGCTCGGACAGTATGCGACCTTGAACACCTCTTCCGGCACCACGCTCGACCTCAAGGCCACCAGCCAGACCGTCGCCGGGGGCACGCTCGCCGGCACGTTGCGGCTCGGCCTCAACAAGGCCAACACCCTTCCCAACGCGCAGATCACCTGCCTCGGCGGCAGCCTGACGCTCGGCGGCACGCTCATCGTGACCAATCTCGGCGCCCTGCCGCTCGCCGCGGGCGACAACTTCATTTTGTTCAACGCCAGCACCTTCACCGGTAATTTCAGCAGCAAGACCTTGCCCGTGCTTTCCGCCGGCCTGCTCTGGGACTCCTCGCAGTTGACCAACAACGGCAGCATCACCGTCGTTGCGCCGCCGACCGTCTCGGCGTCGCCGGCTTCGACCAATCTGGTTTACGGCAACAGCGCCACGCTCACCGCCGTGGTCACGGGCACCGCGCCGCTGGCCGTCCAGTGGTATGACCGGAACACCAACCTCATCGCCGGCGCGACCAATGTCACCCTGGCGCTGGTCAATCCCGTCGTGGCCGCCAGCGGCAACTACCGCGTCATCGTCACCAATCTTTACGGCAAGGCCACCAACTTCAGCGCGGTCACCATCAGCAAGGCGCCGCTCACGGTCATCGCCAATAACACCAACCGCGTTTATGGCGCGACGAATCCCGTGTTCTCGGCCACCTTCACCAATTGGGTCAATGGCGATACGGCGGCGGTCCTGACCGGTGCGCCCGGTTTGACCACGGCTGCGGTGACGAACAGTCCGGTCGGCAGCTACCCGATAGTCGCCGCCGTGGGCACGCTGAGCGCGACGAATTATAGTTTCGTGTTCAGCAACGGCACGCTGGCCGTCACCGGCGCGCCGCTCACCATCACGGCCAGCAATCTCAGCAAGACCTACGGCCAGAACCTCGTCTTTGCCGGCACGGAATTTTCCAGCGCCGGTTTGCTGAATGGCGACACCGTCACCAACGTGACGCTCGCCAGCGCCGGCGCCACGAATCTGGCGGCCGTGGCCGGCTATGCCATCGTCCCCGGCAGCGCCCAGGGCGCGCGGCTGACCAATTACAGCCTCAGCTATGTGAACGGCACGCTCACGGTGAACCCCGCGCCGCTCACCGTCCTCGCCAATAATACCAACCGCGTTTACGGCGCGACGAATCCCGTGTTCTCGGCCACCTTCACCAATTGGGTCAATGGCGATACGGCGGCGGTCCTGACCGGTGCGCCCGGTTTGACCACGGCCGCCGTCACGAACAGTCCGGTCGGCAACTACGCGATTTTCGCCGCCGCGGGCACGCTGAGCGCGACCAATTACAGCTTTGTGTTCAGCAACGGCCTCCTGACGGTCACCGGTGCGCCGCTCACCATCACCGCCAGCAACCTCAGCAAGACTTACGGCCAGACCTTGGTCTTTGCCGGCACGGAGTTCAGTGCCAGCGGCCTGTTGAACAATGACACCGTCACCAACGTGACGCTGGCCAGCGCCGGCGCGACGAACACTGCGGCGGCGGGCGGCTATGTGGTGACGGCGGCGAACGCGCAGGGCACCGGTCTCACCAACTACACGCTGAGCTACGCGAACGGCACGCTCACGGTGAACCCGGCCTGGCTCACCGTCATCGCCGACAGCGCCAGCCGCCCTTACGGCGCCACCAACCCGGTGTTCACCGCGACCTTCACGAATTTCCTGAATGGCGACACGGCGGCCGTCGTGGGCGGCGCGCCGGACTTGACCACGGCCGCGACCACGAACAGTCCGGTCGGCAGCTACGCGATTGTCGCCGCCGCGGGCACGCTGAGCGCGACGAATTATAGTTTCATGTTCAGCAACGGCCTCCTGGCGGTCACCAGTGCGCCGCTGACGATCACCGCCAGCAACCTCAGCAAGACCTACGGCCAGACCCTGGTCTTTGCCGGGACGGAATTCATGGCCAGCGGCCTGTTGAACAATGACACCGTCACCAACGTGACGCTCGCCAGCGCCGGCGCGACGAACACTGCGGCGGCGGGCGGCTATGTGGTGACGGCGGCGAATGCGCAGGGCAGCGGTCTCACCAACTACACGCTGAGCTACGGGAACGGCACACTCACGGTGAACCCCGCGTTGCTCACCGTCATCGCCAATAACACCAGCCGCGTTTACGGCGCCACCAACCCGGTGTTTTCGGCGACCTTCACCAATTGGGTCAATGGCGACACGGCGGCGGTCCTGACCGGTGCGCCCGGTTTGACCACGGCTGCGGTGACGAACAGTCCGGTCGGCAGCTACCCGATAGTCGCCGCCGTGGGCACGCTGAGCGCGACGAATTACAGTTTTGTGTTCAGCAACGGCCTCCTGGCGGTCACCAGCGCGCCGCTCACCATCACCGCCAGCAATCTCAGCAAGACCTACGGCCAGACCCTCGTCTTTGCCGGGACGGAATTCAGTGCCAGCGGCCTGTTGAACAACGACACCGTCACCAACGTGACGCTCGCTAGCGCCGGCGCGACGAACGCGGCGGCGGCGGGCCTCTACGATATCACCGTCACCAACGCGCAGGGCGGGGGACTCACCAATTACAGCGTCACCTATCTCGCCGGCACCCTGACGGTGACGAACGCCACCGTGGTGATCCCGGTGATCACTTCCACGGCGGCGGTCGGGGGCGGCGGCTTCGCGCTCAGCGGGACGGGCGGGGCGGGGCAGAGCTATGTTTTGGTGGCGACCACCAATCTGGTGGTGCCGGTGTGGATCCCGGTGGCGACGAATGTGGCCGACGGCGCGGGGGTGTTCCATCTGACGGATCCCGGCGCCACGAACCGCTGTGAATTCTACCGCGTCCGCTCGCCCTAGGCCGGTTCGGCCAACCCCGGCAGGAGCGTGACGCCGGTGGCCTGTCGTGTCGGTATGCGCCTGGGCGGTTGGCCGTTTGCCAAGAATTTGGTTGCAGGCTATCCTTTACCTGCTTGAAAAGTGATGTAATAAATAATTATATGAGCATCCGATTGAACCGAAATGGCCGGAGCCCTAACCTTCCCGGTTTCACCCTGATTGAACTGCTGGTGGTCATCGCCATCATCGCCATTCTGGCGGCGATGCTCCTGCCCGCGCTGGCCAGCGCCAAGGAGCGGGCGCGGCGGGCGGTGGATATGAGCGGTCTGCACCAGTTCGGCCTGGCCTGCGCCATGTATGCGGGCGAATTCAAGGATTATTTGCCGCCGGGGGCGGCGGATCCGGTTCATTTCCCGAATTATATGTATACCAACATGCTGAGTTCGGGCATGAGTTCCAATGCCTTCGCCTGCCAGTCCATCTGGAAATACAACAATAACGGCCCGCTGGGCGCGATGGGGGTTTATGTCGGTCAGCCCGCGACCACCAGTGGTGAATTCGGTGGCGCCGGGTGGGGCATGATCGGCTGGATGTATTACCCGGACATCAATCGCGGGGTGGTGGGCGGTTATCAGCGTCCCGCCAAAACCACCGATCGCTTCACCCCCGGCTCCGAAACACTCGCCACCTGTCTGTGCTTTGATTCGGCCCCCGTGGGGAATGCCTGGTATTCCTTCATGCCGCACCTGAAACAAGGGGCGAGGCGTTACGAGGCCGGCACTCCGGTCTCGGCGCGCTCGGATGGTTTGGTGGTCGCGCATCTGGATGGTTCCACCGGCTGGGTGAAATGGGCGAAGCTGGGCTCCATGACTTCGGCCGATATCTACTATTATGATCCGCGTTGATTGTGTCTTCAGCCGCCGCTGTTTGGCGACGCTGTTGGGCTTGGCCCTTCTCGGCGCGCTGCTGGCCGGCAGTGGCTGCGGTTCCAGCGGTCCGGCGGCGGGCGGTCCGGCGGCCTTGGGCGAGGTCATGGGCAAAAAAACGGCCGAATTGATCGGCGGTCGCGGCAGCGTCGTCATCCTGATCAGTGAGGCCGACAACGATAAGTCCGAAGGCCTGGCGCTCACCCTGGCCGCTTTCAAAAAAGCCTTGGGCAAGTCGATCAAGGTCAGTGCGGTTGAAAACCTGCGTTTGCGCCCGATCCCGGGGCTGCCGCTCTTCTCCCCGCAAAATCTGGCGGATGTTCTTCAAAAATACGCCGCGGCCGACGCCCTCGTGTCGTTTGTGATGCTGCCGGTGTTGACGCCCGGTGAGGCGGGGCGGCTGCCGGCGCCGCGCCCCAAGGTGGTGCTGCTGGTGGGCGGACCGGTGAAAAATCTCTTTGCGCGCGGCGTGGTTTCCCTGGCCGCGCTGCCCAAGCCCGATGCGGATGCCGGCGCCAAATCCCGCTCGGCGCAGGAATGGTTTGATGCCCGCTATCAATTGGTGACTCCCGAAACCGCGCCGCTGCTCCCTTGAGGATGGCTCCTGAAATCAGTGGCCATCCTCGCCATTCCGGGCGCTGGTGGCTATCGCGCGGGTTTCGGTTCCCTGACTTGAAATGATTGCCCCCCCCGGAAACTGAAATAAGTGAGAATGAAATCAAACGTGTTATTCCTGGTTGGCGTGGTGTGCGGTGGTCTGGTGGCCGGCCACCCGCTGGCCCGCGCCGCTGCGGAAAAACCAAACTTTCTGCTTATCGTCTCCGACGATCTCGGCTATGGCGACCTCGGCTGCTTCGGCTGCCGGGACATTCCCACGCCGAACATTGATGGCCTGGCCCGTGATGGCGTGCGGTTCACTCAGGCCTATGCTTACAACGTCTGCTCCCCCACCCGCGCCTCGTTGATCACCGGCGGCTACGCCGAGCGCAACGGCATCCGCACCGTGCTCATGGGCGGCAGCGTGCGGCAATTCGGCCGGGCCACCACCCTGCCCAAGGTGTTGCACGACGCGGGTTATATCACCGGCCTCATCGGCAAATGGCATCTGGGCTACGACGGCGACGTCACCCCCACGCACCTGGGCTACGCTGAATTTTTCGGGTTTCACGGCGGCAAGCTCGATTATTTTAAGCACACCGACTCGACCCAGAAAAACGGCACGCCCGCGGGCAAGCATGATTTGTGGGAAGGCGAAACCGAAGTGTTCCGCACGGGCTACACCACTGACCTGTTTACGGAGCGCGCTCAAAAGTTCATCCGCGACCATGCCAAGCAGCCCTTCTTCCTGGAGCTGGCTTACAACGCGCCGCACTTTTCCACCATCAAGGGTGTCTATCAGGCGCCCGAAGCCTATCTGAAAAAGTTTGGGGTGACCGGCAATCCGGATAACACCCGCGGCGGTTACGCCGCCATGGTCAATTGCCTGGATGATGGCATTGGCCGGGTGCTGGCGGAACTCAAGGCGCAAAAGCTGGACGATAAAACCCTCGTGATCTTCATCAGCGACAACGGCGCCGAGGCCGCCGGCTCCAATGCCCCTTTCTCCGGCGGCAAACATTCCAACCGGGAAGGCGGCATCCGCGTGCCTTGGGTCGCGCGCTGGCCCGGGGTCATCCCGCCCGGAACTGTGCGGGCTGACACCTTGCATGTGATGGATCTCATGCCCACCCTGTTGTCCGTGGCGCAAGTCGCTCCGCCGGCGGCGCTCCGGTTCGACGGCACCAATGTCTGGTCCGCCTTTGTGGGCAAGGGCGCCGTGCCCGAGCGCGCCCTTTGCTTTCCTCCGAACACCATCCGGCAGGGCCAATGGAAGATGAACGCCGGCGGGCTTTATGACCTTGTCTCCGATCCCGCCGAGCAAACCAATGTGGCCGCGCAAAACTCCGAAGTCTGCGCGCATTTGTCCCGGCTGCTCGAAGCCTGGCGGCAGGAAATGAAGATCAAGCGCGGCGTAGCTGCTGATCCGGAATAAGTCACCCATGAAATACCCGACCCCGCCCGCAAGGGATCATTTTCGTTCCCTGAATCAAACGAGCGGCTGTCGTCCGCGCCTGATCCTTTTTCCCAACCGCCCATCTTGAAATTATGTCATTCCTGAACCATCTCACTCTGCTCGCGGCCCTTGCCGCGGTGTCGCTGGTGCCTGCGTCGAGTCTCGCGGCGCCCGCCAGACCCAACCTCCTGCTTATCGTCTCCGATGACGCCGGCTACGCGGATTTCGGCTTTCAAGGGTGCCGGGACATCGCCACGCCGGAATTGGATGCTCTGGCGGCCGCCGGCTTGCGGTTCACCCAAGGCTACGCGCCCGGTCCCGTGTGCAGCCCCTCGCGCGCCGGCATGTTGACCGGCAAATCGCCCGCCCGCACCGGCCACGAGAACAATCTCCGCGATGGCTTTGGCGTGGATGCCGGCACCGCGCTGCTGCCCGCGCGGCTCAAGGCGCTGGGCTACCACACCGGCATGATCGGCAAATGGCATCTCGGCAATGAAAAACCCTATCTGCCGTGGGAGCGCGGGTTTGACGACTTCTACGGCTTCCTCGCCGGCGGTCATAATTACCTCGCGCCGGCCAGCCAGGCCAACGTCATGCTTCGCAACGGCCGGGAAGTGGTGGAGCCGGAATATCTCACCGACGCCTTCGCGCGCGAGGCCGAATCCTTCATCCGGACCAACTCCAACCGGGCGCAGCCGTGGTTTCTCTATCTCGCCTTCAACGCCGTGCACAGCCCGATGCAGCCCAAGCCGGCTGAGTTTGAAAAAATCTCCGCGATCAAAGATCCGAAGCGCCGTGTGCTCGCCGCCATGACCGTCTCGCTCGATCAGGGCGCCGGCCGCGCGCTCGCCGCGCTCGCCGCCGCGGGCGTCGTTTCCAACACGCTCGTGATTTTCATCAACGACAATGGTGGCGCCACTTACGGCAAATTTTACAACACGCCCTTGCGCGGCTGGAAGGGGACGTTGTTCGAGGGCGGTATCCGCGTTCCTCTGCTGGCCCGCTGGCCGGGCGTGTTGCCGGCGGGCCGGGCCTTTGACGCCCCTGCCACTGGCCTCGACCTGCTGCCTACCTTTCTCGCCGCCGCCGGCGCGCGTCCCGCCGCCTGGGCGGACAGCGATGGCGTCAACCTCCTGCCGTATCTCGCCGGCCGGGATTCGGCGCGACCGCATGCCGACCTGTTCTGGCGTTTCAACGTCGTGGCCGCCGTGCGCGCCGGCGACTGGAAATTGATCCGCATCCAGGGCGCGCCGCCGCTGCTCTTCAATCTCGCCGCCGACCTGCCGGAGAAAAACAATGTCGCGGCGGAACATCCCGACCTCGTTCGTGACCTGCTGGCTAAACTGGCGGCCTGGGAAAAGCCCTTTCCCGCCCCGCGCTGGGAGGAAGGCGGCAATTGGGACAAAATTCATCTTCAGGATCACACCGGTCCGCCCAGGTATCAGGGGCCTTTGAGCCCCGCCGTCGATGTGGAATAGTGATACGGGAACCGCATCGTCGGGCTGGTTGCTAAAACCTCAGCCCTTTGGCGTATTTCGCGTAATTCGCGGTTTCAATTGCGGAATTGAGAGCATTGACAGCAATGAGGTGGCGAGGTGGGGCGAGGATTTTTGGTTGTTTTGGTTGTTGGCGAGGCTTTGGCGAAGGCGCAGGTTTGAAAACCCTGTTACTGAGCCGAAACGAAGCCAAGAACCAAAAAGACCGCTGTTCTCAAATCGGATTCCGCCGCGCTACCGGATTGATGGAAATGCTCTGGGAAAAAATTCAGGTTTTCCGCTTCCCGACTCAAATCATCCATCGTAAATCGGAAATATTTTTCCTGCCGGACTCCCCCAAATGTGGTATGGTTGAATATCGGAAACGTGTGATAAGTTTAAAAATAGTTTCGGAGAGTAATGCTAGTAACTGAAAACCTATTGACCGATGCCCGGAACTTTCTGCCGAACAGAAAGTATTTTGACTGTATTCTATTTTGAACCCCATTCGACCTGAAGCCCCAACCGTCACCATTAACCCCACAAACAACCTCATGAAAACAAACCTTAGTCACCGTGCCCTGGCCTTGCTGCTGGGGATGATATCAATCCTGCTCGTCTGGACTTCGTCGGTTCGGGCGGATATCTTGACGTGGTGGGGCACCGGCACCACCGCCAACTGGAGCGATACGCTCAACTGGACCAACCTCGCCTTGCTCAACGCTGCCCCGGCTAATGGCGACAACTTGATTTTCGCCAATCCGTCGCCCCAGCAAATCGCCACCAACGATCTCGCCAGCCTCTCCGTCGGCTCGGTGACGTTTACCAGCGGCAATTTCGACCTGTTCGGCAACCTCTTGACCCTCACCGGCGGCATCACCAATACCGCCAATGACAACATCTTCGACCTGCCGCTGGCCTTCAGCACGCCGCAGACCTTTGAGATTGATGCGTCGTCCTTGACCTTTAACTACTCCATCACCAACAACGCCGATTTGACCATTGCGGGTGCCGGCAATGCGACTTGGGCAAATGGGTTTGCCACCAATGTTCCGGCCCTTGGTTTGCGGGGTTCGGGTAATTTGATCGTGAATGGTCCCGGGACGGTCACCATCAATGGCGGGTTTATCTATCCGTCTGCGTCCCTTAACTTCGCCGGCAGCACCATTGTCAACGGCGGCACGCTCAACATGAACGCGGGTGATTTCGATGGCAACTCCCAGATCGGTCAGTCGCTGACCATTAATCCGGGCGGCACTGTTAACACTTCGGCGGCTCACATCGCCGGCAGTTCGGGCCGTCCGCTGAGTATTTATGGTGGCCATCTGGACATGGGCAGCGAGGCTTATTTCACGACCATCACTCTGTCCAATGCCACGCTTTCAACGTCGAACAACAAGGATCTCCGGGGCAGCGGCACTTTCACCAATCTGGCCTCGGCCGGCGAGACCATTTTTGGCGTGGCGTTGAATCTCACTTCCAGCCGCGTCATCGGTGTTGGCCTTGGCTCGGTGACTTCTCCTGATGTGGGTGTGGATATTAATTTTTCCGGGAACGCCACCGCGGCCATCACTGGCTCCGGCAGCCTCACCAAGTCCGGGTCGGGCAAAATGCTGATTTCCGGTGTGGATAATCACACCGGCGCCACGATCATCAGTGCCGGCACGCTGGCGTTGACCAGCACGATGGCGAATACGCCGACGATCACTGTGGCCAGCAATGCGGTTTTTGATGTGTCGGGTGCCGGCTTTGCCTTGAGCGCCAATCAGACCCTGACCGGCGTCGGCGCGGTGGTCGGCACCGTGAACGACAACGTTGCGGTCGCGGGTTCAGCCATCAATCCTGGGAGTGTCGGCACGGCGGGCACCCTCACGCTCGATCAATTGGTTCTGGGCGGCTATGTCAATCTGAGCTTTGATCTCGCCAACACCACCGGAATTGGCGGCGGCACCAATGATTTGCTGGTCGTTACCAATCTGGTTTACAGCGTGGGCCTCACCAACTCCGTGAACATCTCGTTCTTGAATGGCACGCCCTTGGTTGGCGGTTCCTATACCTTGATCAAGTATGTCAATGCGTTCGCCGGCGACCCGTCCACCTTCCTGACGGCCGCGGCCTCCCGCTATACCTACGTCTTCACGAATGATACCGCGGCCAGCGCCATCAAAGTCGTCATTACGGGCACGCCGGGCCCCTTGGTCTGGAAAGGCGACGGCTCCACCAATAACTGGGATGTGAACACCACTTCCAATTGGCTCAATGGGGTGGCCAAGGATGTCTTTCTTCAGGGCGACAATGCGACCTTCACGGACGCCGGTTCCAATACCCCGCCGATTAACGTGGCGGCCACCGTTCAGCCGACGGTTTGGACGGTCAATGCCACCAAGGATTATACCTTCTCCGGCAGCGGCAAGATTTCTGGTGGCGGCAAACTGCTGAAGAGCAACTCCGGCAACCTGACCATCCTCACCCCCAATGACAACTCTGGCGGTGGCGGCTTGAACGGCACCGGCACGGTCACCGTCGGCAACGGCGGCACCACCGTGGCCAATATCGGCACCGGCACCTTGACCAACAACACCAAGGTCACCTTCTTTGAAAATGCCAGCGTTACCTACGCCGGCAATATGAGCGGCACCGGCACGCTTGTTTCTTTCATGCCGGGCGCGACGCTGACCCTCACCGGTTCCAATTCGTTCAGCGGCGGCCTGGTCGCCCTCAACGGCACCACGCAAATCGGGAACAACACGGTCGCCAGCGTCAACGGCAACATTACCAACTATTCCACGTTGAACCTATACCGCTCCGATGCGTTCACGAACCAGAACACCATCACCAGCACTGGTAATACCCGCGAGTATGGCAATGGTGACATTAATGTGCGCGGCGCGCTCGGCATGACCGTGGACGGCACGGCGCCAATTGCCACCGGCGGCAATCTGAATATCGGCCAAAGTGCGTATGGCAAACTGACCGTCAATCCCGGGGCCAACATCACGGTTGCTGGCACCATGAACATCGGTGCGCCAACCAGCATTAACAGCGATGTCATCCAGAACGGCGGCACCGTGAACGTCAACGGTTACGGCACTGTCAAGGTGCTCTCCATCGGCTTGTGGGGTAGTGAAGTTTCAACTTACGCGATGAACGGCGGCACGCTGAATTTGCCCAACGCGATGATTGACGTGGGCAGCGACGGCATCGGTTTGCTCACTCAGACCAACGGCACCATCAACTGCACCGGCTTGTCCATTGACAACAACGGCGTGACGCCGGCCATCAATGGCACCAACAGCACCTTTACCATGACCGGCGGCCAGCTCAATATCGGGGTCAATGGCATCAGCGGTAACGCGGCGACCAATGCCTTGGTTCACACCGTTATTTTGAGTGGCGGCACCATTGCGGCGGTGAATCCTGCCGGTTGGTCAACGGCGTTTAATTTGTGGCTCACCAATGGCAGCCCGACCATTGATACCACCAATACGGCCATCACGCTTTCGGGTATCTTGGGCGGCAATGGCGGTCTGACCAAGCAAGGCTCCGGCTATCTGAACATGAATGGCACGAATACCTACACGAACGTCACAGTCGTGGCCGCCGGCACGCTGCAAGGTTCTGGCACGGTTGTCGGCCCGATCACGGTGAATTCCGGTGCGAATATTTCCGCCGGTGCCACCCTCGCCGCTGGCACTTTGACCACCAGCAACTTGACGGTCAGCTCGGGCGGCAATGTGGTCATTGACGCATCCTCCACGGCTGCCTCCTCCGACCTGCTTTATGTCAAGGGCGCCTTGACGCTCGCCGCCGCCACGCCCCTCACCCTGAACTTCCTGGGCGGGATTCCGTTCACGGGCGGGGTATACACCGTGATCAGCAATATTCCGGCGCGCACCGGCCATCTGGTTTACAGTAACCCGACCCGTTACACGGCCACGGTGAATGAAAGCGATGCCAGCCGCATTCAGATCAGTTTTAGCGGCACCAACGCCAATCTGGTTTGGCAGGGTAATGTAAACACCAACTGGAATGTCACTGATAACAACTGGCTGAATAACGGCGTGGCCGACAAATATTATCAGTCTGATGCCGTGGTTTTTGACAACTCTGGCATCACCACGTCGAATGTGAATCTGGCTGCCGCCATGACGCCGGCGAGCGTGACCGTGGATTCGACCGGTAATTATACCATCGCCGGCAGTCCGATTGCCGGCGTCACGCCCCTGACCAAGAGCGGCAGCGGCATGCTGACCTTGCTGAACAGCAATGCTTACACGGGCCTCACCACCATCGCTGCCGGCACGCTGCAGGTCGGCAATGGCGGCACCGTGGGCGCTTTGCCCGCGGGCGGCACCGTGAATGATTATTCGTCGCTGGTGTTCAATCGCTCGGACACGGCCACGTTTAACGGCGTCGTCAATGGTCCCGGCAGCCTGACGGCGGCTGGTTCCGGCACGTTGATCATCACCGCCACGCAGAATCATTACGGCGGTTCCACCATTAATTCCGGCTCCACGGTTCAACTGGGCCTGGGCCCGCTGGCGGATTCCGGTAGTTTGGGCAACGGCACCGTCACCAACAACGGCACGGTCATTTTCAATCGGGCCGCCAATGTTAGCGTAGCGGCGCCTTATGCGGGCAACGGCGCCTTCAATTTTCTGGGCACCGGCAATGGTGGCCAGAGCGGATATGTTCTAAATGCCACCAACACCTTCACCGGTCCGGTCACCCTTTCTTTGGCCCGCATCCAGAGCGGTGCGGGAGCGCAGAGCTTCGGCAGCCCGTCCAGCATCACCGTCAATCCGGGCAGCCAGGTCTATGCCATTGCGACGGCCCAAAGTCCGACTTACAACCTGCCGCTGACGCTTAACGGCACCGGTTGGAATGACGGCCTGGGCGCGCTGCGCATTGAAAGCGGTGCCACGTGGACCGGCATTTGGGCGGGGGGCATCACGCTGGCGGCCAACGCCCGCATCGGCGTCAACAATGCCACCACCAATTTCATCACCGGCACCATCGGCGGCAACTATGAGCTGGAAACCTATGGCGGCAATGCGGCGGCGCGGCTGATCCTCGCGCCGGCGGCCACGGCGAACTCCTACAACGCCCTGCGCGTGAGTATCGGCACGGCCGGAGCCGTCACGATGGCGGGCAACGCCAACGCCATTCCGAACAACATCCCGCTGACGATGAACGGCGGCACGCTCCAGTTGAACGGCTTCAGCAAGACCTTCAGCCCCTTCCTGAACTTGAGCAGCAGTTCTTCCATCCAGAACGGCAGCACGAGTTCGGCGGCCAATGTCACGCTGACGCCGATGCTCGGCAGTTCGACTTACAATGGAACCTTTGCCGACGGGGCCAGCCAGCCGTTGAACGTGACGTTTACCCAGACACCGGGCTTGTGGTCGCTGGCGCTGCCCACCCTCAGTCCCAATTGGACGGGCAACCTGACCAACAACGGCGGCACTATTTCCAGCGGCACCTCCGGAACTCCCTTCGGCAGCCAGGCCGCGCTCGGCCGCAGCATTGTCGGCAACAACGGCGCGGTCTTTGTCACGACCATCAATAGCCCGTTCAACGGATACAGCGGAAATCTGGTTCTGAACAACAGCACTTGGGTCAGCACCCGCTTTTGCAGTTTTACCGCCAATGCCGGTGGTATCTTTCTGTCTAACTCAACCTTGACGGGAACCAATAACACCGACACGGCTTACTATCAATTGAGTCTTCCCAGCACGGTGACGGTTCGCGGCACCGCCCCGTCTTACCTGATCGGCGCCGGCAACTCGATGGGCTATGACCTGGTTGCGAGTGCCAGTGGTGGGACGACCTTTGATGTGGCGGATGCCACCGGCAACGCCGGCGCCGACTTGATTGTCGGGGGCGGATCCAGCACGGCATTTCTCCGCGGCCCCGCCAACAGCGGCACGCCCGGCACTGCGGTCACGTTGATCAAGATTGGCGCTGGCACCATGGAGCTGGACGGTGCCAATACCTACACCGGCCCGACGCTGATCAATGCCGGCACCTTCACTCTGGGCGCTGCCGCCTCGCTAGCCTCGTCCGGCATCATCGTGTCCAATGGTGCCACGTTTGATGTGGGCGCCTTGCCCAGCGGATTGACCCTGAATTCCAGTGAGACTCTGGGCGGCAGTGGCACGGTGAAGGGCAGCGTCACCGACGCTTCCGGCTCCGTGATCCAGCCCGGCGGCAACGGCACGGCCGGCACCCTCACCATCACCACCAACCTCACCTTGGGCGGTGCGGGCTCCCTTACGTTTGATTTGGCCGGCACCACCGGCAGTGGCAACGACAAAATTGTGGTGGGCCAGATTTTGACCATTCCCAGCACAGGCGGCTCGCTGCCCTTGAACTTCAATTTCCTCAACGGTGCGCCCGCCCTCGGAACGCCTTATACACTCATCCAGGCCGGCAGCATTACGGGTGATCCCACGACGTTGACCAACACCCAGGGCAGCCGCTACACCATGACCTTCGCTCAGTCGGGCAATAATCTCACGGTCACGTTCGGCGGCTCGGCCTCCAACCTCGTCTGGACCGGCACCGACCCGCTGACCCCGGCGACTTGGGATTTGGCCACCTCCACCAACTGGTTCGACGGTTCCGGCCCCAATATGTTCTACCAGCTCGACACCGTGCGGTTTGACGACACGAGCGTGAACACCAATGTTACTCTCAATGTATCGGTCAGTCCGGCTACGGTGACGGTGGACAGCACCAACAACTACGCCATCACCGGCACCGGCGGCATCGCCGGCAATAGCCGCCTGATTAAGAACAACACCAACACGCTCACGTTAAGCGCGGCCAGCACCTTTACGGGCAACACCACCGTGAACGCGGGCATCCTGAAACTGGGCGGCACCTCGCCGCTCGGTGCCCGGGTCAACACCGTTAACGTCACCAACGGCGCGCAGCTTGACTTCAACGCCGATGCGATGGGCAGTGACAATACCCGCGGCTACGGGTTCACCGTCGGTGGCAGCGGTCCGGATGGCAGCGGCGCTTTGATTAACTCGGGCGGTGCCATCTTCAGTTTTGCCAACGTCTCGAACCTGACCCTGACCGCTGACACTGTCGTTGGTGGCAACAATGGTCGCTGGGACATCGGCGGCATGCCTGCTGGCAACACCATCATTTCTGGTAATAACCACAGTCTGACTAAGGTGGGCAGTTTCCAGATGGATTTCCGTCCGCAATACATCACCAACTTGACCAGCCTCTCCATCTTGAACGGGACGGTTTATTCCGATGGCTACAGTTTCACCAATTCCGCGACCACCAACACCACCATCTATGTTCTGAACACGAACAACACCACGCTGGGCATCAACAGCGGCCTCGCTTGGAATATGCCCATGGTGGTCAGCAATACGACCCTCTATAACAATAGCGGCAGTGGCAGTATCTCCTGGCTCGGCAACGTCACGGTGCTGGGCACCAACCTGTTCAACAACGCCGGATCGCAGTTCTTCGCCGGTGTCGTTTCCGGTCCGGGGGCCATCAATGTCAACGGCGGCGTGGCTGCCCTGACGTTGTCCAATGCCAACACCTACGCCGGCGGCATCATCATCAGCAATGCCCCGGTCACCACCTCGGCCGCGGATGCCACGGCCGGCAGCGCGGCCGTCGTCGCCGGCAATCCCGGCGCGTTCGGAACCGGCCCGGTCGTCATCAGCGGCCTGGGCTATCCGGCGCTGACCACCAATGCGTCCTGGTTCGCGACGAACGTCCTGCGGGCTGTGGAATTCGCCTTCAGCGCCCCGGGCACGGTCACTAATTCCATCGTCCTGCCGGCGACCGTGATCACCAATGTCAGCCTGCACGGCCATGACGGCGGACAGGCCGTCAACCTCACCGGTGTCATCAGCGGTGGCTTCTCGGGTATGACCAACTGGATTGACTTTGGCGATGCCGCCACCGTGGGGGTTATGCGCTACGGCAATTCGGCCAACACCTTCCTCGGCAATATCTCCGCCTTCCGCGGCGCTCTGGCCATCACTGCTGACGGTTCGCTCGGCAACGCCGCCAATATCCTGCGCTTGAACAGCGCCGGTGGCCTGCGCTTTGATGCGCCGGGCATCAACGTGGCCCACAACATCTCTGTGACGACGTCAGCCACCACCTTAAATGTCTATGGCGACAACGACGGCAATGGCTTCCAGGAAACGGCCAACGACGCCACCATCAGTGGCATCGTGTCCACCGTTGCCTCCAGCGGTTTAGCGCTGAACCTCGTCGGCGGCACCAACATTGCGGGAACGTCTTACGGCTCCCTCACCTTGAGCGGCCCCAATACCTTTGACGCCCAGCTCACCGTGGGTAACAACACTAAGCTCATCGCGGCCTCGGCCGGTTCCTTGGGCTTGTCGTCCTACTTTGTCATCGTGGCCAACGGCGGCACCTTGTCGCTGAACCTCAATGGCACTTACAACAGCCGGGCGCTCCAACTCTCCGGTGCCGGCGTCCAGACCGGTGGCGTTGGGATCGGTGCCTTGGAAAATATGTCGGGCACCAACACTCGCGCGAGCTCGATTACGCTGAATGCGCCTTCCACCATCGGCGTCACCGCCGGCAGTCTTAACTTGAGCGGTGCTATCTCCGGCGCGTTTCCGCTGACCAAGATCGGCCCCGGCTCGCTGACCTTGGGCGCGACCGAAACTTACACCCTCGGCACATTCGTCAATGCTGGCACGCTGTTCCTGAACGGCTCGCTGCCCGTCGGCAACGCGGTGAGCGTCGGCTCCGGCGCCACGCTGGCCGGCGTCGGCACCATCAATTCGGCGGTGACCGTCCAGGCCGGCGCCACGCTGGCGCCCGGCACCAATGCCGTCGGCAAGCTGACGGTTAACGGCCCGTTGAACCTGTTCGGCAGCACGGTCATGGAAGTGAGCAAGACCGCCGCCACCAACGACCTGCTGACGGGCATGAGCACCGTGTTCTACGGCGGCGCGCTCGTCGTGACCAACCTCGGCGGCTCGTATCTGCTGGGTGACACGCTCACGCTCTTCCAGGCGGGCAGCTACTCGGGCGGCTTTACCAATGTGACCTTGCCCGCGCTGACCGGGGGGTTGGCTTGGACCAATAAGCTGGTCGTTAACGGCACCATTCAGGTCGTCGTTGCTCCCCCCACTGCCAGCTCGGTCGGGTATTTGACAAACTTGGTGTTGAGTAACAATCTGAATGCCGTGGTGGGTTTGACCCCGGGCTTCACGACCAACCTGCCGAGCGGACCTTATGCGGCCACGAACACGCTGCCGGCGAATCAGGTGAACGTGACGGTGACGGATGCGGATCCGACCGCGACGAACACGCTGTTCCTGAATGGTGGTTCCCCGGTGCTGTTGTCCTCCGGCATCCCGAGCAGCCTCTTGAGCTTGAATGCGGGATCGAACAACGTGACGGTGCAGGTGGTGTCGCAGGATTTGTCTGTGACGAATAACTACACCGTGAACGTGATGAATCAGCCGAGCCAGGTGCCGCCGAAGCTGACCAACAGCGTGAGCGGCGGGTTGTTGAACTTGAGCTGGGGCTCGGAGTATCAGGGCTACCGGTTGCAGGTGCAGACCAACAACCTGAACAAGGGCGTGAGTAAGCTGACCGGCGATTGGGACACCGTGGTGGGTTCTTCAACCATCACCGCGACCAACCTTCCGATCATCAAGGTCGGCGTGACGAACGAGTATTACCGGCTCATTTATCCGTGAGTTAAAAGTTCTTGCTGGTTTCCCGGCCGGGAAGAGCAATCTTCCCGGCCTTTTTATTTCACCGGTCAAGGCCAGGCGCTTCCGGCAGTCAATCGCATCGCCTGCCCATCCATCCTCCCCTTACGAGGTGGATAGGTGTCGCGCTGCGACCCTGCTGGCCAGCCCTCTGGTTTTCGAATGTTGCCGTCTCGCCGAGGCTTCCCGTTCGTCCCTGCTGCTTTCGCGTATTTCGCGTGGTTCGCGGTTGATTCCCGCTGCGCATTCTGGTTGAACTTCTTGGTCGAACTCGGTTGTTTTTAAATGTGTCGGGTGATGGGTTGGGGCCTCCTCCTCCCCAAAATGTGGTATGGCTTAAGTTTTGAAGCGTGTGATAATTTCTGGATTGGTTTTAGAGAGTCATGCTAAAAACAAAATACCACACCTGTCCCGCTTAAAAACCCAGTAAACATTGATGATTATCGGCATCGTGTGATGGGGAATTGGGCGGGAGTTGAGCGAGTGCCTGTGAAATGGGCATTTTCTCAAAGAGCGTGAGGCTCAAAATCTGTAAAATGGT
>CAIXPZ010000129.1 GCA_903921455.1 uncultured Verrucomicrobia subdivision 3 bacterium | reverse complement strand
CATCGAGGAAGTTATCGAAGGCGACACCGTCATCCATTCGCTCACCGCCGTGCAATACGACGAGAACGAGCTCAAGCGCCAGATGAAGGCGCAGATGGACGAAGCCATCAAATCCGACCGCATGAAACCCAGCGAAGCGATGCGACTGCTGGACGATTACGAACGCGGTTTGAAAGCTTACACCTACTTGAGCTTCTGACGCTCAATGGCCACCTCCGCCACCAATCCGCAATTGCTCCGCTCCCTCGGCAAGCTTGCGCGTGGGCTTTCAGCTCTGTTCTGGGGACTGCCCGCTGCGCTGCTCATTGGTGCCGAAACCGCCCGCGCCGACTGGCTCAAGCCGCTGGGTTTTCTGCCCGCGCTTGCCGTCAACGCGCTGCTCGTCTATGGGCTGTGGCAAATGTCGGATTTCCAGCGGCAGGAACGTCCTTGGCGGCACGCACTCGACCGAACGCAGTTACTGGCGCTCGTGCTGCTCGGTCTGTGTCCGTTTATCTACTGGCACAACAAGCTTCCGGAACAAGTTTTCTTTGCCGACGCTGTGTTCGTGTTGGAACTCACCGCCGTGTTATTCCTCTTCAATCTGAATCTGGTTATCAAACGCCTTGGCGCGATGCTGCCGGACGAAACGCTGCGCAGCGAGACACGCCAATTCACGGCATTCAACCGCTGGCTGCTGGTGCTTCTTCTTTTATTTGTCATTGTCGTCGTGGCGCTGATGCAATTGCCGCATCCGTCACCGCCCGTCGGCAAGGTTTTGATTTGGGTCAACCGCGCCAGCAACCTGCTGTTGATTTTTTTCATCCTCCTGCCGCTGGCGATGACCATGGCGTTGATTTGGAAAACCAAGGAAGTCATCCTCGATGCGGTTTTCGGTGCGCGCGGCTAATTTTTCCGACTGGCCGGCTAAATCACAATTTCACCCACTTGCCCTTCGCCGAAGATTCCTCGACTGCTGTCAGCACGCGCTGATTTTTTAAGCCGTCCTCAAACGTCGGATGCACCGGTTTCCCGTCGGCGCAGGCATTCACGAAATCGGCAACCGCGTGGACGAACGTATGCTCATAGCCGATACCGTGACCCGGCGGCCACCAGTTTGCCACGTAGGGCTGGATGCCGTCACGCTGCGTGACGAGGATGTCACGGAAGCCCTGTCGGTCCTTCGGGTCGTCGCCATTGTAAAACTTCAGCCGGTTCATGTCCTCAAAATCAAAATAGATCGAACCTTTACTGCCGTTGATCTCGATTTCGATGTGATTCCTCCGGCCCAGCGCGTAACGCGTCGCCTCGAGATTTGCCATCACGCCGCCTTCCATCCAACCGATGAACGCCGCCGAATCCGGTGCGGTAACCTTGCCGAGCTGACGCTTCCCTTTGGCTAGCAAGTCCGCTCGCGGACGTTCAGGAATGAACGTGTGCACCACGCCGCAAACCTGCGTGAATTCGCCTACGAAATACCGCGCTAGGTCAATGATGTGCGAATTGATGTCGCTGTGAACGCCGCTGCCGCTGGTCGCTTTTTCCAGTCGCCAATCCACGGGAAATTCCGGATCGGCGAGGCGATCTTGAGCATAGCGGGCGCGGAAATGATAAATCTTTCCGAGCGCGCCCTCGTCCATCATGCGCTTCGCCAGCGCGATGGCGGGAATCCGCCGGTAATTGTGGCAAACCATGTGGACGCGCTTGGATTTTTTTGCGGCGGCAAAGATGGCTTCACATTCCTTCAAGTCGCGGCCCATGGGCTTTTCGCAGAGGACGTGCTTGCCATTTTTCAGCGCGGCGATGGCGATTTCGGCGTGGGTGAACGTCGGCGTGCCGATGTCCACGATGTCGATCAGCGGCGATTCCACCACTTCGCGCCAGTCGGTCACGGCAAACTGCCAGCCGAGCTTCGCGCGCGCGGCCTGCACGCCGGCGGCATCGCGTCCGCAGATCGTGTGCATCTCGACGTTTGCTTTGAGGTCGAAGAATTTCGGTGCCTGCCGCCACGCGTTGGAATGGGCGCGGCCCATGAATTTGTAGCCGATGAGTCCGACGCGAAAAGTTTTAGCCATAAAAGTTGGGATTGAACAGAATCGTTCCGGCTTTATAGTGAGCCAAATAAATCAAGTCAATGACACTTACCACTGCTGAAATCGCAAAAATGATCGCCGGTGAAGTCTTCGGTGAATCGACCGCCCCGCTCACGGGCTGCGCCATGGCTGACAAGGCCCAAGCCGGCGACCTGACATTTGCTGAAACCGGGGAGTTTTTCGCTGCCGCCGAAGCCAGTGCTGCCACGGCCATTATTGCCGGCAAAGATTTTTCGTCGGAAAAGAAAATCGTCATTCGCGTGGCGAATCCGCGGCTGGCATTTGCGAAAGCCGTCGCAATCTTTTTTCCGGAACCAAAATTCGCGTCTGGAATTCATCCGTCTGCCGTCATTGCCACATCTGCAGAGATTGACGCGTCTGCGCACATCGGTCCGCATTGTGTCGTTGGCGAGCGTGTGAAGATCGGGGCCAATGTCGTGTTACAGTCCGGCAATTCCATCGGCGACGATGTCACGCTTGGCGACGAGACCAATTTGTTTCCAAACGTCACACTTTATCCCCGCACACAAGTCGGCAAGCGCGTCCGGATTCACGCCGGGGCGGTGATTGGCTCCGATGGATTTGGCTATGTGTTTGACGCGGGGGTACATCGCAAAATTCCGCAGATCGGCAACGTCATCATTGGCGATGACGTGGAAATCGGTTCGAACACGTCGGTGGATCGGGGCGCGCTCGGCTCGACGGTCATCGGCAAAGGCACGAAAATTGACAATCTGGTGCAGGTCGGACACAACGTCGAACTGGGTGATTATTGTATCCTGTGTGCGCAGGTCGGCATCGCCGGCAGCGCGAAGCTGGGAAAATACACCGTGCTCGCCGGCCAGGTTGGCATTGCGGGTCATTTGAAAATTGGCAATCAGGTTACGATTGGTTCCAAATCCGGCGTCATGCACAACATTCCCGATGGCGAACAATGGCTGGGCATCCCGGCCCAGCCCGATCGGCAAGCCAAGCGCGTGATGATCGCCATGCAGCGCCTGCCCGACCTGCTGAAAAAAGTCGCCGCGTGGGAAAAGAAACTCACCGGCGAATAATTCCTCGTGGAATTTCAACTTGAACGCCGGACCTTCAGCTCAAAATCTTCGTCGCGGTGCCGCAAAATTTACCGAGGCCGATGCCTGGCGTGATGTGGGCAAAGGCTGGCAGCCGCTCTTCGGCAGTTTTCACGGCGCGGGTTACAGCATCGAGTGGCACGATTTTTTTGCGAAGCGTGAATTTGACTGGGGCGCAAGCTTTCATCCAGGCTGCATTGAGTTGTGCCTGAATCTTGCTGGGCACGGTTTTGTGGCGTGCGAACGCAAGCGCGTGGAATTTGACCCAAACACGGTCGGGTTCTATCACCGCCAGGATGAGCCGTTGACCGCACGGCGCGCGGCGGATGAGCAGCATCAGTTTCTCACCGTAGAATTTTCCTGCACGTTTCTGGCAAAACATCTGGCTGGGATGGAGCCGATGCTGCACCCGCTAGTTCGTGCGGCCATCGAAAATCGCCCGTGCGAACTCGTCTGCGGTGCCACCGTCCGGCTTTCAGCGGCGCAACAGCAGCTCATCGCCTCGTTGCGGCAGCCGCCGGTGTATGCCGCCGCGCAGCCGCTCTGGTATCAGTGCAAGGCGTTGGAACTGGCGGTGACTTTTTTACTCCAGCCGCCGCCGGAACAAGAAATGTTCTGTTCGCGCCAGCAGCGGCTCGCGCAGGAGCGGGTGGAGCAGGTGGTGTTTTTGCTAAAACAAAAACTTGCCGAGCCGCCGGCGCTGGAAGAACTCGGCAGGAAGATTGGTTGCAGCCATTTTTATTTAAGCCGGATTTTTTCCGCGCAGACCGGCCACACGATCACGCAGCATCTGCGTCAGTTGCGCATGGAGCGCGCGGCGGAATTGCTCAAGTCCGGTGAATATAATGTCACCGAAGCCGCGATGGAAGTCGGCTACAATAGCTTGAGTCATTTCAGCGCGGCGTTTCATGAGACGTTTGGTTGTTGTCCGGGTTTGTATCCATTGAAACTGCCCGCGCAGAAGCCTCGCTGACCGGCGCAACTCGCCGACAACCTTTTGCAAGCCAGCGATAGCGGGTAGCCTTCAATGGCGTAAACTCTCGGCGATGAAAGCATCTTTGATACTGGGAACGATGTTGCTGGCGAGAGCGGCTTTGGCCGACAACCGTATTTTTGCCTACACCTACGAGCCGGAGACAGAACCCAAGGGTGATTGGGAGCTGGAACAGTCCATCACGTCGCGGCTCACGCGCAATAACGCTGTCGGTCAGGAAAACTACCAGCAATGGCAATTCCGCACTGAGGTAGAGCATGGCGTCACCGATTGCTACACCGTGGGACTCTATGTGAATGACGACTACGAGCATTTCCGCGATCCCGCGTCCGGAAAAAATACCGACGTGAACCGCTGGTCTGGAATCTCGCTGGAAAACCGCTATCAACTGCTTGACCCTGTGGAAAGTCCCGTCGGTCTCACGCTGTATCTGGAGCCGACGTTCGATGGCCAGAACGCCGAACTGGAGCAAAAAATCATCCTCGGCCAGCGCCACGGCGAATGGAAATGGGCGGTGAACCTCTCGCATGCGACGGAATGGACGGGCAACATCAACAACTACGAAGGCGAACTTGAACTATCTGCCGGCCTCGCGCGGAATCTAAGCGAACGCTGGACGCTTGGTTGGGAAATGCGTGATCACAACGAGCTTCCGATGTATCAACAATGGGAAAACACGGCCATCTTCGCCGGTCCGACTTTGAGTTATCATCGGCAAAAATGGTGGGCTGCGGTGAGCGTGATGCCACAGATTTACGGGTGGAACCAGTCTGGGAATCCTGACCGGAACACCCGCCTGGAACTCGAAGGCCACGAGCGGTTCAACATTCGCTTACTGGTCGGCTACAGTTTTTGAAATTCGCTTGTTCACCACAGCCCGATGACGTGGCCGCCGAAGCGAATCCACAGCGGAATCGTTACGAGTCCGATTAACGATGTTCCGAGCGCCACCTGCAGGGCCGTCCGCGCGTCGCCGCCATAATGTTTGGTCAGCACAATCGGCAGCACCGCCGCCGGCATCGCGCCTTGCAGCACGATGACCCGCTTCAGTTCAATTGAGCACGGCAGGTATCTGGCCAGCAGCAGAAATAAAACCGGCATTACGCCCAACCGCACCAGCGCCGCCACCGTAATGACGCGCACCGCCCGGCCACCGCGCGCTTCATTAAGATGATCCGCCACGATCGCGCCGATGAGCAACAATGCTAGCGGGATGGCGCTTTGCCCGAACCAGTGAACTACGGTAAGAGCCAGTTTGCCCGCGAAGGCGATTGGTGCCGGTGGCATAAAACACGTTCCTAAAAAATTTAGAATCATCGCCAGCAGCAGTGCAATCAGCGGAGCGTTCAGGATTTTTTTCCAGCCGCCAGTCAAGCCGCTGCCCGTGAGCACGGCGATGCCCAGGGTCCACATGGCGATTTCCGTGCCGACGTTATGCACGAAGAGCACGCCCGTCGTGCCGGGGTCAAACAGCGTGATGCACAGCGGAATCGTCAGGTAGGCGTAATTTTGCAAGCCAGCCAGAAACGCGAACGTGCGCTGCTCTGGTTTTGTTTGTAATCCGGCTGGCCGGGCAAACGCTCGCGCCACGGCGATGCCCACCGCAACCATGCCGAAACCGACGAGCGGCGGCAGCAGGAGGTTTTCCGGGCGGCGCAATGCCGCGTTGCCGAGGACAGAATCGAAGATGAGCGCGGGCAGCAGCAGGTTGATCGTGACGCGCATCAGGCTCGCGTCGGCCCCGGTGGAAAGCCAGTTGCGCCGCCGCAGCCACCAGCCGATGCCCATGATGCCAAATACCGGCAGCACCGCCGTCAGCACTGTGAGAAATTCGTTCACTCGCCGGATGAAACCAGATTTCCGCCGCCGGCGAAATCACAACTTCACGGGCGTTGGAAACTGCTGGCGGGTTTCGCGCAAATCACGCCGCCGGGCGCGGCGGTTCCGGTGCCGGCATGACGGGCGGCTTGGGCGGGGCGGCTGGCGGCGGGTTTTTGTCCATCCGCAATTTCAGCCCTTCCGAGGAGTGCGCGACCTGCTGCGTTTTTTTGATGTAATCCAGCCGCTGGTGCATGGCCGACTTGTTGATGCAGTAGAGCAGCGCGGTTTCCTCGGTGATCAAATCCGCCTCGAAGCTCTTGACCAGCGATTGTTCAAAGCTGTGCCACCCGGCGGTGCTGCCTGCCTCGATGATGTCGGCGAGCCGGCGGTTTTCATTTTCCCCCAGCGCAATGGCCTCACGCGAACGCATATTGCTGCCCATCAGTTCCGTGGCCAGCAGCCGGCCGCCGCCCTTCTTGGGCACGAGCCGCTGGCTGATGACGTAGCGCAGCGAACCGACGAGCCGCTCGCGCACCTGCTGTTCCTCGTCCTTGGTGAACATGCCGAGAATGCGATTGATTGTCTGGCCGGCGCTGATGGTGTGCAGTGTGCTGTAAACGACATGTCCGGTCTCGCCGGCGGTCAGGGCGATTTCCATGGTGTCGCGGTCGCGGATTTCACCGACGAAAATAACCTTCGGTGCCTGACGCAGCGCGGCGCGGAGGCCGTCGGGGAAATTAAAGAAATCGCGGCCCAGTTCCCGCTGGCTGAACGTGGCCTGATTGTGCGGATGTAGAAATTCAATGGGATCTTCCAGCGTGACCACGTGGACTTCCTCGGTCTGGTTGATTTCATTCAAGAGGGCCGCGAGCGTGGTGGTCTTGCCGCTGCCCGTGCCGCCGGTCACAAAAACGAGTCCGTTTTTTTCCTTGATGACTTCGCGGAATACCGGCGGCAGCCGCAGCGCATCCAGTGAGGGGATCTTGGATTGCAGCCGGCGCAGCACCATCGCGTAATTGCCGTTCTGCCGGTAAATATTGACGCGAAACCGGCAGTTGTCTTGCAGGGAATAACTGCAATCGCAGGAACCGTGGCTCGCCAGATCCTCCAGCAGGCGCGGATTGTTGTTGATGATAGCTTTGGCCAGCCCCTCGATGCGCGCACTGGTGAGCGTGGATTCGGGCGCCTCGGTCGCCACCGATTTAAGTTTGCCGTGAACTTCCACCTGCGGTGGTCGGGTGGCGACAAACAACAGGTCGGAAATTCCGTCGGCGCTATGAATCATCGCCGTCAACAACTCATCGAGTTCTTTGGTTGATATCGTTTCCATTTGATGGACCTGATTCTTAACGGAAAACCGGTTCGGCGCAATTATTTCTCCTCCGCGCGAAGTCAGGGCGCAAAAAATCGCCGGGACGCTTTCGCCACGGCGATGTGAATTTGCCCCGGTTACTTTTTGCAACAGGCTTTGCAACCGGCTTCGTCCTTGCAGCATTTGGCGCAGGTTGCCGGGTCGCTACAGCATCCGCCGGTGCAGGCGGAAGCCGCGGGCTTGGTGCATGCGCCTTCTTTTTTGCAGCAGGTCGAGCAACCGGTGGTCAGCAATGCACCGGTGGCGATAACCGCCGCGAGCATCATTATGGTTTTCATTTAGTTGGTTTGTTTTGTCCGTGGTTGTTGTGGTGACGGCCGCCCCAACGGCTGCGGTCGAAATTATTTTTAAGTCCGTTAATTACAGACGAACTGGCGTAACCTAGCACCATTCTCCCGCGCCGCAACCCTCATCGAGTCTGGCCGGCTTTCTGTTCCAGCCTCCGCGAGCGCCAGAGGAAATAAATCGCCGGATATACCGCCAGTTCCATAATCGTCGAGGTGATGACGCCGCCGACCATTGGCGTGGCGATGCGCTTCATCACGTCCGCACCGGCACCGTGACTCCACAAAATCGGCGCGAGGCCCGCGATGATGACGCATGCAGTCATGGCTTTTGGACGAACGCGCTTCACCGCACCGTGATAAATCGCGTCGCGCAGATCGCCGGAGTTATTCAGTGCGCCGCGCTTCTTCCATTCCTCAAACGCTAGATCGAGGTAGAGCAGCATCACCACGCCAGTTTCGGCATCAAGACCGGCGAGTGCGATAATGCCGACCCAGACAGCCACGCTCAAATTGTAGCCGCACAGATAAATCGCCCAGAACGCGCCGACCAGCGAGAACGGCACCGCGAGCATCACGATGGCGGTCTTGATGGCGGACTTCGTGTTCAGATAAATGATGAGCGTGATCAGCAGCAGCGTCAGTGGCACGACGATCATAAGACGTTCCTTGGCGCGCAGCATGTATTCGTATTGGCCGCTCCAGAAAATATTGTAGCCGCCGGGCAATTTGATGTCGCCGTGCGTCACGGCTTCGTTCACGGCGCGCATGGCCATCTGCACATACGTCCCAACGTCCACGCCGCGGATGTCCACATAGACCCACGCGTTCGGCACCGCGCCTTCGCTCTTGATGCCCATCGGACCGTCCACGACTTTCACCGTCGCCAACTGGCCGAGTGGTATCTGCGCGCCGGTGGGCGTGGGAACAACGATGTCCTCGCGCAACGCCCGCAAGTCGGAGCGGAAATCACGGTCGTAGCGCAGATTGATAGTGTAGCGCTGCAAACCTTCGACGGTCGTCGTCAACGCCATGCCGCCCAGCGCGACGGACAATACTTCCTGCACATCGGCGAGCGTCAGGCCGTAACGCGCGATGGCTTCGCGATCAATTTCAAATTCGATGAAGCGCCCGCCCATCACGCGTTCGGCAAACACGCTGGTCGTGCCGGGAACTTTGCGCACGACGGCCTCAACTTCGGTGCCGATGTGTTCAAGCGTGGCCAGATCAGCGCCGGCGATCTTGATGCCGACGGGTGTCTTAATGCCGGTGGAAAGCATGTCAATGCGCGTGCGAATGGGCATCGTCCACGCGTTGTTCAGGCCTGGAATCTGCACTACGTTGTTTAGCGCATCGGTGAGTTCTTCCGGCGTGCGCTTGCGATGCGCGATAACTTTGCCGTCGTCGTCCTTGATGTCCACGGCGGGCCACTCCGACTCGGGTTTGAGGCGGATGGTCGTCTCAATCATGTCCATCGGCGCGGGATCGGTGGCGGTCTCGGCGCGTCCGGCCTTGCCGAAAACCTCGGCGACTTCGGGAAACGATTTGATCAGGCGGTCGGTGACTTGCAGGATTTCGCGCGCCTTCGTCGGCGAGATGCCGGGGAACGTCGTCGGCATGTAGAGCAAATCGCCTTCGTAAAGCGGCGGCATGAACTCCGAGCCGATGTTTTGAAACGGGAAAAGCATTCCGGCGCTGAATGCGGTATCGCGCAGCTTGCCTTCGGGAAGTGTGCGTTCAACGAGCCAGTTCCACGGCATGAAGACCCAAATGATGATCACGCCGGCACTGATGATCACCGCCCAGCGCCGTTTGATCACGAAATCCAGCAATGGATGATAAATCCAGATGAGTAGGCGGTTCAGTGGATTTTTTTCTTCCGATGGAATTTTTCCCCGAATGAACCAGCCCATTAGCACGGGCGCCAGCGTGATGGACAACAGCGCGGCGGCGGCCATGGAATAGGTTTTGGTGAACGCCAGCGGCTTGAACAGCCGGCCTTCCTGCTCTTCCAGCGTGAACACCGGCAGGAACGAAACCGTGATGACAAGCAACGAATAAAACAACGTTGGGCCAACTTCCACCGCGGCGTCCCGGATAATTTGCCAATGCGGTTTTTTTCCCTGGTCGTGCTCAAGATGCTTGTGGGCGTTCTCGATCATGATGATGACGGCGTCCACCATCGCACCAATGGCGATGGCGATGCCGCCGAGCGACATGATGTTGGAGCTGATGCCCTGCCCGAACATCACGAGCAGCGCGATGAGCACCGCGACCGGCAAAATGATAATCGCCACCAGCGCACTGCGCAGGTGCAGCAGAAACAGGAAACAGACCAGCGCCACGACGATGCTTTCTTCGATCAGCTTTTCTTCGAGCGTTTTTACGGCGCGATCAATCAGCTCCGAGCGATCGTAGTTCACCGTGACTTTCACGTCCGGCGGCAAGGCCTTCATCGCCACTGCCAGCTTGGCTTTCACGTCTTGAATAACCTGGCGGGTGTTCGCGCCGTAGCGCACGACCACGATGCCGCCGACGGTTTCGCCTTGGCCGTTCGCCTCGGCAATACCGCGCCGCATATCGGGGCCGAACTGGATGTTCGCCACGTCGTGGAGCAGAATCGGCACGCCCTTGTCGCCAATGCCTACAGCAATCTTCTTCAAATCGTCGAGGCTCGCGATGTAGCCTTTGACGCGCAGAATGAACTCGCGCTCCGCCAACTCCAGCGACCGGCCGCCAACTTCACCGTTGCTGCGTTCAATGGCCGTGCTGACGTCCTTGAGCGCGAGGTTGTAGGCGCGCAGTTTCGTCGGATTTACCGTGACTTGATATTGTTTCTCAAAGCCACCAACTGAAGCGACTTCGGCCACGCCGGGCACGGCCGTGAGCTGATATTTCAAATACCAATCCTGAATCGAACGCAGCTCGGCGAGATCGCGATTGGTGGAGTTGAGCGAATACATGAACGCCCAACCCACACCGGTCGCGTCTGGGCCGAGCGATGGTGTGACGCCCTTCGGCATCTGCGCCGTAATGCTGCTCAAATATTCGAGCACGCGGCTCCGCGCCCAATACGGGTCGGTGCCGTCCTCAAAAATTACATACACAAACGAGAAGCCGTAGAACGAATAGCCGCGCACGGTTTTTGCCTTGGCCACCGAGAGCATTTTCGTCGTGATGGGATAGGTGACTTGGTCCTCGACAATGTTCGGCGCCTGGCCGGCCCACGGCGTGTAGATGATGACCTGTGTGTCGGAAAGGTCGGGAATGGCGTCAAGCGGAATGTGCCGTGCCGCATAAACCCCGCCCAGCACCAGCACCACCGTGCTGAGTAGCACGAAGAACTTGTTCCGCAGTGAAAAATCGATGATGCGTTGGAGCATGGCGGCTTATTTGGATTTCACCGGCACCAGATCCATTTCGCATTTCGGGCAGATGCCCGGCTTGTCCGAGATGACCTCCGGATGCATCGGGCAGGTGTAAAGTTGCTTTGCTGCCGGCTGAGCCATCACGGGAATCAGTGTCATCGCACACAGCGGACATTTGCCGGGCTTGTCTTCATGAATGCTAGCGTGCTCCGGCATCGGGCAGGTGTAGTAAAGCACCTTGCCGCCCGGCTGGATTTTTTCCAATGCGGAAGGCGTTACGGAAACTAGCGTCATCCCGCAGATCGGACATTTACCCGCGTGGTCGTAGACGATCGAAACATGTTCCGGCATCGGGCAAACATAAACGGATGCGTTCATTTCGACGGTGGCGGGAACGGTGGTGGCGACTACATTGGTTGAAGGTGTAACGATCATTTCCGATTTCATCACCGACGTAGAACCACGCATCTTTTCAATCGCTTCCCGCAACTGACTTTCCGAATCCAGTAGGAATTGTCCCGAGGTCACAACGCGTTCGCCCGCCCTCAAGCCGCCGGAGACTTGAATCATGTCACCCTCCGCCTCCACCCCCAGCACCACACTGCGCGCCTCGAACTTGCCGCCGTCCAGCGCGACGAAAACCGTATTCCGCGCACCGCTGCGCAGCACGGCCGATTCCGGCACTAGCACGGCAGAATCTTCCATTTGTGCGTGAATTAATGCGGACACGAACATTCCCGGCTTGAGAAAATACCCCGGGTTTTCAAATTCCAGCCGCACTTTGGCCGTGCGCGTTTTTTCATCCACGGTCGGATAAATAAACGTCACCCGCCCGCGAAACTCACGGTCCGGCAGCGACGCAACTTTCACAATCGCCTCCTGACCGAGTTTCACGAATGGCAAATCTTGTTCGTAAACTTGCGCAATCACCCAGACGATGCCGAGGTCGGCGAGCCGGTAAAGTTTCATGCCCGCATCCACCATCTGGCCGGCCACGACATTCTTTTCGATCACGAAGCCGGAGATTGGCGCGACGACTGGCAATGTTTTGGTCAGCTGGCGTGTTTTCGCCAGCTCGGCGATCTGTGCGTCCGGCACATCGAAATATTTCAGCTTGTTCAACGCGGATTCCCGCAAGAATGCCGCGCCGGGATCATTGGTGGCGCTGCCGGAATTGAGCGCCAGCAGGAATTCCGACTGGGCGTTGTAAAGTTCCGGCGAATAAATTTCAAACAACGGCTCGCCGCGATGCACGAGCCGGCCCGTGGCGTCCACCTCCAGCTTCTCAACCCAGCCCTTGAACTTGGTGGTCACGTCGGCCAGTGTCGTTTCGTTATAATCGATCGTGCCAACCGTGCGGATGGTTTTGCGTAGCGGTCCGCGGATGACTTCCGCCGTGCGCAGGTTCATGTTCTGCTGCGTGGCCGCGTCCACGGCGATGGCAAAGGAATTTGCAGTGTCGGTCCCGGTATCATTCTTGATGGGGGTGAGCTTCATGCCGCAGATCGGGCAGTTGCCCGGATGATCCTGGATGACCTGCGGATGCATGCCGCAAGTGTAGAGCTTCTTGGCCTCCGCCGCGTGGCTGGAAATCACAAACAGATTCAGCGCGCCGAAAATCAGCAGGAGAAAAACACCAAAGCGGCAGATCGATTTTAAGTTCATATTCATTTTTTAACCGGTGGCGTTTGGGCGGGCGCGGATTCAGGTTCAGTGCCGATCATCTGCAGGGCGCTCAAATCTCCGAGGCCGCAGCACAACACCAGTTCGGAAAGCGCCTGATATTGCATCGACACTGCCTGGGCATAGGCGAGCTGTGCTTCCAGCAAAGCCCGGTGGGTGTCGAGCACTTCGCGGAAAGTCGTTTGACCAGATTGCCAGCCGGAGCGGACATTATCCAGCGTGGCGGCGGTGCGGGGAATGATTTGATCGCGGTAGAGCAGGGCTTCGCGGCGTGCGGCGTCGGCCTTGATCGTGAGCTGATGGAGTTCCTCGCGGATGGCGGCCTGTTCGTTGGAAAGTTCCAGTTGCGTGGCGGAAAGCCGGGCCTGCTCGCGCTTGATGTCCGCGCTGATCTGGCCGTGATTGAACCACGGCAAACTCACGCGCAACGTGAGCATCTCCTGCCGGAACGTGCCGTCGCCGCTGTAATTACGAACTTCGACGCCGGCGGCAACATCGGGATAATACTGCCGTCGCGCGACGGCTATCATGGCCTCGGCCTGTTTCGTCTGCTGGCGTTGCATCTGGGTTTTTGGCTCGTATTTCAAAGCCAGCTCTACGAGCTGCGGCGTGTAAGCCACCGGCCCGGCGAGGGGCGGAAGTTCCAAGACCGGCCACGGCGCCAGCTCATTGCGGTTCAGCAACCGGTTCAAACCGACTTTCTCCTGCGTCAACTGATTGCGATCGGTTTGGAGCTGGTTCTGACGCCGGGAACGTTCGTTTTGAACGCGCAACACATCCGCCAGCGAAGTCTGTCCGACACGCGAATTGTTTTCCTGCTGCTGACTGGTGGTGTCGAGCCAAGCCAAATCCTGCTCGCCGATGGCAACGACGCGTTCCGCCAGCGCGGTGCGGTAGGCGGCTTTGGCGAGTTCGGCGCGGAGCTTTTGAAATTGATAATCGCGGCTGGCGTTTTCGGTGGCCAGCGCGGCTTTCGCGGCTTCGCGCTGCAGCCCGGGTTTGCCAAACAACGGCAGCTTTTGCTCGACGCCGTAAAGAATGTCGCCCTCATCCGCGCGCATCCCTTCGTTGCCGGCGACGCCCCCGACGACAAGCATCGGATCTTCCCACGTTCGCACGGCACCGACATCGGCAGCAGCGGCGTCCGTCAAGGCGCCGGCCGACCGCAGTGCGGGATTGTTGGTCCGCATTTGTTCCGCGAGCTGGCCGAGATAATCCGGCGTGATCACCACGGTATTGGTGCTGGTTGGTTCGGCGCGGACGGTGATTGTGGAAATTCCCGTCAGGGCGGCCAACATCAAGTTGGCGATAATCTTATTCATACAGTCTGCAAAACGAGGCCGGCACTGCGATCTACAAAATCACGGTGCCGGCCGTTGATTGATGAGGAGCCTGACTGGCCGGTTTCCTGCGACTTACTTCTTATCTGCCGCCCGGATGAGTTTGATATATTTTTCGGGATTCTTGTCGAAATCCTTCTTGCACCCCTTGCAGCACAGTTTCACTTCCTGATCCTTGTAGGTAAAGGTGAACGGTTTGCCCATCTCGCCCAGTTTTTCGCCGGAGACGGGGCAGGTGGTAAGCAGATCAGGCGTAACTTTGGAATCAGCCATCACGGTGGCCTCCGCCGCGCCGCCGCAGCAACCTGGCATGGCACAGTCCGCCGCCGGGAGTTTCGGTGAAAAGGCCAGAACGCCGAACGTGCCAGCCAGCAGGGCAATGTATAAGGTGGATTTTTTCATATATTTTGTGTTGTTGTGTTTGATTTGAACACTCTGCTTACCCCACCGCCAGACAAACCCCGCAAAAATTTTAAGCCAATCCTGCACCACCGATAAAATCGTCTCTAGCATGACTACTTTTGTCCGACGGGAACAAATTACACCACTAGAAAGGCTGGGAAAAAGTCGAAATGTCCATCTTTGTGTGGCTCTGCGCCGGAATCACGCTTGGCATGTTACTTGCAATTGTGAATTCAGCGGTCTTTAAGAAATGCAGTCTGCCAGCTATCTGCATGCGGCTTCATTCTTCCAGCCCCGGCCAGCGGATCATCCCCTAGGCCGGGGCTTTTTTCTGCGGGATTTCCGATTGAGCGGGGTATTACCTGCAAACACAGCGTGCGTAGCGCTGCCAAAATATACCATGATTGTGTCTAAATTGCTCAACTGGGTTGTGTCGACTTGATATAATTGATAAACCTGCGCGGCGGGAAAATCCGCCGCCTTTCGCCTTATGAGAGAAAAACAACTTCCTGCCGAAGCGACGCAAATAAGCGTGCTGCTTCGTCAAGCCCGCGTGTCGCCCCAATTGCCGCCGCGCTTTCAGCAAAACGTCTGGCGCCGCATCAAGGACGCCGACACGCTCACTAAATCGGAATCGTGGCTGGATGCGCTCGCCAATTTGGTTTTGCGTCCACGCATTGCCATGGCTACGGCGACCGTGCTTTTGTTGGCTGGGATTCTGGCCGGCACGCTGGAAGGTCGGCAAGTGGCCCGGCAAGACGCGCAGATGACCTACCTTGCGTCCGTCGCGCCTCATTCCACGCATTAAGCATGAACCGTTCGCTCGTCATTCTCCTCGGCGCGCTGGCATTGGGCGGGGCGATTTTTATGGGTTCATATTTTTCTGCCCAGCGCGCCGCTATCATGTGCTGCGCCAATCCGGCGGACGATTTGACCTGGCTGCGGGACGAATTTCACTTGAGTGACGCGGCGTTGGCACGCATCCGCGAACTGCACGAAGGTTATCTCCCAAAATGCGGCGAGATGTGTGCCAAAATTGCCGCGAAGAAGCGTGAGTTCGAATCCACCCTCGGCACCAACTCCAATCTTACCGCGGAGGCGCAGGCAAAGCTGAACGAGCTTGCCGCGTTGCGAGCGCAATGCCAGGCGCAGATGCTTGAACACTTTGCGGCCGTGAGTCAGGCGATGCCGTCGGAACAAGGCAGGCGCTACCTGGCCGAGATGAAACGGCTCACGCTGGGTGCTCACGAGCAGATGGAACAATCCATGTCGGGTGATACAGGCCATGAGCATCACCACTGACGCCGACGCCCAAGATCGGGCGGATATGGAGCGGCTTGCCGCCGGCAACGATGCCGCGTTGAATGACTTGATGGAGCGCCACGCGACGTCCGTATTCCATTTTCTCTGCCGCATGGCTGGCAATGAGGACGACGCCAATGATCTGGCGCAGGAAACTTTTGTCCGGGTTTTTAAATCCTGCAAAAGTTATCGCCCGGGGCAGAAATTTTCCACCTGGCTGTTCACCATCGCCGCCAACCTCGCCCGCAATCATTTTCGCTGGCGTTCGCGGCATCCCAACCTCTCGCTGGATGCGGAGAATCAAGAAACGGAGCAGACGCTCGGCAGCACGTTGCCCGCTAATGCACCTACGCCAAAAGAAGCCGCCCTTGCTGCCGAACGCGCCAAGGCGGTGCGTGCTGCTATAAAAAATCTGCCCGAAGATTTGCGCGCGGCGATTGTGCTGTGCGAATGGGAAGAGCGTAGTATCGCCGAAGCCGCGAAGATTTTGGAATCAACGCCGAAGGCTGTGGAATCAAGGCTTTATCGCGCCCGGGGAATTTTACGCGAGCGGTTGAAAAGCTGGCTGTGAGATTTATTGCGCCCCTGGTTCTGCCTCGAACGCCTCCAGTTCTGCGCCCGCGCTTTCCCATTCAGCGTTGGCCGCTTCCAGCCGGTCGGAGACATGGACCAGTTCGCGGTTGATCTGTGTCGCGCGCCCGCCGGAATGATACGTTTCCGGTTTTTCCAGCTCAGCCGCGTAATCGCGTTCTTTGGCTTCAAGGTCGGCGATTTCCTTTTCCAACGCGGCAATGCGCTTTTGGATTTCCGATTTTTTATGGGAGCGCGCCTGCCGTTGGGCGGCTTCCAGACGTTTTTGCTCCTTGCGATCTGCTGGCGGCACGACGGGGCGGCTGACCACGCTGCCAAAACTCGAACTGGTCAGGGCCGCCCGCGCTGTCTGCGCCGTCTTGTCCAGGTAATACTGGTAGCCGCCGCCAAAATGCTTGAGCGTGCCGGCCTCGACGCGGACGACGTGCGTGGACAACTGCCGGATGAAATGCACATCGTGGCTGATGAAAACCAGCGTGCCTTGATACTGCTTCAAGGCTTCGATCAGCGCGTCCACACTGGCTAAATCAAGGTGCGTGGTTGGTTCATCCATCAGCAGCAGATTCGGCGGATCGAGCAGCAATTTCACCAGCGCTAGCCGGCTTTTTTCTCCACCACTCAACACGCTCACTGGTTTGTAAATATCATCGCCACGAAACAGAAAGCTGCCCAGCACCGTGCGGATGGCCTGCTCGGTGATGCGCTGCGGCGTATCCATCGCCTCTTGAAATACTGTGTGCTTGGGATTCAACATTGCCGCGCGATGCTGCGCGAAATAGCCGAATTTAGCGTTGTGACCGAGCTTGTGAACGCCCGATTGCGGCGTGAGCACTTGCGCAAGCAGTTTGAGCAACGTCGATTTGCCCGCGCCGTTCGGGCCGACGAGCACGATGCGCTGGTCGCGTTCCACTTCAAAATCAATACCGTCGTAAATCGGTTTATCGCCGTAGCCGAATTTGATTTTCTCCAGCGTGATGACGCGCTGGCCGCTGCGTTGCGGCTGCGGAAAACGAAAACCCATCGTTGCTTCGGGGCCGCTGGGCATCTCGACCATCTCTTCCTTGATGCGTTCGATTTGCTTGCGCTTGCTCTGTGCCTGCGAAGCTTTGCTGGCTTTGGCGCCGAAACGGTCGGCGAAGGTCTGCAACTGATCAATCTTGCGCTGTTGCGCCAATGCGGTTGCGGCCATCGTCACTTCGGCGGCGGCCCGCTGCACCAGATATTCGTCGTAGTTGCCCGTGTAGCGCATGATCTTCGACGCGCGCAGTTCCGCGATGTGTGTGCAAAGATTGTTTAAAAATTCGCGGTCATGCGAAATCATCAGAATCGCGCCGGGATAATATTTTAAATAATCCTGAAACCAGATGAGCGTTTCGAGATCGAGATGGTTCGTCGGCTCGTCGAGCATCAACAGATCCGGCTCTTCCGCGAGCAATCGCGCGAGGTGCGCCCGCATGATCCAGCCGCCGGACATTTCCTTGGCCGGCCGGTCGTGATCCGTCTGCTTGAAGCCAAGGCTGGCGAGAATCTGTTTCACCTTGGCTATGAACTGACCGTCATGCTCGTGCTCGTGCGGCACGGCGACTTCCATCACGGTTTCGTCGCCGGCGGGCTCACTTTCCTGCGGCAGATAGCCGACGCGCGTGCCGCGGATGAATGACACGCTGCCCGCATCTGGTTCCTCTTTGCCGAGGATGATTTTGATGAGCGTGGATTTGCCCGCGCCGTTCGGCCCGGTGATGGCAATGCGGTCACCCGACATGATGTTCAACGACACGTCGTCAAACAGTTCGCGTCCGCCAAATGATTTAGAAAGTCCAGCTACGGTTAACATGTAAATTTTATAAAATGGCAGGGCCGCGCGGCTGCGCGGCCCAAAATAATCGGACGAGCGGCAACTCGTCCCTACCTTGTTTTGTTATTTCGGCTTCAACTGCGGGAACAAAATCACATCGCGGATGCTTTCCTGACCGAGGAGCATCATGCACAGGCGGTCAATGCCGATGCCGATGCCGCCCGCCGGGGGCATGCCGTGTTCGAGCGCGACGAGGAAATCCTCGTCCAGCTTCTGCTGTTCGCCGCCCGCCTGATGTTCCAGCGTGGCGCGCTGCTGAATCGGATCGTTCTGCTCGGTGTAGCCGGGCGAAATCTCCTGCCCGTTGATGCAGCATTCGAAGACCTCAACCGTCGTCGGATCTTCCGGCGTGAGCTTGGCGAGCGGCACGAGTTCCTTCGGCAGATGCGTGACGAACGTCGGGTTGATAAGCGTTGGTTCGATGAATTTGGAGAACACGGCGTTCGTGACTTCAAAATCTTCAAACTCCTTGCCGATTTCCGCGCCTAGGTCGTGCGCCTTTTGGCGGCGCTCGGCGGCGGAAAGGGTGAACCAATCCGCGCCGCACTTTTCCTTGATGAGGTCGTTGTATTTCGCGCGCCGCCAGTGGGTGAGGTCAATCGTCCGGGTGACTTTGCCTTCGGCGTCCTTGAATTCGATAACGAGCGTGCCAAGCACTTTCTGCGCAACGTGTTTGATGAGAGATTCAACAGTTTCCATCATCGTGTTGTAATCGCCAAACGCGCAATAAGCTTCAAGCATCGTGAATTCAGGATTGTGTCGGCGCGAGAGGCCTTCGTTGCGGAAGTTCTTGCCGATCTCAAACAGTTTATCAATGCCGCCGACCAACAGTCGTTTGTGATAAAGCTCCAGCGCGATGCGCAAATAAAATTCGCAGCCAAGCGCGTTGTGAAACGTTTTGAACGGCTGCGCCGCCGCGCCGCCGGGAATCGCCTGCATCGCGGGTGTTTCGACCTCGACGTATTTGCGTTCGTGGAAAAAATTCCGGATCTCGTGGATGATCGCGCTGCGCTTGAGCATCACGTCTTTCACGTCGGGATTGGCGATAAGGTCGAGATAGCGCTGACGGTAACGGATTTCGGTGTCTTCGAGGCCATACCATTTCGCCGGTGGCGGGCGCAGCGATTTGGCGAGAATGGTGAAAGCTTCCAGCTTGATGCTTGGTTCGCCGGTCTTGGTGCGGAACAAAGTGCCGGTGACGCCGACAAAATCGCCGAGGTCAAGGTGCGTGAAGATGGTGAACTGGTCGTCGCCGAGGACATTTTTCTGCGCGTAAACCTGGATGCGTCCGCTCTGATCGCGCACGTCAATGAACATGGATTTGCCCATGTCGCGGTGCGCGGTGATGCGGCCGGCGACGGACACGCGCTGACCTTCGGGCAGGGCGCCAGAATCGAAGCCGCTGCGGGCGACGTTACACTGGGTGTCGGGCGTAAATTTATTTTGGAACGGGAAAATGCCCTTGGCTTCCAGCGATTTGAGCTTGGCCTTGCGCTGTTCGATGAGTGAATTCGTGTCTTCCATAAAAATGGCGACGGTCATTAAACCATAAATTACAGGGGGAAACCAAGAAGCAAAGTGGGGTGGTCAGCTTCGCAGGACCTACTCGGGTTTGATAAACGAAACTTGCCTTGAAGGAGCTTGCGCCTAGCATTTACCAAACAACACGGCTAAACAATTCATGATCCGCTCATTTGCATTCACGACGCAGGGCAAGCTGCACACTAAGGACATCGAGCCGTTCCTGATGCCGACGTTGCTGGCAGATACCAATCTTTTCCTTTGGGTGGACCTTGAAAAGCCGACCGCCTTTGAGAACAAGGAAGTGCTGGAACAGATTTTTCATTTTCATCCGCTGTCCATCGAGGATTGCGTCCAACCGAGTCCGTCGCCGAAGGTCGAGGAGTATTCGCCGAAGGAAGACGACATGTTCACGCCGTATCTCTTCATGGTCATTCATGCGGTGGATTACAGCCGCAAAGACGGCTGCTTTGGCACGAGCGAACTGAATTTCTTTCTCGGCAAAAATTTCCTGGTGACCTATCACGATGAGCCGCTGCGCAGCGTTACGGTCGTGGAGGAGCGGGCGCTCAATGGCACGATGAACATCGCCCGCGCCCCCGATCGCGTGGCCCATTCACTGCTCGACAACTTGGTGGACAACTACAAGCCCGCGCTGGATGAACTCTCGGTGGAGATTGCCGAGCTGGAACAGCTCGCCTTCCAGAAGCCGAGCAAGGAAACTCTTAATGAAATTTTGCAGGTAAAGAAGGAAGTGTTGCACCTGCGCCAGATCATCGGGCCGCAACGCGAAGTGTTGAGCCGTTTTGCGCAGGGCGAGTTCAAGTTGGTCCGCCCGCATCTCGTGCCGTATTTCCGTGATGTCTATGATTCGCTGTTTCATATCGGCGAGCTCGCGCAGGGTTACGCCGATTCGTTGACCGGCATTTTGCAGATTTATCTCAACATGTCGTCCAACCAGACCGGCGAAGTCGTAAAGCTGCTCACGCTCATCACCGTCATCACCACGCCGCTGATGATGATCGGGACCTGGTATGGGATGAATTTTCAGGACATGCCCGAATTGAGCCACAAGCACGGCTATATGACGGCGGGCATCTGCATGATCGTTTCAACCGCCGCGACCTATTGGTATTTCAAAAAGAAAAAGTGGTTTTGAATCCGCCCTTGAATCAAAGAAATTCCCAGTGCGAGAACATCGCCGCCTGGCCGGAATAATGTTCATTTTCATCCAGCAGATTCCAAACGGTTGCCCGTGCGATGCGGAAGCGGCGGCCGGATTTGGAGATGCGGACCCCGGAATAGTCGTCAATAAAACCGCGGTTCGTGACGGCCGCGAGCAAGCGGGCGCGCTCCTCGCGATTGGGTGCCTCGGCGGTCAGGCGCGACGGCGTGCGCGTGAGTTCGGCCCAGGACATCTCCCAAAGCGCGAGCGCGGCGGCGTTGCCGTAATTCAAAACCGGATCTGTCTCTGTGCCGTGCGAAACCAGAATGAACGGCGCGCGAAAAATATTCTCCGCGAGTTCCGTTGCCGGAAAACTTCCCACCAGCAGCTCGCGTCCCGTCCAATGCTTCAAGCTGCGGGCGATAAGCTGTGTCTGGGCGACGACCAAAGGGCTTAGCCAGATTTCATTCACTTCGTGATGGTGAGTTTTTTGGCCCCAGACGGCAATGCGTTTTGCAGACTGGCGGAGAAAAATTATTTTGTGTAGCTTATGCGCGAATCGTAAATATTTATGGCTCCCAAAATTCAAATCCCGGACGAACTCAAAAAAGATTTGCCGCAAAATAATTGGGGTAAAATCATCGGGGCCACGCCCATTGTGATGACGGTTATCGCCACGATGCTCGCGGGCCTCGCGTCCAGCGAGATGACCAAGGCGCAATATGAGCGTTCGGCCGCCGCGCAGCTCCAGTCCAAGGCCGGCGACCAGTGGAGTTATTATCAGGCTAAAAAGCTTCGCAGTGCCGTCGCCCATAACACTCTGGATCTGCTGGCGGCCACCACCGATGTGAATCCGCTGACGGCGGAAGCCTTGCTGGGCGTGGACATAACCGCCATCGCCGCCTTGACGAAGAACGAAATGCCGCCCGCCACCCCGGCGAAATTTGCTGAAGGTGTGGGTGCTGCCCTGGCGGTCATGGACAGTTCCAAGCCGGAAAGCGACGTCACGGCGGCGCTGGACAAAGTCAACGATGCCACGCTGGCCGCCGCGCTCGTGGCGGCGAAAGATGCCGTTACCGCCTTTGATAACGCGGCAAAACCCATCAACAAAACGGTAGACAAGCTCGACGAGACCCTGATGGCCGGCGACAAGCGCACGTTCCGCGATTTTAGCGCGGCGCGGTTGCGCTACACCGCGGCCCGTTACGATGCCGAGGCGCGGTTGAATCAATCTGTGGCGGGCATTTACGAGTTGCAGGTGCGTAAGGGGAACATTTCCGCCGAACACCACCACAAGCGGAGCGCAAAGTTTTTCTTCGGGATGCTGGCAGCCCAGTTGGCGGTAATCGTTTCCACCTTTGCCATTGCGGCACGCCAGAAAAGTTTGATCTGGTCGCTCGCGGCCGCCGCCGGTATGGCTGCCGTGTCCTTCTCGGTTTACGTTTATCTTCGCGTTTAAAAAGCGTCGGATGACAAAAGGCGGGAACCAATCAAGTTCCCGCCTTTTGCTTTTTAACACGGGTTATTCGCTGACGGTAATGGCTTTTGGTGTGGCTTCTTCAGCCTTGGGCAACGTGACGGTCAGGATGCCATCCTTATATTGTGCCTTTACCTTATCGCCCGCTACCGCCGATGGCAGGGTGAGTGCCCGGGAGAACCGGCCGTAAAACCGTTCCTGCCGATGCACTTCGGTGCCTTCGTGAACCTTCTCTTCCTTGCGTTCGCCGGAGATGACCAGCGCGCCGTCTTGCAGCGAGACTTCGATGTCTTCGCGCTTCATGCCGGGCAGTTCCACGCGGATGCTGAAGTTGTCCTTGTCCTCATGGACATCCAAAGCCGGCGCCCACGTGGTCATCGGCGCTTCAAACAAACGATCCAGTTCATCTTGCCAGCTGGTCAGTCGGCCAAAAGTCGGCCACGCCAGTCCGAGACGTTGATATTGCATCAATTTCATAATCATGTTCCTTTCGTTTAATGGTTAAATTGCCAACCACTTTTATTTAGCTTGCGCAATGCCAACGTGGCCGATGGTGAAAAAACCAATGAAATCAAAGGTTTTCTGAAATTGTGTTCTGGCGAGATCTAGTGAACTGGAAAATTATGGCACAGGGAATTGTGCCAACAGTCGTTGCGGTTGGCACGGTTGGCACACTCGCAAAAGTAAATCAACGTCGGAATATCCCCGGCATGGCACCGCCCATCTTCCCCATCATCTTGGACATCTTGCCCATCTTTTTCATCATCGTCTGCATCTGGAAAAATTTATTGAGCATCGTGTTCAGCTCCGTCACCGTCACGCCGCTCCCGGCGGCGATGCGGCGGCGGCGGCTGGCGTTGAGAATCACCGGATTGCGCCGCTCCTTCAGCGTCATCGCGCAAACCATGCCTTCCATGCGTTTGAATTCCTGCTCTTGCTTGCCGATATCCATCTGTTTCAGGGCATCGCCGCCGCCGGGCAGCATTTTCATGATGCTTTCGAGCGAGCCCAGTTTTTTCATCGCGCGTAACTGCTCCAGAAAGTCTTCCAGCGAAAACTCACCCTTGCGCATCTTTTCCTCCATGCGCTTGGCATCTTCCTCGTTCACGGCCTCGGCGGCTTTCTCAACCAAACTGACCACGTCGCCCATGCCCAAAATGCGTGACGCCATGCGTTCGGGATGAAAGGGTTCGAACTCGTCCAATTTTTCGCCAACGCCGGCAAACTTGATCGGCTTGCCGGTGACGCTTTTCAGGCTCAACGCCGCGCCGCCGCGCGCATCGCCGTCGAGTTTGGTGAGGATGGAGCCGGTGATGTTCAGCGCCTGGTCGAAATGCGTGGCGACGTTCACCGCTTCTTGGCCGGTGGCGGCGTCGAGCACGAGCAAAATTTCCTGCGGCTTCACGAGATCGCGCAAGCGGACGAGTTCCTGCACGAGTGGCTCGTCAATCTGTAAACGGCCCGCGGTGTCGAAGATGACGACGTTGCAATTGTTGGTGTTGGCAAAGGCCAAAGCCTCGCGCGCGATTTTCAACACATCCGTCTCGCCGCGCTTGAGGAACACCGGCACTTCTACCTGTTTGCCGAGCGTTTCCAGCTGATCCATCGCCGCCGGACGATACACATCCGCCGCCACCAGCAGCGGCGCGCGACCTTGTTTCTTGAGCAACCGCGCCAGCTTCCCGGCGGAAGTGGTTTTGCCTGCGCCGTGCAAACCGACCAGCATCAGGCAGCTCGGATTACCGGAAAGATTCAGAGCGGCATTTTGCGAGCCCAGCAAATCCGTCAGTTCGTCGCTGACGAATTTGATGATCTGCTGGCCGGGCTGGACGCTGGTGATGACTTCCGCGCCCAGCGACTTGGTCTTGACGCGCTCAATGAAATCGCGGGCGACCTTGAAGTTCACATCGGCTTCGAGCAAGGCCATTCGCACCTCGCGCAAAGCGTCGCCGACGTTGGCTTCGGAAATTTTCCCGAGGCCGCGCAGGTTCTTAAAGGCGTTTTGGAGCTTGCTGCTTAACGAATCGAACATCCGACCAGCCTAAAACAAATTGACTCGCCACACAAATTCAAAGGAAAAGTGTCATAGTAAAAAGTGTCATAGTAGGATGGCCAAGGAAAATTGCGGCTCCTTGCCGCCAGCATGCGGGCCCTGGTTTTTGCAAGCCGGCGGATTGACAAGCGGGTCGGGACATGGCTTAATACGCATCCCTTTCGTGGTAGGTTATCCAAGTGGCTAAAGGGTGCAGACTGTAAATCTGTCGGCTTACGCCTTCGATGGTTCGAATCCATCACCTACCACCACTTTCGCAGCTTCGGGCGGCAATTCCCTTTCGTCCGGGCGCCGGCTGTGACATTCTCTTCAGGTGATGCGCACAGAAAAGTTGCTGGCTGAACTCATCGCTTTGCCGAGCGTGAATCCTGCTTTCTTGTCACCACGCCATCCGCAAGCCGGTGAAAAAAACGCCGCAGAATTTTTGGCTGCCACCGCCGCCCGCGCCGGTCTGGATGTGGAATTCCAAAAAGTCTTGCCTGGACGATCCAACGTCATCGTGCGACTGTTGCCACGCAACCCAATCAAGCAGATTATTTTACTAGCGCCGCATCTGGACACGGTTGGCGCGGATGGGCGGCAATTTATTCCGCAGCGCAAGCACGGCCGCCTGCATGGTCGCGGAGCCTGCGACACGAAAGGTTCCGTTGCCGCCATGCTCGCTGCGCTGTGCGAATTGGCTAATTCCAAATCCCGACCGCAGGAAACAGAAATTGTCTTCGCCGGATTGATTGATGAGGAACACGCTCAAGCCGGCTCCCGCGCTTTGGCAGCCGGCGGATTTAAGGCGAACCTGGCCATTGTCGGCGAGCCGACCAAACTTCAGGTCGTCACGGCGCACAAAGGCAGCTTGTGGCTGGAGCTTGCCACGTGCGGGCGTGCGGCCCACGGCGCCACACCGCACCTTGGGCAGAATGCCGTGCATGAAATGGCGCGCATCGTAAATGTGCTGGAAACGGATTATGCGGCGCAGTTGAAGCGGCGGAAACATAAACTGCTCGGCGCGGGCACGGTGAACGTGGGAAAAATTTCCGGCGGCACCCAGCCGAACATTGTGCCGGACAGCTGCATCATAGCCATTGATCGGCGCACGCTGCCGGGTGAGACAGAAGCATCCGTCCGCCGGGAAATGGCGGCGTTGTTAAAGGTGAAAAAACTGTCCGCCAAGTTTTTTAGCACCAAACTTGCGCCCGCCCTGCCACTGGAGACTAATCCTAAGCTGCCACTCGTCAAAAGTTTTATGCGCGCGACCGGCCAATTATGCCCGCTCGGCGTGGATTATTTTTGCGACGCGGCGGTGTTGTCGGCGGGCGGGATTCCGAGCGTAGTGTTCGGACCAGGCGACATTGCGCAAGCGCACACGGCGGACGAGTGGATTTCACTGGTTTCGCTGGAGCACGGAAAAGATATGCTGTTGAATTTCTTGAAATCACTTCCCTGAACGGCCCCGCTTGCGTATTGTCCAAAATCTATGTCTGCCGAAAAACCGCCATCTATTCCAACGATTGACCACAAGCCGCACGCGGCGTTTTTTCGCCAGAGCGGCTGGCTGATGATCGCCAACATCGCGGGCGGCGCGATGACGTGGGGCGTGCATTTCCTATCCAAGTCCATTCCCGAATCGCAATACGCGGCGTTCGGCACGCTGCTGATGGTGGTGGCTTGTCTGCCAACCATGCCGTTGCAGATGGTTTTCGCGCAACAATCGGCGCTGGCATTGGCCACAGGCCGCGAGCGCCAGTTGTCGGGACTGATCCGGCTGGCGTGGTTGTGGACGTTCATCGTGTGGATTGTTGGCGCTCTGACGGTTTTATTTTTTCAGAAACAAATCGTCGCGGGCTGGCATTTGCCGGACGCACTTGGTTTGTGGGTGACGCTGCCATTAATCCTTGCGTCACTGTGGTTGCCGATGTTCTGTGGGATATTACAGGGGCGGCAGGATTTTTTCTGGCTCGGCTGGGCTTCAATTTTCGGTGGTGTGGGGCGTTTTGCCGCAGCGGCGTTGCTCGTGCTGGCGTTGGGCTTGGGTGCGGCGGGAATGATGTCGGGCGCATTGATCGGCATTGGTTTGGCGGCTTTCATCGCCGTCTGGCGGACTCGGGATTTGTGGACGCTAAAGACTGAGAAGTTTGATGGTAAAGGCTTGCTTCGCCAAATTATGCCGCTGCTATTTGGCTTCGGGGCGTGCCAGTTCATGTTCACGGCGGACACGATGTTCGCGAAGGCGTATTTCACCGGTGACGAAATGGCGCCTTATGTGGCGGCGGGTACATTGTCGCGCGCACTGCTTTGGCTGGTCCTGCCGCTGGCGGCGGTGATGTTTCCCAAAATCGTCCACGCGGCGGCGAAATCAGAAAAGAGTAATCTATTCAATCTGGTCGTGTTGGGCACGGCGGTGCTGGCGATTTGCGGCGGACTCGGCTTGTGGCTGGTCGGCCCGGTGATGGTGAAGTTTGTTTACAAGACCAGTTATGTCGCCGCCACGACGGCGCTCCTGCCGTGGTATGCGGCGGCGATGGTGCCGCTGGCGCTGGCGAACGTGATGGTCAACGACCTGCTGGCGCGCGGACGTTTCACCGTGGTGCCGTTCATGGTGGTGCTGGCGGTTGCCTATGGTTTTACGCTGCCGGCGATGTTAAATCATTTTCCCGGCAAGCTCGCCGTGGTGCTACAAACGCTTGGGGCTTTCAACCTGCTACTGTTTCTGGTCTGCGGGTGGTTTACTTGGGTTGTGAAAAGCCCCAAAGCCAGCAGATAAATTGCGAAACGTTTCGAGCGGGCGTTCACTCCGATGGGTTTTGTTGCGCTGAAGTCTGAGTTGCGGGTAATGGCAGGGGGGCGCGCAATTTTTTATAAACCCACGCCTCGAGCGGACGCAAGGGGCGGAGTAATTTATAGAACGGCGAATAAATCAGCCGCACCCGCACCACGGATAAAAACATTGTCAGCGACGAACGCCCCAGCGCGACCTTGGAACCAGCCTTGTCTGTCCATTCCGTCGGCACTTCGAGGATCTGGAAGCCGGCGCGCTTCATGGAGTAGAGCAGATTGATGTCGAACGCCATGTCGGCGATGCGCAGAGTTGGATGGATTTTTTCGGCGACTTCGCGCTTCATCACCTTCGCGCCGCATTGCGTGTCGCGGATGTTCATCCAGAACAGCGACTGCACGATAAAATGAAAAACGCGGCTGGCAAACTGGCGGTTCCCTGTCTGTGACTGATGAATCACCGCGCCCGGCAGCCAGCGCGACCCGATTACGCAATCCGGCGTGCCAATTTTTTTAACCAGATCCAGATAAGCGTGCGGCGGCGTCGCACCATCCGCGTCCACATAGCCGATCAAATCCGCCTTGCCCGCTAGCTTTAGTCCCTCGATCAGTGCGCCGCCTTTGCCGATGGCTGCGGGAAAATCCAACCAGCCGATGCAGGAAGAATCCTTTGCCACGCTCTGCACCACGCCCAGCGTGTTATCGCGGCAACCGTTGAGAACCACAACCAGTTGGAACGGGCCGGAATAATTGCGCCCGAAAAAATCTGCGAACTCGCGCAGCACCGGTTCGATGCGCGCTTCTTCGTTGTAAGCCGGGATGAGGAGTAACAGGCTTGGATCGGGCACGCCGATTCAGTAACAGAAACCCGTTACGCAATCAATCTTGGGAAATCAGATTGCCGAAATTGTCGTGCAGGGTGTCCTGATAGGGCCCCTTTCATTTACTATATTCTGGTGGTGGCAACCGTGCTGCGTCTGAACAAACGGATATACTAGCTAACGATCTTTATCCGTGCGTCGGTTCGCGCGTTCGCGAGCTTTGCGCAAGGCGTCAATCGCGGATTCGGTGTCGGCTGGTTTCTCTGGCGCGGTGCTTGGTTGCGATGGCGCAGCGGTATCCGCCGGCCGCGTGATGGTTTTGGTGTCGGTTGGTGTCTTGGTTTTGTGCGCGGGCTTGCGAATCAGCCACGGGAAAACTGGTTTTTCTTCCGGGGCGGTGCTGGAAGTTTTTGTCTCCCCCGGCTCAATGGTAACCCCGGCTGGTTGAAGCTTGAAGCAGCGTGAAACCCAGCCGGTGCGCCGCTCCAAAATCTCCAGCAGAAACAAAAGCGTAGCCAGAACTAGCAACCATGGCGCCAGTTCGACGAAGCGAGATTTGATGGGTAACTCGTTCCAGATCTTCGGTATCTCGACACGTTCTTTTCCACCTGTTGTCGTTGCGATTTGTGCGAGCGTCGCGGCTCCCCGACCTGGTTGGTCAGGCGCGTATTCCGGCGAATACGGCAGGCACGCCGCCGGCAGGGTGACGGGCTGCTGACCCGTAATCTCGACCGTGTTCAATACCGTCTCGCGCCCGCCGATCGGAATCACAGCTTCGAGCAGGTCGGCATTTTTCCATTGCAACGCCACGGTTTCCTTCGCTGGGGCGGCACCGGGAATGCCATGCAGCACTCGGATGCTGGGGAGGGTAAAAAAAAATTCTGTTTTGCGTGCCGGATCGAGATGAAGTTGCACCACGCAAACGCCATCGCGGATATCCTGTGTCAGCAGCAGATCGTCGGGCAATGGCTGATGCTGGCCTTCGACCCAGCGCGCGAGCGTCGCATAAAATTCTCCGGCCTGATTCCAGTGCGCCAAGTCGCCGCTGTATTTTCCATCCGCCTCGCCGAGGTAGCAGAGGACGCGGCCGTTGCCAGCATTCCACGACGCGACGACGGGCGCCTTATATTCGTCGGTGGTAACGGCGGCAAGGTTGGCTTGCGGCCGGAGGTAACAGAGATTGTAGCCGCCAAGCGCCGCCGGCGCCGCCGCCGGTGGGGAGCCAAGCAGCGAATACCCGGCAGTGATTTGAAACGGTGTCGGTTGGTCAATGAATGTGCTGCGCGCGATGGTGAACGTGTCTTGTGCGAAAATGCGCGGTATTTCATCGGGGTTGTCGCTGAAATAACATTCGCCGCCGCCGCGCCGCGCGATGTCCCTGAGCAGATTCGCATCGCAATCGTGATCCGTGCCCAAGCCGACGACGCTGACCGTCACGCCGGCCTCGCGCAGTTTGTCCACTATCTCTTCGTAGTGCATGGACTGCTCCGAGTCTGACGCGTCGGCAAAAAGAATGATGTGCTTGGTCTGGGCCTGCGCACCGGAAATCATCCGCGCTGATGCCACCAGTGCTTCGTAAATATAAATACCGCCGCCCATCGAGCCGATGGCCAGGATTTGATTGCGATAGGATAGGTTTCTTTCCACCGTGTCCAACGGGACAATCTCATGTGGCGTGGTGTCCACGGCGAACACGCCGATTTCGTCCATGGGCGACAATAGATCCAGCACCTGCACCGTGCCGAGGTCGGCCAGATCCATCTTGATGCGTCCGCCGCCCGCTGGCATGGACATGCTGCCGGAACGGTCGAGCGCCACCACGACCGCCACACTTAACTTGCGATGCTCCTTGCGCATTTCCATCGAGACGGGCAGCACCCGTTCCAGCGGCGACTTGAAGTAGCCGCCGGGTCCGTAAGATTTTTGCCCGCCGGTCATCGCCAGCCCGCTGCCGGTCTCCTCGACCCATGCAGCCAGTGTCTCCATGCCGCTCATCCCAATCTGTCCGGCCGGGACATTTTCCAACAGCACGGCGGAATACTGCGAGAGGGCTTCGAGCGACCACTGGCATTGGGTTGGAGATTTACCCACGGTCTCGACTCCACCGGCGCGTAGTAATTTCACCAGTCCAGAATTATCCGCCGCCGAGGAAACCACTAGAATCGGTCGGGAACCTTCCACGCCGACAAGCGCACGGGCTGAGTTGTTTTCAGGCACCGGGTCGGCTTGCGTGCCTTGAATCGTGATCACATATTCGTTTATGCCCGCCTTGGATGCGCGGTCGCGAAAAATTAATCGCGAGCGCCCGGCGGATAGGGTTTTCGTTCCGGCGGAAATGATTTCATCCCCGCGCCGGAGCTGATATCGGATTTCCTGTTCGGCGGGCGATTGCACCCAGGCATTCAAGACGAAGGCCTGACCGGGCCGGACCCAGGATGGCGTGAGAAAGCTTTGAATGGCCACATCGCCCACCGGCGTGCGTGCGAGTAGCCGATAATCAACGGCCACGCCGCGACCGGCGGCGCGGGCGGCGGCGATGGCCGGATTTTTGCCGGTCCACTTGCCATCCGACAGGACCAGAATGCGTCCGCCGCCATCCGGCGGCATCAAGGACAAGGCTGATTCAAGCGCGTCGTTCAAACGCGAATGATCCGTGCCCACTTGTGCCGTGAACCCGGCAAATTCACCTCGTTGCGGCGACTGCTCTACGGCGGCATCGCGTCCGAACGAAACAACGCCCAACTGATCGCGCGGTCCCATGGACTTGTGCAGCAGGCTGATGATTTCTTTTTCGGATGCGGCGGCGTTGGCGGGCATGGATTCGCTGCGATCAGCCACCACGATGACCGTTCCGGCGCGGTCGGGGAGTTTTATCGCGAGTTGTGCCAGCGCCAGGACGACGAGCAGAAAAATCAGCGCCCGCAAAGCTTTCAGCCAGCGGCCCGGCAGCGGCCAAGTCCACCAGGCCACCGCCACCGGAACCAGTAGCAGCATCCACACAGGTTGGAAAAGAACCGGCATATCAGCCGCCTCCTTTCGCCGTCGCCACCAAATAAAGATGGGTGGTTAACAACGCCAGCGCGAGCAAACCGAAGATCCACATGACCGAGGATTCCTCGAGCCGGTGTTCGGTGTTTTCGCTCCACTTGCCCCATTGTCCGCTGGTGCAGGCCGATAAATCCGATTCGTCCGCCGTGAGCACATTGACGGCAAATTGGTTCGTTGTTGTGCCCAACGTGACGGCATAAATTCCCGGCATCGGCGTTTCCAGCGCCAATTCGCCGCCGGTTTTTGGAAATGAATTTCTGGTTCCATCCGGCAGCGTAATGGTCACCGGCGCGCCGGCGCATTTCAAAAACACTTCCGCGCCCAGCCGCGCATTGCTTTCCTTGAGACCGGGCATTTCAGAAATACGCCAGTTCAAAATATTCCAAAACAGAATCGGCCAGTCCGGTGTGTTTTGGAGTGTGGATAAATCTGGATTCAAATTTGCCAGCAGGTGCATCCGGCCCAGTGTGTCCTCACGCACGGATAGCAGTGGAATATTTCCAGCCAGAATCACCGGCACATTACCCGGTGGATTCGTGGCGACCGTTGCCGACCAGACTACGCCTGCAAGGTTGATGCCGGCGGCCAGTGGATGCGAAGTGTCCACGATGAATGGGCCGGTATAAGCGTTCGTCGCGCCGGAACCTGACCAGCACAGGCTCCAGGAATTGCTGCTGGTGACCGAATCCGTCTCGTGGATGACCAGTTCGGGGCTGCTGGAAATTGCGGCCCGTAGTCCGGTCGCGTCCAGCGTGCGGTTCACCAGCGCGCTCAAAATGTCATTGGTGAGAGTGACTTGAACCCGCACATGCCGCCGGACCTGTGGCAGCAATTGAATCTCGTTGTCCTCGGCCAGCGCATCCGACCCCAGCGCGGCGCGCAGCGCGGGTGCGCTGGCGGGAATATTGAAAACAATCCGCTGGCTTTCGTGCGCGCCCAACGAGAGCAGCGAGCGTTGCACCGCATTTGAACCGGCCTGCACTAGCAGCGATGTCGCTCGCGTGCCGCCGGAAAGATTGGCAACTTCCAGTAGGCAGCGATCCTGATCGCCAAAGGCGGTGCGCGAGGCGTTGACAAAGGCGACGTTGTCCAGCGGCAGCCCAAACGCGTGCCATTCCAGCCGCGGGTTGGAAATCGTATCGCTGGCCGGCCTGTGGTCAGTGAGAACGAGAATGTTCGCCTGCTGCCGGCCGATTTCGGCGGCGAGTGTGACGGCGGCATCAAGTGTCGACGCGGGCGACCAGCATTGCCATTGCGGCAAAAGATCGTCCACAGCGCGCCAATTTTTTACGGTCAAACCAAGTGAACGCGGTTCGGTTCCGGCCAGAATCAGTCGCGTGGACGGCGGCGGCTGGCGGCGAAAAAGTTTTTCCAGAAAATCATGCGCGCGGGTTTGCGCGGAGACACCGTCGCGCGTTGCACGCATGGAAAAAGAGTCGTCGAGGACCACGATGAGCGGCCGCGTGGATTGCGGCAGTTTCCACTGTGGCCCCGTGGCGGCCACGGCGAGCAGCACGAGCACGAGCATTTCGAGAAAGAATAGCAACGGGAGCTGGAGCCGATTCAATTTTGCCCCGCCGGCCCTGGACTGGACTTGAAAACGCCACAAGACCAGGCTCGAAACCGGCCGCCGGCGAAAGCGGTTTCGCAGCAGGTAAATCGCCGCGAGCGTGGGTACGGCGGCCAGCGCGATCAATGCGAGCGGATAGGTGAGGAACGGGATCATGCGGGCGTGAGCAGTTGCATGGCTTCCAGTTCGCCCAGCGAGTCGGCCAAATCTTCGGCGAGGAGCGTGGTCATCTGAGCGCCGCACTGGCGGCACGCGTCGCTCCACGACTGCTGTAATTGCGCTAGATTTTCCGCGTATTGTTTCGCGATGCCGGAATCAATGTAGATCTCGCTTTCGGCGCCCGTCTCGCTGTCCACGACGCGGAGATTGCCGTGGTCCGGTGGTGTTGCGTCATCGCGCGCGAGCAATTGGATGACAAACAGGGAAGCCGCGCCGTCGCGCAAGCGGCGCAGCAGGTGGAGCGGGTCGCCAGGCCACAGTAAGTCGCTGATCAGCACGCGCACGCCGAGCCGGCGAAATTTGGGCGGCAGAATCTCGAAGGATTGTTCGGGCGTGCGCTGGCTGGTCAAATCCAGTTTATCCCAGGCGGACGGGGTGAGCATGTCGTTAGGCAGGCGTTGAAACCCTTCGCCGGAAAGCCAGACGGCCTGCGTGCATTGCGCGTTCGCCGCCGCGGTGGTCAGCAGCGCGGCGAGTTGGGCGACGGCGGCGGCTTTCGCGGTGGCTTCCAGATTCATCGAGCGTGAGCCGTCCAGGATCAGGTCGAGATGCGGTGTGACTTCCTCGCGAAATAATTTCACGGTGAGCCGGTCGGTGCGCGCATAGATGCCCCAGTCAATGAACCGCAAGTCATCGCCGGGTTGGTATTCGCGGTAATCTTGAAAATCAATCGAACTGCCCGCGCGCCGTCCTGAACGCGAGCCGGTCCAGCCGCTTGCGGCGACTTGCGGAATCTGCAGCGCGTAACGGAGACCGAGCTTTTCACCGGTCTGCAGGGCTTGTCTGATTTCGGGGTTCATGCCGGGCAATCATTTCGCCTCCAAAGGAGGTTCTTCTGGTGAGGCCGTTGCGAGCGGCAGAAAAGTCCGCCACTGATTCAACAACCACTTGGCGCTGAGGATCAACATCACGACGAGAAAACCGCTGGCAAAATAGAAGTGAACCCATTGTTGGCTGCGTTCATGCAGGGAAAAAATATTAAAAACGTTTCCGAGTTGAAGTCCCTCGATGGATTTCCAGGAGAGTTGGTTCAGGAAAAACAACGCAATGCCGGGCCCGATGGCCACGACGCCGACCAGCAAAAGCGTCAGCAGTCCGACTAACTGCGGCGGGCGTTTCGGAAGGAATTTCCGGTAGATGAGCCGTGCCGCCAGCGCGTAGGCAAAGACGTAGAAGATCGTGGTGGAGGTGAACAGTGTGAAGTCTTCATGGTCAGCCGCACTCATCCCGCTGGGGGTTGGATACCAAGCCTCACCGAACGTCAGAACCAGTTGGGCGAGGACAAATGTGATTCCCGCGAGACCACCTACCCAGAGCAACCCGCTGGCAGCACCATTAAAAAAAGGGAAGACCAGCAGCCGTCTCGCAATATTGGCCGGGATTTCCCGGCGCACGCGAGGGCCGAGCGTTTCGGCATTGCTGACGACGACGAGCAGGGCGAAAATCAAAATGAAAAAGGTCGCCATAGTCCAAACCATGATGATGACCGGCTCTTTTGCGTAAATGATCCAGCCGACATTTAGCAGGCCACCCAGCAGCCAGATGTTGGTGATATACAAACGCGTCCACCAGGCGCGGTTGGCCGATGGCGGAGAAATCAGCGCCACGGAAAGCACATGAAATAATCCCACCACGATCGCGCTGGCGACCAGGACGGTGATGGCCAACATCCAGAAATTACGTTCGGCGATCATGGAACCGAGTCCCAAGCGCATCATGCCGATCGCGCCGACAATCAGGCCGGCGATGATCCAAACCGACAAGGCCAGACCGGCCAGGGCTAGCAGAATTTTGAGGGGCCGGCTCGCGGGCAGGCACGCGAGAAAAATGGCAATCTGGTTGGCCGCGCAAACCACCAAAAACAGAAACAGCAATACAAAAAATACGCTGGGCAGATCCACCCCGCGCAGCAAATTGGTGAACGCCATGAACGGCATGCACGCGCTGAAAAACAGCAGTGTCATGTAGGCCCCGCAATAAAGTTTTCCCCGGATGATGCGACCCGGCGACAAGGTGCTGACGTAGAGCAGGTCGGTATTGGATTCGACCCGTTCCGCCGCCACGCGCAGGCCGATGTAAAGCGGGATGAATAACATGCTGGCGCCTGCCAGAATGATCACGAAGGCCTGAAACATTGAGCTGCCGAGTTGCGCATTTTCATTCACTTGAACACTTTGGCCGACGAGAAACACCAGCGACGTAATGAACAGCGCCGTCAGGAACAGCAGCAACATCCCGGTAACCGCCCAACTGCGGACCGCCTGCCGTAGTTCCTTGATGACAATCGGATTGAACTCCCACTCGCGCCAATTGGTGAAGTGGCTTTTGAAGCTGGCCAAGTTCACTGCACGCCTCCTTTGGTCACGTTCATAAAGATGTCCTCCAGGTTCGCCTTGGTCTGGCGGAACTCAATGATCTTGTATTTTTTTGAAATCAGCACGCCCAGGATATCGCAAGCGGCCGACTCATCGCCGGTCAGTTCAAAATGAATTTCGTTGGCGACATCGCGGGCATTTTCCACAAACGGCGTTTGCAGCAGTTCCTTGAGCAGATGCGGGTTTTGGTGATGGTTGCCTTCAACCAGCCGGATCACCACCGTGCGGCGTGGCGCGCTCTTCTTGAGGACGTCATCAATGGTGCCGGTCTCCAAAATTTTTCCACGTTCGATGATGACCACGCCGTTGCAGATTTCTGTCAACTCCGTGAGGATGTGCGAGCTGATGAGAATCGCTTTCTTGCGCTCGGCGAGCAACATGAGCAACTCGCGCAGTTCCACCCGTGCGCGCGGGTCAAGGCCGGCGGCGGGTTCATCCAATACCAGAACATCCGGGTCATAAACCAGCGCGCGGCCCAGGCTGACGCGTTGTTTCATGCCCTTGGAAAGCGCTTTCAAATGCTTTTCGCGGATACCGGCGACATTGGTGAATTCCTCGATCGCCTCGACCGCCTGGGTGCGTTTTTTGCCCTTCAGCCCATACGCGCGTGCAAAAAAATCTAGATACTCGTGGACGGTGATGTCTGCGTGGGCCGGCAATGTGTCGGGCACATAGCCTACCGCACGCCGCGCAAGTTCCGGCTCCTCGCAGACGGAAATTCCATTCAGCAGCACGTCGCCGCCGGTCGCATCTTCAATGGTTGAAATAATGCGCATGGTCGTGGTCTTACCCGCGCCGTTCGGCCCGACGAAGCCAAAGATGTGGCCGGAATCAAAGGAGAATGAGATGTCGTCCACGGCCACGGTTTTGCCGAACTCCTTCCGTAGATTTTTGACTTGGACTTTCATGGGGCTTCGGACGATTCAAGGATTCCAAAAACAACCGATGACGATTTGGTGCGTTTCGGGCTGGCTGTGGAACCGAGTGCATTTTCGATGAACGGATTTCCTCCCAGCACGGCGATGTAACTGTTGGGGGTGAGGAATCGGCCGGCCTTCTCGTCGAGCCGATCTGAGTTCGCAACATAGGTAATCTCGCGCAAAAGTCCCGGCGCTCCGGATTTGTCCGGAGAGGCGGCTGGCCTGGAAGGTATCAGGCCGGCCTGCTGCCCGGCGGCGACATTTTTTGCGGCGTAAACATTCATATCTGCATCCGCGACCCACAGTGATTGAATCGGCACGCCCAGTCCATTGACGACCTGGATTTTACCGTTGTTGTTGACGATTTGAATGCGTTCGCGGCGGGTCTCGGATTTCCGGAGATGAAAATGTGCCGGGACGCGTGCGGCAACCCAGCCGCGTTGGAGATGCTGCGATTGTGTCCAGTCCAGGTCGCGCGCCGTGCCGGCACCGTAGCCGGTGTGGATCAACGGCGTCGCTTCCGTTTCGTAATCGAAACGCAGCCCACCGCTTGGCGTCAATGGACAATAAAACGCCGTCGCGCCGATGGTGGTAGCGTGATGGTTGGCTTGGTCAATCATCGTCAATCCCGCGATGCGTGTGTCCGGCGTGATGCCTTCGCGCAGCAGGCTGTAGGCGAAAACGAGCAGCGTGGTAAAAATTGAAATCGCCGGAATGGTCCACAACATCCATGTGCGCCGTTTCTGGCGGGTGAGATACAGGATATTGATCGGCCCGATGATCACAATGAACGCGAGCATGACAACCACGAGGCCGCGCGTGGGAATTTTTAAATTGGCGACGACGGGCATTGCGGCGTTGGCGACTCCGCTGTCATCCGGCAACCCCTGCCAGTAGCGCGCCGTGTCCCGCACGGTCTCCCGCAATGCCAGAACAGATTTCGATGAGAGCGTCGCCAGGTTTTCTTCCGAAAAAGTGAAGCAGTGGCCGAAGCCGATGTTGTGTTTAATCCCGTCGGGCAAAGATGTTTTCTGTGTCGAATGCCACGCCGCCGGCAAATCGGTTTTGCCCGCCAGAACGATGTTGCCGCCAGCCTGCAGATAATCACCGATGGCTGCGAACACTGCGAGGGACATTGAATTCAGGTCGGCCGTGTTAAGAACCATGCCGTCGAAAGGGGAGTAGGCCAGCCAGTTTTCGCTCCATTCGGACACTGGAGACTCGGCGCGCAGACCCTCGACGGCGTCTGCGTTCACATGGCCTGGCGCATAAGCCTTGGCGGAAGCGCTGTTGTCGCTGCTGGCTCGCGCTGCGGACGCCCACTGGCTGCCGGTGGGCCCGGAAATTTCCACGGCGTCAATGGCGATGCTCCACGGTGCGACTTTTCCAAAATCCAAACGGATGGTTTTCACCGGCTCCACTGTGGGCGGAATGGAGAAATCAGTGATCCAGCCCGCTCCGCCCGACCCACCCGCCGGCCCGATGGTGCCGCCGGCCGACATCGGAATTATAGCCAGGTTGGTTCCCGAATTTCCGACCAGGGTGACGAAGCCAGACGACGTGGGTGATTGTGTGTTGTGAACGGATATTTTGTCCACGGTTTGCGGTGTGGCGTAATCCAGTTCCAGCCAGTTCGTTTGGCCGCTGTGCCGCGTGTCGGGCATCCAAGTCGTAGGTTGATAACCTCCTCGGCCACGGCTTGTGTCCGGTGCGCCGACCGCCATCGTTGCTGTGAATGCACCGCTAGTTGCGTGGAATAATTTTTCCACCACATCGAAATCCAGACTGCGGCTGATAAACACCGTCGCCGCCTCGCCGCGCGAATTGTTGTTGCAATGATTATTCGGATTGGGGGCGCGGACTTCGCCCTCGTGCCGGCCGTCCAGCTCTACGCGGAGGTTCCCATCGCCGTTCACCGGCAATGGCGGCCGCAACAAGAGCGCCACTTCACGCGCCCCCGGCTCCAACTTCACGGTGCGGGAAAGCCGCTCCAGACTGTTGCCGTTATTCCAGGCCGTGTTTGGAAAAACCAGTGTCACGACATGCGTCTTGCTGCGGGAACGGTTTTCCAATGCCACCCGGATCTCGGCGTAACCGTGAAACGTATTGCCCGAATACATTGCCGAAGCCGAAACCGTCAAGTCACCAAACTCATCGGCGGCGCGGGCGGCGCAAAGGCAGCAGGCAGCAGGCAGCAGGCAGAAAAAGAATGCCGCCCGGCGAAGGTAATTCTTATTTCCGCCTTTTGCCGGCTTCATTTTGCATTCCCTTTCAGTTCCACATCCTTCGGCAGGTTCAAGCCCGTCTCGTCCAGCTGACCCACCAGTTCCGCCACCAGCTTGGACGTGGTCAGGCGGTCAAAGCGTGCTTGATAATTCAAGATCAAACGATGATTCAACACCGGTTGCACCACGACCTTCACGTCCTCGAAGCCCACGCTGGGCCGGCCGTTCACCAACGCGTGTGCCCGCGCCGCTTCGGCGATGGCAATGGCTGCGCGCGGCGAGGCGCCGTAGCTGACGTATTGATTCACCGCCGCCGTCGCCTCCGCGCTGCCGGGATGCGTGGCTGAAACCAGCCGGGCGATGTAGCGCGAAACCGGGCGTGGCAGATAAATCCGCCCCATGGTTTGGAAAATCGTTTCCAGTTCGCTGCGCTCCATTTGCCACGTCGGCGCCGGCAGTTCGCCGCGTCTGCGTTCGGAAATAATCTGGTCGAGCACTTCCGCGTCCACGTTGTCAAACAACAGGCGGAACAGAAAACGATCCAGTTGCGCTTCCGGTAATGGGTAAGTTCCCTCCAGTTCAATGGGGTTCTGGCTGGCCAGCACGAAGAACGGCTGCGGAAGGGGCCGCGTGGTGCCCAGTAGCGTCACGCAATTTTCCTGCATGGTTTCCAACATGGCCGACTGCGTCTTCGGCGAAGCGCGGTTGATTTCATCAGCCAGCAGAATGTTGGTGAACACCGGACCGGGTTGAAAAATGAGTTCGCGTTTGCCCAAGCTGGTTTCCTGCAAAATGTGCGTGCCGAGCACATCCCCCGGCATTAGGTCGGGCGTGAATTGGATGCGCTTGAAATCCAGTTTGAGAATCTGGCCAACGGTTTTGACGAGTGCGGTCTTGCCGAGACCCGGCAGGCCTTCCAGCAAAATATGGCCGCGGGCAAGGATGCCGATCAGCACCAGCCGGTGGACTTCAGCGCGGCCAAGCAAAATGCGGTCGAGCTGTTCAAGGGTTTTACGCGCCAGATCGGCGGCGGGTTTCAATTCTTCGGGGGTGAGAATGGTTTCAGGCATAATATTAATTGTCCCTTTTGAAAAAGTTTTGAACCGCCTGCCGGTGCTCCGGCAAAATGATTTGCATCTGCGCCGAGCCGCCGCTGGCGGCGGTTTTATCCAGCGCGCCGTGGCCGACCACCAGGTCGTCACCACCCAATTCCGGCGCGGATTTGCTCACACCGACCAGTTGCGCGTCCGAGAGGTTCGCCGCGGGCGGCAGCGCGTGGGGCTGGAATTTCAGATCTTTTTCCGAAGTGTCATTGTCCCACGACATCGGCGCCTCCGGCCCACCGCCGCCCGGCCCGCCGCGTCCGGGATGTGCCAGCCAGGAAAATAGAAATTCGTCATCACATTTTCCGCCTTTGCATTGCGATAAATAATCGGCTAATGCTCCGGGATTGTTGCATTGTCCGGCGCTCTGGCATTTGGCAAGCATCGCTGGATCAATGAGCTTGAGACTGGCCAGGTTGCTGACCGTGAGGCCAAGGGAGTTTTTATTCAACTCTAGCGCCTTGGCCAGTTTTTCCATTTGCTCCTTGTTCAATCCGTTGAGGCCGGCTAACAGCTCCGGTGGGATTTGGCCGTTTAAAATACCTGCTTCAAGTTTGGCCGAGTTTAATAGGGAGGCCAAATCTTGTGCGGCTTGCGCAGCGGTGGCTTCCGACATTCCCGCCTCGGCTGCCGCCTGCATCGCCTTGGCAAGCGTCTCGGCTTGCGCGAGGGATTCAGTCTTAGTGATGGCTTCCTCCGCCGCCTGTTTGGCGGCATCGGCATTGGCTTGTTTGACGTGATCCAGCGCCTCCCAGGTTTTGTTGGGATCGTAGCCGGAAGCATCTTTTTGAAGCTGCGATAACTGCTGCTGCAACTCCCTGGCTTTTTTCGCGTCCACGATTTTTTCCTGCGCGAGCGTGTTCACCTCCGCTTGCAACTGTTCGATGATCGGACTGATTTCCAGCGAATGAGTATTTCCCAACCGGGTCACCCGTTCCGGCAGCAGCAGAGCTGTCGCGGCGAACACTGCGGCCAGTCCCAGCAAAAGTAGCGAAGGCGTGCTGTGCCAGCTCACTTTAGGCACCACTGCCTTTGGTAGTTGCCCTAGCCACCCGCTCATGTCCGCCGCCTCTTCGGACATGACGATCCCGCCGCATGCATTTATGCGATCATAGTTTGCGCGAAGTTTTGCAAGACTGGGTTGGCGGCGGCGTTCCCGACCGACGGCCAGCATCGCGATGGGCACGAAACCAAAAATGCCGAGGGCGAGCCATTCGGCTTGTTTCACTTGGGAAATGCGCAAAGCCAGGACAATGACACCCCACACGAAGAACCAGAGGGTGGCCATCCGCACCACGACCCGCAGCGTCAGCAGGAGTTTCACCTTGCGGGCGAAGGCCTGAATTGCGACTGGATGGGTGGGTTTCATGGCCACCTCACATATCCCGAACGGTCAACTCTGTTTTCCCTGCCGGTAGGTTTGGTTGATGCACGGCAGACTAAATAGACTGATTGCCGTTGCGTCACAATCCTTTTTCAAGCGTCTCGGCGCGGTTAATTGTCAGGGAAAATATATTGCCGACAAGAAATATTTAATTCGTTAGCCGGCAACCGCAATCCAACTACCCCGGCGAAAATTGGTGGAGTGGCCAGTTGGATTTGGGGTGGGTCGCGGCGGCTAAAATTCCAGGCGTTGCAAGGCTTTGGTACCGCACGAAAACCTGACGAGGAACCCTGTTCGCGCCGGTTGGGTGCTGGGCAAGCGATGTCCCAAAAGTGCATCGCCTTGGCCGGTTAGACGACTAGACAATTTTTGCCGAATGCCATTAAATCATGATTAGACAGTCAGCTGATGAAATTAGACGACTTAAGTTTTGGCGAGGACGAGAATTGCGTGATGCAATATCTCAACAATTTCCCCCATGAACTCATTAACGTGATGGAGATTGCCCGTCGGGCTGGAAGCCGGGAGCGCTTTTTAGAGGACTCACATTGGGCTAACAACGCTTTGGCTCAACTCTTGGAGCTCGGTCTGGTGGAAACGGATGGGAACGGTAAATTTCGACTAAAATCTGATCGCCCGATAGCTGGTGGACCCGCAAAGAAATTTATTGATCCGAAACTGCGCCAAATTCTCGAAAACAGCGGACGCAATATTGATTTAACCCGCTTTGCCTAACAGAGCGTCCGGTGACAGACGCCAAGGAGGTGGGGGTGGGGAACCCCGCTGAAGAAACGACCGCCACCGGACTCGGTTTGTTTGTCTCATAAGCTGCAGCCACACACCAACCATCCATTGCGATTTTTTAACCGCTCACTGGCGGGTTAGCGCTGGTAAATTGGTTTTGCGTTTGATCAAAGCACTCGCGCAGTGTGTGCCCTCTGGGTTTGACAGGGGAATCTTTTTCGACAGATGAACCCCGCTAACAAAGATTCCGTCAGCCGCGCCGGATTTCCGAGCCTTGGAACCGGATTTCAATTCGAAACACTTTCTTGGTGCGGCATGTCAGTTTGCCGGTAGTGAGTTCGATGCGGTCGGGGATTTCAATCCGGTGGATGTCCACGCCGGCGTGATAGCCACGTTCCGAAAATACATCTATTAACATGGCCAAAGCCAGCGGATCATTCAGCAGCTCGTCTTCCGTGTTGATATGAGCCGTGCCGGAAATGGCATGGCGCAAGACAATCGGGAGGATCTTTTCCTCGATAAATATGACAACTTTGGCGAACAGCGGACCATGTTCGAGTTCGTAGCTGTCGAGCCGTTTAACCAATTCCTGCCGGGCGTGGATGATGATCTGGCTGGCCACCGGCACGCCCCGGAGCCGGTCCACCGTGCGCGAGTCGAGCTCTAGCGTGCTTTGGTATTCCAGCTCATGGAGAATGTTGGCCTCCACTTCCGCAACCGGGCCTTGGGCGTTGATGAAGTGGTAATGGAAAATCTCCTTCAGTGATTGCAAGGCTTCCCACGTTTGCTCCTTGAATACGCGATAGCGGCGGCGGGCCAGCGATTCATCATGATCGGTCGGACGGTCTTCCGGCAGCGGGCTGTTGGCCGTGCGCGTTGCCAATTCCATAAGCGCCTTGGTTTCGCGCCCGCGCTTCAGTTGGCGGGCCACGGATTCCTTCTCATCCACGAATAGCACCATGATGTGGATGGTGGGCTGGCGAAAATGAATGCTGAGTGGCGTGGTGTAGAATTCACGGCGCAATGCGTGCATTTTATCCACCAGCAGCTTTAGGCACTCGACTTGAACATGAGTGCGCGGGAAACCATCCAGAATGACCCCGTCATGATACTCTGCCCGAAGCAACTCGCGCAAAACCAACCCGATCACATCCCGGTCGCCGACCATATTGCCAGCATCTTTTAACGCCCGGGCCTCGGGTGATTTGAGTAGTGAACTGATCACGATAGGCTGGCAAGTTAGACCGCGCACCTTGGCGATAAAGGATGTGTTGGTGCCCTTGCCGGCCCCAGGTGCCCCCCCCAGCAAGATAATCTCCTTGGGAAAACGCATTTGTTCGCGGCCAAATTCCGCCTCTAATTCCCGCCAGATCGATCCGAAAATGAGCTGGGCATCCTTAATTTCAAGATCGTTGCGTTTAGTGACAACCGGAGCAATCGCCGGTTGAGCTTGGTCAATGGGTGAAGTCATAGGGATTAATCAAGAGCCAGCAGATGATACGAGACGATTCCGGCTGAAGCACGCGGTTTCGAAAAAATACTCTATTGACGCGGAATTCCACCAAGCGGGCAAAAGAATCTCGGCGGTTGAAAAAATCGAGATAAAGCGTTCCAAGAGGCAGCTTCAAGAAGTCCGACCTTATCTGTCGTAAGAAACCGCCCTCTTCCGAATATTACTACGACCTTTGTTATGGCTGAATCTGCCGTGTTGATAACGTCGTTAGTTCTCGCCGCGTCGCTCTCTGCAACTTGTTTTGGTCGCTCGGCAATATAATTTGCGGAAGTAATGTTTGCTGCATTCGGCTGGACTTAAACTTGCAACAGGCTGATCCCAAGCCAGAAACTCTATCGATGGGTTACGGATGTTTGCCGTATTGTGCGATTTGCGGGCCGGCGTTATGCCTTTGCGTGTGCCGTTGACTTGTCCCCGCGCTTTGTTAGCGTGTCCGCAACATGGTCAGCAAACGGTTTTCCCGTCTCGTCAAAATCCTTTCCGGTGCCGCCGCCGACGCGGAGGATGAAATTTTTTTGCTCGAAGACCGGCTCGAACGCTTCGTGCATTTCTGGGTGCTCGTCATCCGGCAGTTTGTCCGCCACCGCTGCCTTGTGCGCGCCTCGGCACTATCATATTCCACGCTCATCGCGCTGATTCCGCTGCTTGTTGTCGCCTTGAGCGTCACTAGTAGTTTGCTGAAAAATCAAGGTGAGGAGCAATTCCAGCACGCCATCGAAAAACTGACCAGCGCGCTGATTCCGCCTGCGACCATAGGCACGAACGTTGTCGCCTCCGACAAGCACGCCATAATCATCGTCACGAATACATTGGAAGCTGCGCCGGAAAATTCCGGGACGAATGAAGTTTCAACAAATATTGTCGCCGCCATCAATTCCACCAACACCATCAGTGTTGTGCCCCTCAGTGCCCAAAAGGAAATGGCGCGCCAAATCTGGGAATTCGTGCAAAAAACCCAGAGCGGTGCCCTCGGTGCCACCGGCGTGGTGCTGCTGATTTTTGTGGCCATCTCGCTGCTGGGTCGCATCGAGGAGACATTCAATGACATCTGGGGCGTCACGCGTGGTCGCAATTGGCTCACGCAAATCCAGCTCTACTCGACAGCCATCATGCTTGGCCCGCTGTTGCTTATCACCGCGCTCGGACTGGCGGGCGGCTCGCAGTTCCAGTCGGCCAAGGACTTCATCGCTTCTACACCTGTGATTGGAAAAATTATTTTTCAACTGTTGCCGCTCTTGGTGTTGTGGCTGGCATTCACCTTTGTTTATCAACTGTTGCCGAACACCAAGGTAAAGTTTTCTGCCGCGTTTGTCGGCGGCGCGGTGGCTGGCACGCTCTGGCATTTGAACAATGTCTTCGGCTATCTATTTGTCGCCCGCGTCTTCACCAATAGCACCATTTACGGCAGTCTTTACCTGCTGCCGGTGTTTATGGCCGGCATTTATTTTTCCTGGGTCATCCTGTTGTTCGGCGTGCAGATTGCCTACGCCTATCAGAACCGTGCCGCATATCTTCAGGACCGCCTCGCCGACAACGTTAACCAGCGCGGTCGCGAATTTGTCGCGCTGCGACTGATGACCTGCCTTGGCCAGCGCTTTCAAAACGGCCTGCGACCCGCGACCGTTTTCCAGCTCTCGACGGAGCTCGGTATTCCCAGCCGTCTCACGCAATCGGTCCTGCGCACGCTTGCGCACACGCAACTTGTCACCGAAGTCGCCGGCGTTGAGGCGGCCTTTGTGCCCGCGCGTCCGCTTGACACCATAAATGCCCACGACATTATTCTCGCCCTCCGCACTGGCACCGGCCAGGAGCTCCCGCTGCGCGAAGAAGCCACGCTCACGGAAATTTATGGCGAGTTTGCGCGCATCGAAAAGGCAGAACGCGAAGCCGCCTCGTCCATTTCCCTGCTTGCGCTTGCGAACCGCATGCCGCCACGCACAATGCTGGCAGACCCTAAAACCGACGAAGTGGAAAAACCAATTGCGGACATAAAAATAATTTCTGAGCCGGAAAAACCGGAGCCGGCAGCAGCCTTTCCTCCAAACAAAAAAACCCTGGAGCCGGCAGAGCAAAAATTCGAAGTCAAAACGGAGGCAGCACTAAAATCTGCCGGAAAAACTGCCGCCCACCGCGAAGTCGTGATGCCAGATGAGAACCGAGAATTCCCGTTATAGTTTTTTTCAGCCCCACAATTGCCGGTCGAGCGAACGAAACTGAATCGCCTCGCTGATATGGTCGGCGATGATTTTTTCGGAGCCGGCCAGGTCGGCAATTGTTCGGGCCACTTTCAAAATGCGGTCGTAGGCGCGGGCGCTCAAATTGTATTCCGCCATCGCGTTTTTCAACAGGTCACGCGTTGGCTCATCTAATTCACAGAAGGCCTTTAGTTCGCGCGCACCCATACGTGCGTTGCACGTCAACTTGGGCTTGGCAGCGTAACGGGCGTGCTGAATTTTCCTCGCTGCGATGACTCGATCGCGAATTTGTGTAGACGGCTCGCCGGGCTGCGCGTTGCTCATCTCGCGGAATTTCACCTGCGGCACTTCAATGTGCAGGTCAATGCGATCCAGGAGCGGCCCGGATATGCGTCCGAGATAATTTTGGATTTCACGCGGCGAATTCTTCGATTCGCCGGGCATTTTTCCGTCGGGCGTCGGATTCATCGCTGCCACCAACATGAATTGCGAGGGGAACGTCATCGTTCCCGCCGCGCGCGAAATCGTGACGATGCCTTCTTCGAGCGGCTGGCGCATGGTTTCGAGCACGCTACGCTTAAACTCCGGTAGTTCGTCCAAAAATAGAACTCCATTGTGCGCGATGGAGATTTCACCGGGCGTCGGATTGATATTGCCGCCCAGCAGCCCGGCATCGCTTGCCGTATGATGGGGCGCGCGGAATGGCCGTTGTGTCACGAGGGCTTGGCCGGATTTGAGCAGTCCGACGATGCTGTGAATTTTGGTTGTTTCCAATGCTTCTTGGAGCGTAAGGGGTGGTAAAATGGTTGCCAGCCGTTTGGCGAGCATGGATTTTCCCGTGCCGGGCGGGCCGATCAATAGAACATTATGTCCGCCGGCGGCGGCAATTTCCAAGGCGCGCTTCACATTCTCCTGGCCTTTGACCTCGGAAAAATCGTGTTCCTCGTCGGGCTGGTATTGGAAAAGTTTTACGAGATCTACCTTCGTCGGCGCGATGCGAATTTCACCTTCGAGAAACTGCACAGCTTCGCGGAGGTTCTGCACCGGGATGACGCTCAAGCCGTCCACCACCGCCGCTTCCGCCGCATTTTCAGCCGGAACCAAAACGCCGGTTTTACCCTCTGCCTTGGCGCGCAAGGCGATTGGTAATACACCTTTCACCGGGCGCACGCCGCCGGTGAGCGCAAGTTCGCCGACGATGATGAAATTGTCGAGTTGGTCAGTTTCAGTTTGTTCGCTGGCGGCCAGCATGCCAATGGCGATAGGTAAATCAAAGCTTGGCCCCTCTTTTTTAACGTCAGCGGGCGCTAGGTTGATGGTGGTTTTGCCCATCGGGAATTTGTAGCCCGAATTCGCCAGCGCGGTGGAGACGCGGTCTTTGGATTCCTTTACGGCCGCATCGGGCAGGCCGACGAGAGCAATGAAAGTTTCGCCATAACCGCAGTTGACTTCGACTTCTACGGTGTAAGCGTCAATGCCATTGACGGCTGCTGAAAAAACCCTTGCGAGCATGAAAAACCATACCAAGAACAAAGCGACCAATGCAACCGGTGAAAATGCCGCACCGCATACACCATGGCTAAAATCAATTTTTGCCTGAAGTCCGATGCGCCAGTGTTCAAGGAGTTTCCCGGCTTTCAGTCAATTTCGTTTGATAAAATGGTCTCTTGATGGACGAATACCGCACGAAATTGCCGACGGACCAAGAAGCCGGCCGCTTCTGGGGTAAACAGAAAATCGAAACGCAGGGCATGGAAATTCAGGATCGCAAATAAAATTCAGTGCGCCCCAACTGTGTTGGAAAAATTTTCCAGCGCGGCGGCGAACAGTTTGGGGTCAAAATCGGGAACCGACTGCGCAAGCTTGAATAATCGGTTAAGCGACGCTTGTGCGCCCTCGTTATTTTTTAACTCCGGCAACGCGGCGACAAGCCGGTCAAGCGCGAGCACCAAACGTTCGGCGCGGCGGGCAGCCACTTCATTGGAAACATTATGAAAGGCTTCGCTTGTCAGCGACAGCCATTTCAAAGCACGGCTGGCATTATCCTCACTCCAATTATCCGTCGCTGCGCGGGCAAGATTGTCCGCCCATTGTGTGATTGCGGGCGCATCTTGTCTTACGTCGAGAAGGGAGGACGAATGATATGAACTATCAACGGCAGAAACCGTTTGTAGCAACCAAACCAGCGCGTCACGGCGGGTAATCAACTTTGAATCAGATTGCGGCGCGTGTGTAAGTTGCCAGCTCATCTCACGCAGCGCCACCGCCTGACCAACGAGCCACGTCTGCGCGCCGCTGCCGTTTTTCCCCGCGCTCCAATGTTTCGGTTCGGCGAGGCTCTGCCCATCGAGTTCGAAAATCAATTCGGGATGGCCGGCCTTGAGAATATCTGCGTCCATATTTTGATGACACGCAACGCAAGTATTGGCGCGGACGTAAAGATTTTGCAGGTCGCGCATTCCTGCCGTCGCGCGGTCCTGGCGCGTGAAATCGGGGCGCGTATGGCCGCGCAGCCAGTTTTGCGCCGGACCATGGCAGCTTTCGCACGAGACTCCTTCGCCGGTATTAAAATCATCGCTCCGCAGGTTTTCAGCGACGCCGTTCAACGGCGCGTGGCAAGTCGTGCAGCGTGTCTCTGTCGTAGGATCTTTAATATCCAGCGCATCTGCGATTTGTTTGGAGCGCGCGGTGGTGAGCGTGGCCGCCGGGCGTAGCGAATGGAAATCCTTCAGGGACCAGACGAGAAACTGGTTTTGTTTCGCGCCCCCGCCCCCATGACAACTGGAACTGGCGCAGGAATTCGCCCCCAGAAATTTCACCGGCCTTTCAGCCGCGCCGGCCATCAGCGCGAGCGCCAAACCCATTCCGGCGCCGATGCGGATATAAATTGTTTTACTCACAGCTTCAAATTCGTTAATGGAGTGTCAGCGTGAATGCAACCCTAATGGATTCCCTGCGCAATGCAAGCGGAGGCAGCTTGAGTTTGATCATCGGTCTGGCGCTGATGGCTGGATTGCTGACGTGGCTGGTGCTGGAAATTTCCCGCTCTCTCTTGCGCATTGTCAGTGAAAGCAAGATGCAACGGGTCGCGTTGGAAAAACTCCACGCGCAGTTGCGAGAAACCAGACTCCGCTGTCGCGAGGCTGAGCAGGCCCAAATTGGCTGGAATGGCCTGCGCAAATTTACCGTCGCCAGAAGAGTTTGTGAGTGCGAAGATGTTCACGCATTCTACTTGAAGCCGCATGACGGGCGGGCGCTACCTGTGTTCAAGCCCGGCCAGTATTTGACCTTCCAGCTAGATTTACCCGGCCGTGACAAGCCACTCGTCCGTTGCTACTCACTTTCCGAGGGTCCGCACCAGAAAGAATATTACCGCATCACGATCAAGAAAGAGAAAGCCCCGCCGGATAAGCCGGAATTACCGCCTGGTGCCGGCTCGAGTTTTTTTTGTGATCACGTCAAAGAAGGGGACATCCTTAACGTCAAAGCACCTGCTGGACATTTCTGCCTCGACACGACCAAGACCAACCCCATCGTGCTCATCGCCGGCGGTGTTGGTATCACTCCGATGCTCTGCATGGCAAACGCGATTGCTGCCAGTAGCTCGAAGCGCGAGGCGTGGTTTTTTTTCGGTGTGCGCAACCGGCGTGAGCATATTCACAAGGCAGAACTAGAAAAACTTGCAGCAGAAAATGAAAACATTCACCTCCACGTGGCTTATAGCAAACCCGGCGCTGACGACGTCAAGGGCCGCGACTATCAGCACGAAGGCCGAGTCAGCATTGAGCTATTGAAGGAACTGCTTCCGTCTAATAATTTTGAATACTACCTTTGCGGTAGCGGTGCATTCATGAAAAGTCTCACCGACGGCCTCGAAGTCTGGGGGGTGCCCGATAAGGATGTGTTTTTCGAAGCGTTTGGTCCCGCGACCGTGAAGAAAAAAACCGCCGCCCCCACGGCGGAAGAAACCACCCACCTCGCCAAAATCAATATCACCTTCGCCCGCACAAATAAAACCGTCCGCTGGGAGCCCGCGGCCGGTAACCTCCTGGAATTCGCCGCTGCGCAGGGTGTGAAAATCGATTCGGGCTGCTGCGCGGGCAGTTGCGGTTCCTGCGTCGTCGCCATCAAGTCCGGTGCTGTGGATTACCTGAAAAAGTCTGACGCTGAACCGGAACCCGGCACCTGTCTTGCCTGCGTTTGCCGTCCGAAAAGCGATCTCGTTATCGACGCCTAAATGCTAGCCGCCCCGACCATTCTCGAACGCCCCCAACGCTGGGATGCCACGTTCGATGCGAACATGTCGGACGACGACGTCGAGCGGCTATTTGCCACCGCGCCATTCAGCCGGATGGATGTTGCGAAATTTCCCAAGCGCACGCCGCTCCGCGAGATCCTCCGCAACGACACGCGCATCCTGAAATTCCGCAAGGGGGAGATCATCATGCGCCAGGGCGATTACGGCACGTCCGCCTTCCTGATTCTGCAAGGCGCAGCGCGCGTGGTGCTCAAGCCGGATCTCCTTCCTTCGCTGCTCGGCCGACAGGCTACGCATAAAAAAGGCATCTTCCGCACGCTGGCACAACTATGGAACGGCACGCGTCCACCTGAAGTTCTTTTGCGCCAGCAACTCGGTCAGAACGTCGATTTAGGCGCGCGACAGGATGATGATCAGGTTCACGTATTTTTGCAGGACGTGCCGCGCGTGCTGAACAAGCATCGCACGGAGCAGATGACGGCCGGTGAATTCTTCGGCGAGATCGCCGCGCTGAGCCGCATGGCGCGCACTTCCACAATTTTTGCCGACAGCGACGATGCCGAGCTCTTGGAGATCCGCTGGCAAGGTCTGCGCGACCTGATGAAATACGACGACGCGCTGCGCACGCACATCAATAAGATTTACCGCGAGCGAGCACTCGCCTCGTATCTCCGCGCCACACCGCTTTTCAAAAATCTCACCAAGGAACAGCTCGATTGCGTGGCCGAGGCCGTTGAATTTTCCACGTTCGGCGACTACGACTGGTCTGGCGAATACAAGCGCCTCGCACAATCTGGCAGCGTTCGGCCAGAGCGCGAGCCCGTCATCGTCGGCGAAGGCGATTATCCGAACGGCATTGTTATGCTGCGCGCCGGCTTCGCGCGCGTGAGCCAGAGGTTCGGCGTCGGCGAACGCACGTTGAATTACATCGGCGCGGGTCAGATTTTCGGTCTCAACGAAATCGCCCACAACTGGCGCAAGAAAGAGGCGCCGGTGGATTTTCAGTTCTCGCTCCGCGCCATCGGCTACACGCACTTGCTTGTCGTGCCGACGCGCGTGATGGAAGAAATCGTTCTGCCGTCGCTGCCAAAAAACGAACTGCCGCCGCTCCTCGAGAAGCACAAGGATGATTTTGAATTTGCGCCGCCGAAAACCGCCGCGCGCGAAAAGGTCGGCGCGGAGGTTCTGGAATTTCTCACCGAGAACCGTTTCTTCAACGGCACGGCGACGATGGTCATTGACCTCGACCGTTGCACGCGCTGCGACGATTGTGTGCGCGCCTGCGCCTCCACGCATGACAACAATCCACGCTTCCTGCGCCATGGCCCGAGCGCCGGCCGCCTGATGATCGCCAACGCATGCATGCACTGTGCCGACCCGGTCTGCATGATTGGCTGTCCAACCGGCGCGATTCATCGCGAGTCGTTTGCCGGGCAGGTCGTCATCAATCCCGCGACGTGCATCGGCTGCAAATCCTGTTTCACCAATTGTCCTTACGACGCCATCCGCATGGTCGAGGTGCGCGATGAACGCGGGGAACCGCTCATGGATCAAGAGATGAAGCCCATCGCGAAGGCCACGAAGTGCGATCTCTGCGTGGAGAACTGGGGCGGCCCATCCTGTGAACGCGCCTGTCCGCACGGTGCACTGACACGGATGAATTTGAACAATCTCGATTCGCTATCGAAGTGGTTGAAATTATGAACCGTTTTCGCCGCCAGATTTTTTCCGGCCTGTTCGCGCTGACGATCACGACGGCGGGAGCGTTATGGTTGAATGGAAAGTATAACGCGCTGCCGAACTACGCATTTCTCACTGGCTGGACGCTGCTGGCGGGGATATTCGTGCTGGCGATCTACAACGTGCGGAAAAAATTGCCGTTCCTACCACTCGGCAAATCCGAGACGTGGCTGCAAATTCACATCTACCTCGGTTTCTTCACGACGCTGCTGTTTGTCATCCATCTGAATTTCCGCCTGCCACATGGCTGGTTCGAGGTTGTGCTTGCATGGCTGTTCATGCTGGTCAGCGGCAGTGGCTTGATTGGCTTGTTTTTCAGTCGTGTGTTGCCACGCCGATTGGCGACGCGTGGCGGCGAAGTGGTTTTCGAGAAAATCCCGGCCATACGCCACGCTTTGAAAACTGAGGCGGAAAACCTCGCACTGGGCGCGGAGGCCAAGTCCGTCGTCATCGCGGAATTTTATACGAAGCGGTTGGCGGCATTTTTCGGCAGGCCGAAAAACTTCTGGAAGCATCTGGCCGAATCGCGCCGCGAAGTCAGCGGTTTGCTGGCGGAGTTGGAAGATTTGCGCCGTTTTGCCAACAACGCTGATAAAGAGAAAATTTCCCAGCTCGCCGCCCAGGTCCGCCAGAAAGACGGATTGGATTATCATCGTGCCTTGCAGCTGGCGCTGCGGTTGTGGTTGTTCTTTCACATCCCGCTGACCTACGGGCTGATGATTTTCACCGTGCTGCACATCGTGATGGTGTTCGCTTTCTCGGGAGGTGCAGGGTGAGCGAGCAACTGCCAACGCCGGATTTTGACGTACAGAATTACGCACGACCCAACCAGAATTGGATCTGCGGTCACGCCTGCGAAGGCAAGTCGTGTCGGCAAGGACCGGATGCCAAAGGACGCTGCGGCGCGACGGCGGAATGCAAACCGGTCCTGAAAACCAAACCGGGCGAAATTAAAGGCCGCTGGATCTGCACGCGAACGAGTGGCGAATGCGCAACCGGACCGTTGCCGGATGGAAGCTGTTGTAAACCCATCCCCCAATGCTCGCCGATGCCAACTCTGCGTTTGTGGCGCGGGCGCGTGACGCTCGCGGTTAGTGCCGTGTCGTGCGCGGCCCTGCTCGTCATCCTTGGCAATCCGCCCTGGCGAAACAACTTCATCAACCCCGGAACGATTTCCGATCCGCATTCTGGTGCGTCGTTCGCGGCATTGGCGGTGACAAATCATTTAAATCAGAGCTGCGGTGCCTGTCATGTTGCCGGCAATATCGGGCCGAACGGCATGGTCAACGCTGCAATGCGCGCGCAACCGGGTGTTTCGGATTTAATAAATCTCGCGCTCGCGAAGGCGGAAGAACCGACAGCGATTGATGCGGCGTGTCTGAAATGTCATGCGGGCAGAAATCTTCATCAATCCAGCGCGCCTTCGATTTCCTGCTCATATTGTCATGCCGAGCATCAGGGCAAGACGATGGCGGCGACCACCGATGGGAACTGCGGTTTCTGTCATGCGAATGTGGCGAAGATGACGGTCGCTCCAACAACAGCGGTGATTCACCACTTTGCGGACGATCATCCGCAATTCAAATTCATCACGGAGAAAACACGCGACCCGGACACGCTCAAATTCAATCATACGCTGCATCTTGCTGGCACGACTATGCCGAAGTTGCCGGGTGGCGAGCAATTGGACTGTGCGTTCTGTCATCAACCGGACGCGTCGGGTGCGTTCATGAAGCCGGTGGCGTTTGAAAAGAATTGTCGGCTGTGCCACTCGCTGCAATTTGATCCGGCGACGCCGGAACTGCAACTGCCGCATGGCAGCGCGGAATTTGTATCGGCGTATTTACGCAGCATGCCAAAGCAATATTCAGATCTGGCGGCAAAACATTATATCACTGCGGCAAATATTTTTGTTCAGCAAAAACTGGCTGGTTTGCGGGCGCAATTCGGAACCGGCGAGGACTTGGAGCGGCGGATTTTCTTGAGCACGGCGACAGCGGGTCCGGAAGCGGGCGTTGGTGACTTGAGCGGCGCGACGCGTGCGATATTCCCGGGCTGCGCATATTGCCATGAGGTGATAGTAGTTTCGGGCAAGCCGCAAATCACGAAGCCCGTGATGCCGGAACGCTGGCTGGTGCAGGCGAAGTTCAATCATGCCAAGCATACGGGAATTTCCTGCGCAGCCTGCCATGACGCGGTTCACAGCAAGGACACCGCAGATATTTTACTGCCAGCAATAACAGCATGCACGATGTGCCATAGCCTACCAGGTGGTGTGGCGAACTCTTGTGCGGAGTGTCACACCTATCACAGGACTTCGCTCGTCCAGCGCTGAATTTAATCAGAAGCGAATGGAGAGGTTCAGTCCGCCGCCGATATTCAGGTTGTCGTAGTTCTGCGCATAAAAGCCATCGGTATTCAAGTTATCATAGCTGATATAGGCACGGACGGTGATCGCTGAGGTGACGGGACAATAGAGCGCAAGGCCGAAAGAATTTAAATAATCGTCGCGTGTGGTGGTGGTAAAATGCGTGTATTGCAACCGATACGATGGCTGCAGAATCGCGTAACGGCACAGCTGCCAGCTGCCGATGACAACCAGGCTCTGGTCCGTGCGGTCGTTGAAATTGTTACCTGTTTTGGGCGGTGTGTTTGGCGTGTCGGTCAGGCGATAGTCACCTTCGTAGCCGATGGACAGCATCGTGCCTGCGTTGGGTGAAAAGTCGCGACGCAGCGCCCAGCGCGGGACATATTCCTTGTAAAATTCGTTATAGGCTGATGAATCCATGAGCTGGCAGAAGTCTCCGCCGAGCGTGGCTGTCCAGTTTGCCCGGCTCCACACAATGTCAGTGAAAATGGTCATCGCATTGAAATCAAATTCATCCAACTCGGCCTGTTTGAATTTGTTGGAATTGAAGTCGTAGGCCAGCACGGTTTTCGAAGTGGCGAGTCCGTAGGAAAACCATTGTTGCCGATAGCCGACGCGGGGTGAAAGCAAACCGTCGCCAACTTCAAAGGCTGACGGCGCGAGGGCGGCTTGCACGGTGCTGACCAGCACATCGCCGCCGGTCTTACGGTTGTTGGCGAGAAAAATATTGTCCGAGTAAAAATATTGCGCGTCGGCGTAAGCCGTGAACCAAGTGCGACGTGGTTTGATTTGGAGGACTGATTGCGGTCCGACGTCGCTGGATTCGCCGGCATACAATTCGGGCACGCCGTTGGTGGCGATCATCATCTGCGCGGCTTGTTCCAACTGGCGGCGTTGCTGGACCGAATCTACCTGCTGACTGGCGTTGGGTGTTTGCGCGCCTGCCGCAGTGGTCAAGACGATGGCGGCACCAGTAAAAATAATTTTTTTCATGGGTAAATATTTTGTAGTTTCAACCAACCATCAACGCGTGGTGAATGGCACCAACGGGCGACCACCGGTTCCAGAGCTTGAACCCTTGGGATTCTGGCCCAGGAGCCCTTCAAGCTGGACCGGCGACAGCGGCGAGTGCGCCGCCGTCTGATAGGAGCCGGGATCAATCACATCCAACCCGTTACCCGGCGGCGGTGGCGGAATGAAAAATTCGGGCGGCGCGCCCGTATCCACCGCGCGCCCGGATTTGAGTTTGGAATTCTGGTCTTGCTCCGCCACAAGAATTCGCGGCAGGGAAGATAATTCATGAGAAAAACCGCTCACCAACTGCGAGCCTTGCACGAGTTTGTCGAGATTGATGTCGAATACCCGGCTAAATTCGTTTCCGCCCTGTAGCACAAACACCTCTTGACCGGCGGTGAGCGTCACAGAATTTCCGTTCGGCAACGTCACCTTGCCTTTGCCTTCGAGCAGAATCACCTTGAATCCGCCGCCCGTCGTCGCCGAAACAATCAATGTCGTGCCCAGCACCGCCGCCGCCGCGCCACCGGATTTAATCGTGCCGCCACCCAATCCCTTTGGTGCGTGAAATAGCACGCTGCCTTGTTCCAGATTCAGCGTGCGGCCACTATCGGCGTAGGAAAAAACCGTGTTCGCACCGACGCGCGTGATTGTTTTGTCTGGCGCGGTGAGTTCCGCGCGTGATTGCGGGCCGGTGCGGACGCGCTCTGGTGCTTTCAGGGTTTCGCCGACCATTGCGGCTGCTGCGGCGCCAGTCGCAGAGAGGGTGTTTACGTCTTTGACGATTTCCGTGAAGGTGCTTTCTGTCAGCGGCGCAGCGTGGAGCGGCAGGACGAGGCTGGCGAGCGCGGTCAGGCGCAGGAATTTTATTTTCATAATGGAGACATGTCTAGGTGAATGGGATTAGCTTGTCAATTATGGAAGCCGTCGGCCCACGGCTGAATCGGAAAGATGTGCGTTGGTGACATATAAATCTGCGTTCGGTCAGGCGCATTGCGCATCCACGGCGGTAGTTCCGGTCCCGGGATTATGTCTAGCCCGAAAGTGGCCGTCAGGAAGGACGCGAGTCCGGACAAAGTGCCGGCAGCAATTTCGTCATTCTGCAATTCGATGGCGGTGATGATGAGCGGCAGAGAGGAGAGCGGATTTGAAAACCCCATGACTAGCAGTAGCCGGGACGCGAGTTGCGCCAGATTAAAAACCATCACGTCGCCAAATTTGGTTCCATCCGGCGGCACAATCACCATCTGCCCGGCCTCCAGCAAAATGTAGGTATTGTCCTTGAGCGTCACCCGGACGTGGCCTTCGAGGTCGAGGATTTTGAAACTGCCGTCGGGTAGCACCACGCAAATCATCGTCGTCCCCAGCACCGCCGCCGCTGTGCCGCGATATTTCACCGTCCCACCGCCGACTCCGGCGGGCGAATGAAACAAGACGCTGCCTTTTTCCAGAAGAATATTTCGTCCGCCCGGCTCGAAGGTAAAAATCGTGTTTGCCCCGACGCGCGTAATGGTCTGATCCGGCGCCGTCATCTCGACCCGCGAAGCTGGACCGGTGCGAACCGAGTCGGGTGCCCGAAAAATATTGTTGGTCACGGCGGGCGTGACGGACTTGTTGGCGGCGGCGACCACGTTCGCCTCGCGGATGATTTCCGTAAAGGTGCTTTCCGTGAGCGGTGTTACTGCCCGCGCTGGCACACAGGCGCAAACCATCAGGCCGGACAGGAGGAAAAAAGTTTTCATGTTCGCACCGCAGCGGGGTTACAAGGACAACTTAACACTTGTATTAAATTGTCAAGGTTGCCAGCGATGAATAACCTGCTGCATCATTACGTTTTCACCCGCAACCAAACGATGAAACCCGCCGCCCGCCGCTCCGCCATTATCTTCGCCATCTGCGCGGTATGCACGGTTGCGGTGCTGGTGTTCTGGCAGCGCGACTTCGAGCCGTTGCCGCAGCTGGAATCTTTTGCTCAGGATTGGCAGACGCGTCACGGGCGGACCACGCCGATTGACGATCGGTTGGTTCTTATCGGTATAGACAAGCCGGTTTATTCTGCAGACTTCAGCGCCGAAGAGATTCAGCGCGAACCAGTGCTGCGACATCTGCAAAATAATTGGCCTTGGTCGCGCGAGGTCTGGGCGCGGCTCATAGAAAAACTCGCGGATGCCGGGGCGAAAGTCATCATCTTCGATTTGGTTTTCGCCACACCAAGTGAAGATGATAAAAGGCTCCGTGACGCATTGGAAAAATACCACGATCACGTCGTGATCGGTTACAACATCAGCGGGGCCAACAACGCGCGCGTAGACTCGCTGGAACTGCAATTCCCGAATGAAAGTCTGGTGCCGTGGGATGGGACAAATTCACAGGTAACCGACGACCGGCTGGGTTACGTAAACATCTGGCCGGATTTCGACGACATTTTACGGCAGGCGCGCTACCGCGAGACAGGTGCAAAACTTCACGATATTTTACCCGCTGCAACCATCCTCGAATCCCTTGATGCCCGCGCACTCCGCAAAATTGGCCGTCCCGACCTTATCCCGCATGGTTTTAATGCCAGACTTTTCCGTTATACCGCGCCACCCGGCAACGGATTTAAGCCGCATCCCGTCGGCGACGTGCTTTCACCAAAGTTGTGGGAGCATAATTACGGCGGGGGAAAGTTTTTCAAGGACAAGATCGTCCTCATCGGACCAATGGCGGAAATTTTTCAGGACGTTCACGACACGCCGTTCAATCCCAGGGCGATGGCTGGCCCGGAAATCCATCTGCAAATCATCAATGCCGCGCTGCACGGCGAATTGCTCCGCGAGTTACCGCCGCTGGCTGGCGGTCTATTCATTGCCCTGACCGGATTAATCGCCGCCTTGTTGTGCCAGCTCATCCGCGCGCCATTCAAGCGGCTGCTGCTAATTTTTCTTTTGGGCGGCGGTTTTGTGCTAGCCTCAAAAATCTGCTTTGATCGGTCTAATTTGGTTTTACCGGTGATGCCGCCGCTGCTGGTGCTGGTGCTGATTGGACTGACGGCACTGATTTATGATTTCGTGGTCGAACGGTTGGAGCGCATGAAGCTAAAACACACGATGGGTTTGTATTTTTCGCCGCGCGTGCTCGAAGCCGTGCTGGCCGATCCCGGCTCCATGGAACCGCGCCGCGCGAATGTGGTTTTGCTGCTGACCGATTTGCGCAATTCCACGCCGCTGGCCGAGGCACTTGGCCCGAAGGGCATGTTCGACCTGCTCAATCAGGTATTCGAGGCGCAAACTGGCGCCATCATGGGCGAGGAAGGTAACCTCGAACATTTTCTCGGCGACCAGTTTTTGAGCTACTGGGGTGCGCCGCAAAAACAGCCGGATGCCGCCGATCGCGCCGGCCGCGCAGCGTTGAAGCTGATTCGTTCGATGGAAGCTTTGCGTGCCACCTTGTCGCCGGAAGTGCAAAAGCTTTTTGGATACGGTGTCGCCTTGCACAGCGGCGGTGTGTTGGTCGGCAACAAGGGATCTGCGTTGCGGCTGGATTACGGCCTCGTCGGCGACACGGTGAACGAGGCCGCGCGCGTCGAGGCGCTTACGAAATACTACGGCACCCGGATGCTGGTGACGCGGGATGCGTTTGCGCAATTCAGCGCGCAAGGTCAGCACCGGCTGGTTGACCGCATCATTGTCAAGGGCAAGAGCGAGCCGGTGGAACTGTTCGAGTGCGAAAATCCCTGTGCGTCGCCAAAGTTCGCGGAGATTTGCGCATGCTACAAAAAAGCGTTCGACGAATACCACTTCGGCCGGTTTATCGAGGCCCAGAAGTTGTTTGGCGAGCTGGTGCAGGAATTTTCCGACGGACCGAGCAAAACCCTGTCCACCCGTTGTGCAGAACTGATCGCGCATCCGCCAACGAACTGGCGCGGCATCTGGAAGATGGACGCGAAGTGACGTCGCGATTACAAGCCTGGATTGCGCGGGAATTTGGCGTAGGGCAGGCGGGTGCCCCGATAATCCATCTGGTCGGCGCGAATTGCAACCGGGGCGGGAAATAGTGCCGCGCCGCTCGCGGAAATCAAATCGTCCTGATCGACGCCGTCGCCGCTCACGCCGATGGCGCCGATGAGCACGCCGTTGCGATAGAGCGGAAAGCCGCCGGGAAATATCGTGATGCCATTCGGCACGACGGGATCCACGTTGGTCGCGGTGTTGAAGACGGCGCCGTTGAGAGGGTTGGTCGCGAGGATGGAAGTCGGCGTGATGATGGAATATTCCTCCTGCAAGCCCAGGAACGGGCCGGGTTGCGTGGTGTTGATGCCCGGCGGATAAAAGCTCTGGGCCAGAAAACCAACGGTGCGCGTGGAGTAGGCGCGGTTCGATGAGGAGAAAAGCACGGCGGTGCGCGCCTTTTGCACGCAAACATCCCAACTGAATCGTGTCGTGTTGGGCGAAGTGCAAAATGTGCCGAGCACCACCGGCGCGACGCCGTCCTCGTTGGGATTGTTGACCACGCTGATGAACACTTGCGCAGGTGATCCGGCGGGCAGACGGATACCGGCGCGCGTGGTGCGGCAGCGGTTCGCGGCGGCGTTGATGATGTTGGCAACCTCCATGGCGGAAAGCCGCGCCGCGCCATCGGGCAGCGGCACGCCGGAGGAGTCGTCCGCGATGGGTTGGCGGAGTTCGCCAGTCTCACCGCCGAACGTCAGGACCGGATATGGAAACGGCGCGGGTGAGTTGGTGAGCGTAAATGGAAAAACTTCTGCCCCCGGCAAGCTGGCAAAGGAATTGGTCGAGGTGAGACGGGTTTTGGTTTCGACATACTCCAGCCGGATGCCCGCGACTAAAACTTTCGAGCCAAGAATATTGTTTGGGGGTGCGAAGCCAATTTGTCCGGCCAGCGCCACGTCTTCGTCACTGTCCGACTTCGTGATTACGGCGGGCGTGACGGACAAGGGTGAAACACCATTTCCCGCAACGCCGACGCCGCCCACGAGTGCGCCGTTTTTGTAAAGCGGAACGCCACCGGGTGTGCCCGCCAATCCGCCAGTGATGGGTAGCGGCGTGGGAACGAGCGTGAGTCCGGGGGAGCTGCCGTAGCTGATGACGCTGCCGGGCGCTTTAAATTTATTGATGTCGGAAAAAACGAGCTGTGAAAAATTCACACCGACCAACGGTCCCGGAGGTTTGTTCTTAATGCCGATGGGAAAATGCTGCTGCACGATGTCGCCGGCGGTGCGCGAACTAAAAGCATTGTTGTCACTGCTCAATAATGCGGCGGTGCCGGCCTTGGCGATGGCTTCGCCCACGAGGGGGCCATCCGAAAGTAGATTGGTGTTCAGCGACCAGACGCCGAGCACCCAGCCTTCGCGGTCGGTGATGGCGACGACGGCGTTCGTGTTCAAAACCGGCAACGCAACGGCGCGTGAGACGGCTTGCGCGAGGATGGTCTGAACATCCGACACCGTGAGTTGGGCGGCTGCCGGGCGCGCGGCCAGCAGGGCGAAAAACAAAATGGATAAAATCCGTCTCACCACAACGCGATGATAAGCGCTTGCTTTCCGAAAATAAACAATTTCTCATTGGATGAATGCGCCAGCCTAAATCAAAGGTGGATCAGAAATTTCTCCAACGGCTGTTTTTTGCCGGACTGGTAGGTGGCGCTTCTACCATTGGACTGGCTGAAGACGCCTTGAAACCGCATCAGTCCGTCAGCACCAACACACCGCCCGCATCGCCGGAAATTTTCAGTCCGGATCCCAATCCCGTTAAGTTGTCGGAGCCCCCGCCCACGGATTTCCGCTGGTCGCGGCGCGTCGTGGTCAGCCCGAACGCGGGGCCGTCGCCGCAATTCAATCCGGATCCCGGCGCGATGCTAAAAACACTAGCAGGTGCACCGGTGTTGTTATTCAACGAACCCTCCGCCCCGCCGCAGTTCACGCCGCCGGCCATCCCGCCGTATCTAGCGTTGCCGCGCGAGGATGTGCGCATCGGCCAACTTTTGCCGCCGCCCGCGCCCGCTTTGCGCAGCTATGGTTCCGAACCGCTGACAAATGGGCTGTCTTTGCCGCGCCCGAACGTGCGGCGCGAGCAAAAGATTTATCAGGATTTTCTCGTGCCGCAGTATTCGCTGCGCAAAATGGATTACCCGACGAACACGGTGCCGAAGCCGGACCGCTGGCGCATCGGGTTCGTGCCCTGGAAACGTTACACGAGCGGCGTCATCGAGCAGCCGTTCGAAACGCCGGAGCCCATGCTGTGGGCGCCTTACAAACAAAGCGTTCTCAAAGGCGACGTGCCGATTATCGGTCAGGACATTTTTCTCGATCTGACGGCCTCTTCCGAAACGGTGACGGAAGTGAAGCGCGTACCGACGGGCAGCGGCACGAGCACGGCGAATCCCGGCGAAAACGCGTTTTACGGCGAAGGCGAACAGATCAGCATTCAGAATAATCTGGCGCTCACGATTAATTTGTTTCAGGGCGAAACCGTTTTTCGCCCGGTGGACTGGGCGGTGAAACTGGAGCCAATCTTCAACGTGAACTATCTCGACACGCAGGAAAACGGGGTTGTGTCGCCCAACGCCCAGACCGGTCAGGATCGCACGAAAACGTATTTCGCGCTGCAACAGGCGTTCGTGGAATTGCATCTGAAGGACTGGTCCGACAACTATGATTTCACTTCGGTGCGCGCGGGGAACCAGCCGTTCAACGCCGACTTTCGCGGATTTATTTTTAACGACGTCAACTCCGGTATCCGGCTATTCGGCAACTGGGACAACAACCTCTATCAATACAATCTCGCGGTTTTCAATCTGCGTGAGAAAAACACGGACTCGGAGCTGAACACGTTCGACAACCGTAACCAGAACGTCTACATCGCCAATCTTTACCGTCAAGATTTCATTTGGCCCGGCTACACGGCGGAGTGGAGTTTTCTGTTCAATCAGGATTATGGCGGCACGCATTACGACCAGAATGGCAATCTCGTCCGGCCCGAGCCTATCGGCACGGTGCGCCCGCATGACGTGAACGCCTATTACCTCGGCTGGGGTGGCGACGGTCACATCGGGCCCATCAGCATTTCGCATCAATTTTATCAGGCGCTTGGCCGCGACGACTTCAACGGTCTCGCCGGCCACGGCGTGAACATCAATGCGCAGATGGCTGCGCTGGAACTTTCCATCGATCACGATTGGGCGCGCTACAAGGCGTCCGCATTTTATGCGTCCGGCGATGGCAACAGCACCGACGGCACCGGCCGGGGATTCGACACCATCGTGGATAATCCGAATTTCACCGGTGGCCCGTTCAGTTTCTGGTCGCGTCAGGCTCATTTCCGCAATGCGGTTGGGTGCACAGGCGCTGAGCGCGAGGAGCAGTCCAAGGGCGAAAATACGATTCTTACTGCGAGATAAAAAGGACTGTTTTGGTT
>CAIXPZ010000128.1 GCA_903921455.1 uncultured Verrucomicrobia subdivision 3 bacterium | reverse complement strand
TAAAAAGAAAACGGAGCAGCCGTCCTTTATAACTAGACTGAGCTACTACTTCTTCTGTTATACCTTTATATCCTTTTATACTCATATACTTATTACCTTGTTACCTATGGGAAGTCTTCTTGATTCTGATTCTGATTCTGAATGGTATCGTTTTGTTAAGCGTTTGCTATTGCCTCACGTAATGCCTCAGGCATTGCCTGAAGCATGACCTTTCCACCGCTGATCAGCGGCTTTTTTGCCGATTTTCGAGCGAATATCGTAGATTTCCTTCGACTTGAGGTATTCCTGCCGGCAACGCGACTGGTGCCACAAACCGTGCTCCAGGCGGAAGTGATAGCGGTTGTCGAAGATGATTTCCCGGGTGCGCGGCCATGCCGACGCATCGCAGAGGCAAACGCGGCGGAGGTATTCGTCGTCATCGGGCAAACCCTCGCAGCCGGTGTGATTCCAGTAATGCCAGAGCGCGCGCAGGTAACCGATGGCAATGCCATCGGGATAACCGGCAATCGCTTCAAAAAAATCGTTGCCGTAGAAGGGAAGGTAAGCGGAAGGTTTCATGGGGTGGTGAAGTTGCAAGGCTGATGCCAGACAATATCTTTCAATGTGTTCTCGATCATGCCACGCGTGCCGCCGAGGTTGAGAAATTCACGCAGATCCTTCGCTGGCGGCACATAGACAGCAAATGGCAGACCGATTTCCGCGCCCACCTTGCGTGCGCCGTCGAGACCAGGCTTGTCGTTGTCAGAAACAACGACGACGCGATGACACTGGTGCCGGCGGGCAAAAATTTTGATGTCCGTGCCGCCGCAACAACAGTTCGGGCGACCGACAGCGAACAGGCCGAGTTCCACCGCGGCGGCGGTATCGGTGGGGCCTTCGCAGACAAACAGCCACGGCTGTGGCGGCACCTTCGCAAGGAAGATGCCTTGCTTACTGCCGCGCACGGCCCATTTGCGGCCGTCATTTGCCCGCAGCCGGATGCCGAAGGTATTTCCATGGCCATCGCACATTGGAAACGCCCAGGCGACGTGTGGCGCGGCCCAAGCCGCATTAGCGGCCTTCAAAGCAGCGACCGACAAGCCCAGTTCGTGCGCGAAGACGGCCAGCGCCGACGAGTCAGTCTGGGTCTGCCAGTCGCGCATCAACTTCGTCGCGTTGATCGCCGGCGGCGGTGGCACCGCCGGCCGTGGCCGGAATAATTGCCTCAACCGGCTCGGTTGCTGCCAGTGCAGCCAGCCGCCCGACTTCGCCGGGCGATCCGACTGGACGCGCATACACTCCACCCAGCCATCGGCGAACACGCGGCACCAATCCGGTTTTCTGCAAACGGGGCACGGATTCAATTTGGTGACGCGCTTAAAACTCATGGCCTCCCCTCATTCGTCGCCTGCGTCCCATCGGTCCTATTCACAACAGCGAGGAAATCTTCCAACGACCGCACCACATGGATCGCGTGCCCGAGTTTTTCCGCGTGAAATTTCAGCGCGGCCTGCGCGGGCGAAAGTTTTCCACTGCGCGATTTGCATTCCACGAACAGCACGCGGCCACCGTCGGCCAGAATTGTGAAATCCGGTTCACCGAGCGTCCGACATGTCCGCTCGGCCATGCTTCCGTGCAGCGCTATCCAACCGCGCTGCCGGCACGCGTCAAAAATCTGCTCGTGGATCTCCGCCTCGTTGCGGAAATTTCCGCTTTCCGCTTTCTGATTTCCGCTTTGGGTGACAGGGCAGAAAAGGTGCGGATTGAGTCGCGCGAGCGTTGGGGTTGGAATTGGGAGATTCATGCAGCTAGGGTTTCAGGTGCGGGCTTGCGCCATTGATTTTTCGCCAGCGCATCAATCGTTGCGCTGGCCTGCTCGAATGTGACCTCGGTGCTGTAACCGTATTTCTTGAGCACCTTCGCCTGTTTGAAGGAGCACAGCTTGTGATCCCAGCGTCGGATTTGCTCGCGCACCAGTTGCATCGCCTGGGCATAGGGAATGGAATCGGGATTCACGCCCAGATGTTTTTGGAGCATCGCGCGGCATTTCTCCGACAGCCGCTGGCCATTGTCCCAGCCGCGCGCTTTGACGGGCTGAATCTCGAGCACATCAAACGGGTTCACCTCCTGCGTCCTGAAACGCGCCTTCGCCACGAGCCGGGCGCGGCGTGCGGCGTCGGCGAGCCGCGCCTGCTCGCGCCGCTGCAATTCCTCCTCGGCCTCATCGAGCGCCTCGGTCATGTTCACTGGCTTGCCCGACTTCTTCGCGTTGCGCACGGCGATTTCCACCGCTTCGTCGCTGACCTTGCCGCCCAAAATGTCGGCGGTCGTCATCAGCTTGTGCCGGCCGCTGTTGCCGACGAAATCCACGACGAGGCAACTCGGCTTCGCGCTGGACGCGATCGAGAGCTTCCGGTCTTCTACCAAGTCGAATCCGTCCACCGTGTTAGGTAAAGGGCGAATAACGCGACCGGCCATCTGCGTGTAAAGGCTCCGGCTTTTGGTCGGCTTGGCCATGATGCACACCTGCACGCCCTGCATATCATTGGCCGGATCATCCCACCCTTCGGTGGTGATGCCGCAGTTGCACAGTATTTGCACCCGGCCGTGCGCGTAATCGGACAGGATGATTTTCCGTTTGTCATGTGGCGTCTTACCGCAAATCCACGCCGCCGAACCCGCGCGGTTCCGGTTAAAGATTTCCGCCAGCATCTCCGCCTGCTTCACCGACTGCGTGAATGCCAGCGCCCGTTTCGAACCGATAATCTCGATGCTGGATGACGCCACCTGTTGCATGTTTTTCTCGGCCTCCATCACCGAGGCCAGGTCGCCGCCATTCAAATCGCCGGCCGTCGTGCGGATGCCGGAGAAGTCGAGGCCGGCTACATGCACCAGCTGCTGCTGCACGGGAACCAACCAACCATCCTTGATGCCGTCTAAAATTTCGTATTCAAACGCCACCGACTGAAACACCTGCCCCAGCGCTGCCTCATCGGCGCGGTCGGGCGTGGCCGTAATGCCGCAGATTTTTAAATTGGGATTCGTGCGAAAATAATTGATCACCCGCTGCCACTGGCTCGACGTCGCATGATGGCATTCGTCCAGGATGACGCAGCCGAACCGGGCCGGATCAAACTTGGCCATGCGGCCGCCGCCGTCGCCGCCGGCACATTGTGTCTGGATGCTCGACACAATGACCGGCGCGCGACTGAACAGCGAATGTTCCGCCGCCCGCAAGTCGCCCATCTCAATCTCGCAGCGCAGCCCGGTGGCGCGCGTGATTTTGTCGGCGGCCTGATGAATCAGTTCGCGGCGATGGGCGAGGAACAAAGTCCGGCGCGGAAACATCCGGCGGGCCAGATCCGCCGCCAGCACCGTCTTGCCCAGGCCGGTGGCCATGACCGCCAGCGTGGCATTGACCGTCTGCCATTCTTGAAAAATAGCATTGCTGGCCGCCGATTGATATGGACGCAGAATCATGTTTGCTGGTAGCGGCGTCTCGGTCGAGCGCCGCCATTGAATGTTGAGCGTTGAATGTTTAGCGTTTCCTATTTCCGGTGCCCACCGGCAGGTTGCCGGGCCTTCACGCGGAATTCTTTGTCCTCGCGTGTCACACAGGTGTTCCAGCGATGTTCGGAGATCAACCCACGACCACGGCACAGGGCGCACTGGTCGGGAAGCTGACCCTGACACGTCGGGCATACGGCGAACGGCTTCGCCGTCTTGATGTCCGCCCATGCCTGATCCAGTTGCGAGAGCGCCGAGGAAAAGTTGACCTCGGTGAACAGCTTGTCCTGATTATCCTGCGCCGCGCGCAGCGCTCCTTTCACCCGGCTCAACGTGGTCAGCATTTCCTGGACTTCATCCGACCGCAGCCAGAGCGGAATGAGCTGGGTCGGAATCGGCCAGCCCGTCCCATCCAAAACTCGCGACGGCGGCGGCGGTGGTGATGCCACCACGGGCGAGGTAGGGCGCGAAGTCCCCTGCGCGCCGCTGGACTGGGTTGGCACCGGCGGCAAATGCCGCTTAATTTCCGCCGCTGTCACCGGTTTTCCCTCGTCCAAAACCGCCTGAACCACCCCGGCACGCTGTTCAGGTTCCACTTTGGCAAGAACCCGGGCAGTGGCCTCATCTGTCACCACGTGGTGACACTTTGCGATGGGTGCCGCCTCAATCAACCGATAAGCGTGTTGTCTCGACCAGCCCCACTTCTCCCGGCAATACTCCTCGAATCCGCCATATTCCCGCTTGTAAAGCCGCAGGTCGCGGATTTCCGCCAGCGCCAGTCCCACTTCCACAAAGGTCTTTTTCCCGCGCGCAATGGTCTTTTCCAGCTCCACGAGCCGTTGCGACTCCCGGATGCTCATCACTTGGGTATGATTTTTCATATTCGATTTTGTAGCAGCCGACGTGAGGAGGCTCTAACTACTCACGCCGGCCATATTTTTAGTTCAGTTGGATTTTGTAATGCGCGGGCATCCGCTGTTTGTTGAGGTATTTAGCGATGGCGCAGCCGTTGATCCGCACGCCACCTTGACCGATCAGCGCGATCTCGCGCCGGATTTCATGTCCGAGCCCTTCGCCGCCCAGCGCCACGAGCTTTTCCCGATACGGCGACATCGTCACCGTCCGCCCCTCTTTGCCCAGCCACTTGTCCACCACCCACAGCCCTTTGATCACCGCGTCCGTCATCGGGCCGTCCGGATGCAATTCCACCAGCAGCGGCCACAGCCGTTCGCACCGTTCCCGCTCCTCTTGCATCAGCGTGTAGAGGCACTGCACGCAGGACACCGTCCGCGCCGAAGGCTTGGGACCAAACCGATGCCCCGTGCTACGCACCAGCTTTTCCAGCGCAAACGCCGTCGGGTCGCCCGCCAACAACTGCGCCTTGTAACGGTCGAGACAGCCCACCACCATCCGCCCCTGATTAATCGCCAGGAAACCCAGCGCCTCTTCGCGCCGGCCGGTCGTCTCAAACACCAGGCACGGCAGATCGTTAATATCCGACCGCTGATCGGCGGCCAGCTTCCGGTGCTGGCCGTCCAGCACATACCACTTGTTGTCATCGCGCAGCGCCACCACCAGGCAGCCGCAGGCGATCCAATCCCAGGCGCGGCACAACGCGTCCACGCGCCGCGGATTGACCTGGCTCCGCTGGTAGGCGTGATCCACCTCCAGCTCCTGTTTCGGAATCATCAGGAACTCGCCCGGCGCGTTCCGAATGTTCCAGTTGTAGTG
>CAIXPZ010000127.1 GCA_903921455.1 uncultured Verrucomicrobia subdivision 3 bacterium | reverse complement strand
TTGGATGTTGGATGTTGGATGTTGTCTTCCTGATTTCCTGCTTTCCTTATTGAGTTTATCCCTCGGCGTTGCCCGCCGATTTTTTAATCTGCGCCAATCTTCGCCATCTGCGGGCAGATCCCGAAGTTCCCGCAGTCTCGTGGTCCGTAGTCTCGTAGTCCGTGGTCTGTCCCTTTGCTCCCCGCTCCCTGCTCCCTGCTCCCCGCTCCCCGCTCTCAGTATTTCAGGTTTCGGCGGCGGAGCCGCCACAGCATTCCCAGCCCGCCCACGCCCGCCAGCGTCAGCATCATGATAATCTGATCCGGCTCCGGCACCGCCGTCGTGGTCACATTCAGGTTCCAGCTGTTCAAGGTCACAGTGCCCCCGGTCGAGGTATCCTCCAGATACAACCCCCACGCCCCGTTCAGCCCGGCGCCCATCATCCCCGGCAGACTAAACGACACGATATGATTGTAACCGCTCAACGCCCCCAGCACCGGCGCGGCGGTCGTCCCGTCCAGCAACACCGTCGAGAACACGCTGCTGCCGCTGTCGATATGCACCAGGTTCGCATACAAATCACTGATGGAAAACAGCGGGTCCGTCGTCGTCAGGTTCAAGGTCGCACTCACGCTCACTGGCGTTCCGGACCCCGTCAGCGCGCCCCAGGAACTCGCCGAAAACGTGCTCACATTGTCGATGGTGATCGGCGTGTCGCTGTTCAGCGTGAACGTGTAATTCGCCCGCGCCGCCCCCAGGCCCAGGGCCAGCACCACCAGAACCGTCATCATTGGCTGTTTCATAATATTTTGCGCTTTCATAGTCGTGATGGTTTTCGTTTCGCCGGTTTACGGGTGGGTCGGATCCCAGGCCAGCCGGTAATAGGCCGACCCGTTCGGTGCCTCCGGATCGGTGTATTGATAATACCCGGTGGCCGGCATCACTATCGTGTCAATGGTCGAGAAACTGTCCAGCGTCGGCGAGGAGCGCTGCACGCTGTAATGATTGCCGGGGCGCCCCAGGAACTTCACCGTCGCCGTGCCATTGGAATTGCTGAGTGAGGCCACGCCGCCCGCCTGCGCCGCGTAGCTGACGACGACATGCACCGTGCCCGTCACCGTCACCAGGTTGCCGCCCTGGATGCGGTAGGTGAAGGAATCATTCGCCGGCCCGTTCGTCGGATAGCTGATGTAGGCCGCTCTAAAGCCGGCGTTGGTGGCGGCGATGCCCGTGCCGCTCGTCCAGCCCACCGCCGTCAGGCTCGAGCCATTCGTGCTCGTGGCGGACTTGTCCAGCACCGTGATCACGTCGCCCGTCGCGGTCGTCCAGTTGGTCTGCAAACTGGTCAACGCAATCTTGACCGTCTTGCCATACAGCCGCGTGACCGTCAGATCGCGCACCGAGGGGGTCAGCGTGATCACATCACTGACATCCGGCCAGAAGCCGGCAGTCAGGGCGTAGGTGGCGGAACTGGCGTTGCCGACGCAGGGCTGGCCGGCGGTGTCGGTGAGGGCATAAACCCCGGCGGTAGAGGAGCCGCCGCCGGAACTGAACACGCTGCGCGGCCCGGTGCTCTGCGCCGTGGCCAGCAGCGGCCACGCCAGCAGGCTGAAACAGAATAATTTTTTCATAACGGTTTCAAGGGGGATAACCGCCGGTCATTACTGGCCCAGCTTGGCTTCCAACGCGGCGAGGCGCTGCAGGATGGCGGCGTTCTGCGCCTTGAGCGCATCGTTCTCGGCCTTGAGGTCTTGGATGGATTTGACCAGCAGCGGGGTCACCCGGCCGTAATCCACGGACCACGGTTTGGTTTTGGCGTCGTCGCCGCCCACGGTCACGGCGTCGGGAAATACCGCGTCCAAATCCTGCGCGATAAAGCCGGTTTGCGGGGTCTTGGCCGCGTCGGCAATGAAGTTGTAATCCACCGCTTGCAGCTTCATCAGATCCGCCAGGCCAAAGTGGGTGGGCGTGATGTTCTCCTTCAAGCGCCGGTCGGAAGAGGTATTGTAAAGAACAGTGAATGCAGCATTTTGGCTGATATTGCCAATCGCGGCACCATCAATATTCTGAAAACCAATCATAACAGAGCCAAAAGGTTGACCATTTGATCCGGCCCTTATAAGAAGACCATGAGCGGTACCTGAGTTGGCACCATTATAGATTCGCGCAGCGTAGTCGCCAGAAATATTATTAAAAACACTAAATCTATAAGCCGGTGAGTTATCTCCAATGCCCACGTTGCCTCCTTTCTGCACCGTAAGCCCGATACCACCGATAATGTCATCCCCAGTCACGCCTAACCATGCCTTGGAAATTGCGGCTTGTTTGGTAAAACCCATTAAGGCACACTCATTGTTGACGGAACTTTTTCCTATCGAAATGTAATGAATCCCAGCATCGGCTAAGCTTGGGTTGTAGAACCGGGCGGTATTCCCACCTGAACTGGCCCCGTTATCAATAACTTCCAGCTTTCCAGTTGGTGTGATTGTTCCGATGCCGACGTTGCCGTTGGCGTCGGAGAACAGGGCGGAGTTGCCCACGGTGCCGCTGGCGGTGAACTTGGGCACATAGTTGGTCGTGCCGCTGCCGCCAATCTTGCCGCTGAACGTATTCCAATCCGCGCTGGCCAGATAGCCGTTGGCCGAGGTGGTGGCTGCGGGCAGGGCGACCGTGAGATTGCCCGCCAGACTGCCGCCGCCGGTCAGCGGCGCGGTGGTGCTGACGGTGCGGGTGGTGGCAACTTTATTGTTGAACGTGGTCCAATCCGCGCTGGCCAGATAGCCGTTGGCCGAGGTGGTGGCCACGGGCAGGGACAAAGTCAGGTCGCCCGCCAGCGTGCCGCCGCCCGCGAGCGGAGCCGTGGTGGCGATATTGCGCGTGGCGGAAACTTTGCTGTTGA
>CAIXPZ010000126.1 GCA_903921455.1 uncultured Verrucomicrobia subdivision 3 bacterium | reverse complement strand
GCGGTGGTGTCCTGGGAAACTGGCCGGAATGAAATTTCGGCCAACAGCGCGTTGCGGATGAGCGCCCGGCTGGGTCGCAATATTTTTGACGGGACGGCCGCCCCGGTCACGGTGGCGGAGTTGGTGGACCCCCGGGTCCGGGACTTTGAATGCAAATTACGGCGCCGGCTGGGCGTCTGATCTCCCATGAGTTACACCCGCGTATCCAAATTGAATCCGTGCCCGGTCTGCAAAAAGCCGGACTGGTGCCGCGTGTTCGCCGACGGCTGGGTGGAGTGCATGCGGGTCCAGTCAGATCGCCCGGCGAAGTCGGGCGGCTTCCTCCACTCGCAACGCGAGTTGTCACCAATGCCGGTCCGGTTCACGCCACCGCCGGCGCGCGTCGCGGTGCCGACGATCAACGCGACGAAGCTCATGCGCGACTGGCTGGCCAAAACTGAACGGGGCTTGCTGGCCGATTTAGGGCTGGAACTCGGTTTGTCGGTCGCTGCGTTGGAGGCCGCCGGCGCGGCCTGGGCAACGCCACACGCCGCCTGGGCGTTTCCGATGTGCGATGGGCATGGAAACATCCTCGGCATCCGGCTGCGGGCAAATGACGGCCGCAAATGGGCCGTGCGCGGCAGCAAGCAAGGCATTTTCATCGCGGCGGTCCCGCCGCAATCGACGCTGTTTGTCTGCGAAGGGCCGACCGACACCGCCGCCGCCGTGGAACTCGGCCTGTTCGCCGTCGGTCGCCCGAACTGCTGTTGCGGCGGCGCGGACATCAAGGTTTTTGCCCGGCGCCACCAGTGCAACCGCGTGGTGATGATTTCCGACAACGACAAGCCCGGCTTGGACGGCGCCCGCAAGGTGGGCGCGGAGATCAAACTGCCGTTCGCCGTGGTAGTGCCGCCGGCAAAAGATTTGCGCGAATTCGTCCGCCTCGGCGGCACGCGCGCGATGATCGAGAACACCCTGAAAGAAACGATATGGCGAAATGGATAAAAGTTGAGACGCACACGCCCGACAAAGCCGAAATCCGGCAGATTGCCCGGCTGTGCCATTGCACAAAGGCAGAAGCTTTCTTGGCGTTCTTCCGCGTGTTCGTCTGGCTGGACGAACAAACGGAGGACGGCCATGTGGATTTCTTTACGACGGCCGATGCCGACGAGATCGGCGGGTTGGCCGGCCTGGGCAACGCTTTGGAATCCGTGCGCTGGATCACGTTTGGTCCCGGCGGCGCGGTGGTGGCCAACTGGGAACGGCACAATGGCGAATCGGCCAAGAAACGTTGTTTGGCCGCCGAACGTATCCGCCGGTTCAAGGAGCGGAACCCAGAATATGCTGAAAAAAGTCGGAGGTAACGCAGCGTGCGTTACCCGCAGCGTTACCAGATAAGATAAGAGAAGATAAGATAAGAGGAGAATCCTCCCATAGATAACAAGGTATTAAGGATATAAGGATATGAGTATAGAAGGATATGAGGTAACCAGCCGGCAGTGCCGGTTGCCAATCTTGCCGCACACCCGGCAGGGTCGGTTGCTCCGGTTTCTGTTTCAACCGCCGAAGCTGGGGCCCGTGCCCCCGGCATGGGTGGCGACGGACTTTGCCGGTTTGCTGTGCTTCAACCGGTTTGCCCAACGGCTCGCCAAGCATCCGATTGATCTGGTCACGCACCTCGGCATGGTGCGGTCGACCGCTTACTTCGCCGCCGGCTGTCCGCTGGAACTGTGCGACCACGCCGCCGCCCGCGATCTGTGGAACGTCATTCACCAAGACATCATCACTGCCAACTGAAAGGATCACTATGACCAACACCATTGAACAACCGCCCCGGGAGCAGTCCTTGCGGACTGACACCGGAAACCTTCCTTTCGAGCAGCAAAGGCGGGAGAGCAGCAAAGCTTTTGCCGCCTTCAAAATCTACCTTGAACTGGGCGCGCAGCGCTCGCTGGCGACCGTGGCTCAACAGCAGGGCAAATCCAAGACGATGATCGAACGCTGGTCCCGCCGGTTCGACTGGCCCGCCCGCGTGAAGGCTCACGCCTCGCACCTGGCCGCCGTCGAGCGTCAGGCCATCGAAGGGCTGGCGCACGAAAAGGCTATCGAGTGGGACAAAGTCCATGAGGCGGTGAAGATCGCCGAATGGCAGCGCCACAAGAAGCTGATCGCGCTGGCGGACGAGATGTTGGAGCGCTGGGAAAAAAACAAAGCCAAGTGCGGCACGCTGGAAGGCATCGCCCGCGTGCTCGAGCTGGCGACCAAGCTCGCCCGTCTCGCCGCCGGCATGCCGACGGAGGTCAAGGAGGTCAACACGACGATGAAAGCGACGATTGATGTGGATTGGGAAATTGCCATCCGCAAAGCCTACGGCCAAGTGGCAGCGCCACCGGCCACCGTGACGGTGGAACCGAAAACCGAAACCATTGTAGATGCTGAGGAGGTTAAACCATGAACGAACGTGAATTATTTCTGAAAGCCGCCATCGGGGCGGGTTGTCCGGAGGATCAGACCCGCAACTTTGTGGCCGCCAAGCTCTGGCTGCAGGAGCGGCAACTGGCCGCCAGCGCCGCCGCCCGGCTGTGTGATCATCCAGACGGGCCGACCGCCATCGGCTACGGCGGCGCCCGTGGCGGCGGCAAGTCGCACTGGATGCTGGCACAGGTGGGTGCCGACGACTGTCAGCGCGTTCCCGGAATCAAGGCATTGTTATTGCGCCGCGTGGGCAAATCAAATCTGGAGGCGTTCCAGGATCTCCGGCAGCGTTTGTTCAGCCAGTTGCCGCATGAGTTCTCGGCGTTCCGTGGCATCCTGACGTTCCCGAATGGCTCGCGGATCATCGCCGGACATTTTTTGAACGAGCGGGATATAGACGCCTACTTAGGGCTAGAGTATGACCTCATCTGTGTCGAGGAAAGTTCGCAATTAACGTGGCGCAAATTCCAGGATATTTCGACCTGCTGCCGCAGTTCAAAACCGAATTGGCGGCCACGGATTTACACCACGACCAATCCCGGCGGTGTCGGTCACGCGTGGTATCGGTCGAAGTTCGTCCTCCCCATGCTGGAACGGCGGGAGACCGATACGCGGTTTATTCCGGCCCGTGTCGGCGATAACGCGTTCAACAATCCGGAGTATCGGCGGATTCTGGAGGGTCTGACCGGCTGGCAGAAACGGGCTTGGCTCGACGGCGATTGGGACATTGCCGCCGGCCAGTATTTCACCCAATTTCGTCGGGATGTGCATGTGGTGAATGATTTTGAAGATGCGCGAAGCGTGGAATGGTTCGCCGCTTTGGACTACGGCCATGTGCATTACACCGTCTGCCTGCTGGGGTGCCGGGATGGTGACGGCAATACCTTCATCGTGGACGAACACGCCGAACGGCTCTGGCTGCCGCAACGTCACGCCGCCGCCATCAAGGCCATGCTCGCCCGACACCAGATCGGCGGTCGGAAATTGGAGGTCTCCGACCTGAAACGGTTCGTCGCGGGGGCGGATGTGTTCAGCCGGCAGAGCGATGGAACCACCATCGCCGCGCAGTATGCGAAACAAGGGATCAATTTGCGCGTGGCGAACACGGACCGGGTCAACGGTTGGGCGGAAGTGATGCAAGGGTTAGGTGAGCCGGACGCGGGCATTGCATCGGGGGGCGTGCGTCCAACCTTGTTTTTTCACAGACGCTGCGGCCGGCTGATCGAAACCTTACCAATTTTGCAACACGACCCATCACGCCCAGAAGATGTGCTCAAGGTGGACACCGACGAGGAAGGCGTCGGCGGCGACGATTGCGCGGACTGCCTCCGTTATCTGGTGGCGACGAAGTCGCGGACGATCACCGTGCGGAAGCTGAGGGGGTTTTGACGTCGAGCCAGTTTCCACTCTAAAAGCGACGGTGTGGTTACGCGGTCGGTTGCCGCAACACATGGGGGCATGTTGATAGCTGTCCGGCGCATGAGGACAGAAGCCGTCCGCCATTGGCGGACAAAAGCGAAGCGTGCGGTGGCTGGCGTGAGACAGCCACAAAAGCGGCCGGTGGCCGCGTGAGTGCGGAGCACAAGAGCGCGTCTGGCGCGCGTGCGTCTGAGCTGTCAGCGAAGACAAGAGCGGAGCGTGAAAGCCGGTCTGGCGATTGAGGACATAGCCCGCGGGCGCAGGCGTGGCAAAGTGCGCAGCGCGCCCAGCGCGGAGCACAAGAGGCGCGGGAGCGCCGTGCCGTGCGAGTCGGCGAGCACAGAAGTGAAACGTGCCGTCCGTCTGTGGCGGACCAGAGCGAGCCGCTGGCGAGCGTGCCAGCGCAGTCCCCCCTTGGGGACGGAAGGGGGGACGAGCATCGGGGGGATGGGTGGGGGCAACTTGGGGGCAAGACGCCCCGACTTGATTTTCAAAACAGCGGAGCGGCGGAGTTGGCGTGCAGGATGCCGGCGAGTTGGCGACCCGATCGCAGCGCCATGGGAGATGGCGCGACCGCCGGGGACGGCGGAGCTATCGGGGTGACAAGGCAGCCGCCGGATTGAACACAAGACGCAGTTATATCTCAATGAACCGGGCCGTCGGTCGCGGGGTCGCGCGGGGAGACGGCGGGGACCCGAAAGCGGAGGGCCACGCGCCAGCGGGAAACCGCTTTAGGGGCGGCTTTGAATATAACTGCTCTTGTGTTTTGTCCGGGTAAGCAAGGCGAGGCCACAGGCGCGCAGCTTGCGAGCACCGTCAGCCGCAGCCGTTCCTGCATGCCAACGGAGCCGCGAAGCTCACTGATTTATGTCGGGGCGTCTGGTCTCGTGCCCTGGCATCGTCGCGCCAGCGCGATGCCGTGTTTC
>CAIXPZ010000125.1 GCA_903921455.1 uncultured Verrucomicrobia subdivision 3 bacterium | reverse complement strand
GGTGAACATATTCGTCACCGCCAAGACGCCGCTCGGCTACAACGCCATCGTGGACAACGCGCATTTCGGATTGCTCTACAAAAGCCAGCTCGCCTACGCGCTCAAGATCGGCGCGCGGATGAAGGGCTTCGTCCGCACCGTGCGCCCGAACGGGAAAATTGACTTGAGCCTCGACGCCGTCGGCTACAAACGCGTCGCACCGCTGACCGACCTCATCGTTGCCGCGCTTAAGATGAGCGGGGGCAAGCTGGCGTTCGACGACGACAGTTCGCCGGTCGTGATCCGGCAGAACTTCAACGTGAGCAAAAAAGCCTTCAAACAGGCCCTCGGCAAGCTTTATAAGACGCGCCGCATCGCCTTCACCAAGCCGGGCATCGAATTGCTGGACAACGAAACCTGGACGCCGGGACGCGTCAAACTAAAATCATGAGAGACCCAATCATCCGATTGCTGGAGCAGAAGGACTACGTACCTTTGAGCGCGGAAAATTTGCAGCGCCACCTGCGCGTGCCGCCGGAGCGCGAACCGGAGTTTCAGCGCACCCTGCGCAAGCTCGAACGCGATGGCGAGATCGCCTGCATCAAGGGCGCCCGCTACGCCCTGGCGAGCGATGCGGATTTGATTCCCGGCCGCATCCGCATGAATCGTTCCGGCCGGGGGTTCCTTCAGCCGGATGATCCGAGCCTCAAGGAGATATCCATCGCCGAGAGCGCCACCGGCACGGCTTTGCACGAGGACCGCGTGCTGGTGCGCCGCGATGTGCGCCGGAAAAACTTTCGCGAGGGCGACCAGGAGAGCGGCACGGTCGTGCGCATTCTGGAACGGCAGCGCACGCAGGTTGTTGGCACGCTGGCGCAGAGTAAACAGTTTCTCTATGTCATCCCCGACGACCCGCGGATTCCGCATGATGTCTACGTGACGCCGCCGCGTGATCTGGGCCGGCCCGCGCGCGTGGGCGACAAAGTCGTCGTGGAACTGCGCGAGTGGGAATCGCGTCACAGCAATCCCGAAGGCGAAATTATCGAGGTGCTCGGCGCGCCGGACGAGGAGGGCGTGGATATGCTGTCCGTGCTGCGCCAATACAATCTGCCCCTGCATTTTCCCAAGGCCGTGTTGGCCGAGGCGCATGCTATCGGCAATGTGGTTCACGGAAAAGACCTGGCCGATCGGCTCGATTGCCGGGCGCACAACGTCATTACGATTGACCCTGACGACGCGAAGGATTTTGACGATGCCATCTGTCTTGAGAAGATTTCTACGGAGCAATGGCGACTCTGGGTGCACATCGCCGACGTGTCGCATTATGTGAAGCCCGGCACCGCGCTCGACGACGAGGCGCGCAAACGCGGTAACTCGACGTATCTGGTGGATCGCGTCATCCCGATGCTGCCGGAGGCATTGAGCAACGAGCTGTGTTCGCTCAAGCCAAAAGTGGATCGCCTGACCAAGTGCGTGGAGTTTCTCGTGTCGGCGGACGGGCGCGTGTTGAATACGAAGTTTCACGCCGCCGTCATCCATTCGCAGCGCCGTTTCACCTACGGACAGGTGCTGGCGATTTTGCAGCGTGACCCCGCGGACGACCCGATTGAGCGGATGTTGCATCAGGCGCATCAGCTCGCACAAAAAATTCGTCGGCACCGCTTCAAGAATGGTTCGCTTGATCTGGATTTTCCCGAGACCAAGATTCGCTTGGACGAGCAGGGGAAGGTGTTGCGCATCGAGAAGAACGAGAACGACGTGTCGCACCAGTTGATCGAGGAATACATGCTGCTTGCGAATGAAGCCGTCGCGACGCGCCTGATGAATCTGCGCACGCCGGCGATTTACCGCATCCACGAGGAACCGGATGCGCGGCGTTTGCAGGAATACCGGCAGGAAGTCTTGGCGCACAACGTCCAGTGCGGTAACCTGAGTCAGCCAGCCGAAGTGCAGAAACTGCTGGCGAAACTCGGCACCATCCCGATCGGCTCCGCGCTGAAGATTGGTTTTCTCAAATCGCTCATGCGCGCGTGTTACTCCATCGAGCCGCTCGGCCATTATGGTCTGGCGAAGCAGAAATACACGCACTTCACGTCGCCCATCCGCCGTTATGCCGACCTAATTGTGCATCGCGCGCTGTTCGACAAAAGTGCGGTGAAGGGAGCCGCCCTGAAGGAGGTGGCGGAACATATCTCGGTGACGGAGCGTAATTCCGCCGACGCTGAACGCGACAGCAAGGATGTGAAATTGTTCGCGTTCCTTAAGGCTCAGCTCGAATCCGGCGCGCCGAACAAATATCCCGCACTCGTGACCGATGTGCGGAACTTTGGTTTCTTCGTGGACGTGCCGGGACTGGCGATGAGCGGTTTGGTGCCGCTCTCGACGATCGAGGACGACTTCTATGTGTTCGATGACCGCCGCCGCAATCTCGTCGGTCGCCGCACGCGTCGGGTAATCAAGTTGGGCGATAAACTCACCGTGCAGGTGGCGAAGGTGGACAGCTTCAAGAAGCAGGTGGATTTCTGTCTGGCCGTGGAAGTGGCTGCGCCACGGCCACCATCCCCGCGTCCGCCAACGGCACGCCCTGCATCCGCGCGGCCGCAACCTTTTCAGCCGCAGAAGAAACCTTCGTCGTTCCAGCCGCAGGGTAATCGCCCGTCATTCAAACCGGCGGATAAATCGCACTGGAAAAACACGCCGCCGGCGGATGCGCGAAAAAAACAATCACGTCGTGAGGATTCACGCCCGCCAACTGCGCGCCGGGAAACCACTCGCCCACAAGAGGCGAAACCGATGTTTCGCACATCCGGTTCGCAGTTGCCGACTTCGCAGCGACCCTTGCTGAAATCCAGCGGGCACAGCGTTTTCTCCAAGCGCCGTCTGCGCTGATGCGGATTTTACTGGATAGCAGAATTGAGTTTTGGCAAAAAATTCACCAGTTTAAGCGGCATGGAACGGCAACAGATCCAATCAGCCCTCGCCGAAGTCCGTGCCGTCTATGCCGAACTGGCCAGGCGTCCGCTCGAACGCGCCTGTCTCGCGCGGACCGAGTGCTGCCAGTTCCCACTCACCGGCCTGACACCGCACCTCACCAAGGGCGAGGCGCTGGTTGCCGCCAAGGGCGTGCGCGCGGCGGGCCGCAAAGAGTTGCCGTCGTCTGACGATGGAGCCTGCCCCTTGCTCAAGCGCGAGACGGGCCGCTGCACGATTTACGCGGATCGTCCGTTCGGCTGTCGCACGCATTTCTGCGCCGCCGCGGGCGGACCTTATCCGCGCAAAGCCGTGCTCGACCTCATCCGGCGCTTGGAGGATGTGGACCAGCAATTGGGGGGTGACGGGCCGCGCAAAATTGTGGCGGCGGTCGCTGAAGCGCTGGCGGAACTGCGTTAGCCTGTCTTAAGGCTTGTGTGCAGAAATTTGCCGGTGAATTTTGGTTGGAACCTCTGTTTTCTATCCACCGAGTTGCTGCAGAAAACTGACGGCGGCAGCAAAGCCGGGGTCAAGTTCAACGGCTCGTTGAGCGGCGACCCGCGCTTCGTTGGTTTTTCCCTGGCGCGCCAGCACCGTGGCGCGGGCATAGGGCGCACGCGGGTCAGACGGATCAGCGGATTCGGCCCGCGTCAGGGCTTCCAATGCGCCGGCATCATTGCCCCGCGCGCTGCGCGCCAGACCAAGGTTATACCAGGCGCGGGCGTGCCGTGGGTCAGACTGAACCGCTTTTTCCAGTTCAACCACCATCCGGTCGGTTTCGCCAATCTCATTCAAGGCGAGGGCGAGTTTGAAATGAAACTCCGCGTCCTTGGGGGCCAACTTGACAGCTTCCTCCAGTTCCGCCACGGCTTCCGGCAGGCGACCCAACTGGCTGTAGACAATGGCCAGCTCATGCCGAATGCCGGGAGAAAAGGGATCCCACTTCACGGCGGTCTGGAAATGGCCGAGCGCATTGGTCAGGCTGCCGCGGGCGATTTCAAATGCGCCCAGTTGCATTTGGCCGGTGGGCTGATCGGCGTTGATGTCCAGAAACCGTTTTAATTCGGCGGCGACGGATGAACTGGTATCCAGGGTGGCGCGCAGTGCCCATGCCGCCGCGATGCGGACATTGCGCAGCGGGTCCGCGAGTTTTAATTGAATGGCTTTGGCAACGGGTTCGTCCCCAACCAGCGGCGCGAGCGAACGCACGCACGCGCTGCGCACCATGGCGTTGGTGTCGTTTAAGCCTTGGAGCAGGGCGGAGCTGACCATCCGATCCGCCGCCCAGCCGCCGAGCAAATTAGCTGCGACCGCCCGCCAGTAGGGAATCTCCTCCGTCTGAAGCAGTCGCACCAAATCGCTGCGCGAAGAATCTTCGCCGTTGCGGGCGCGGGCGATGACTTGGGCGCGTTCGCGGGTGTGGCGCTGCATTTTATCGCCATACCAGGATTCAACATTTTTCAGCGACCAGTCCGGGGTCTGATCGGTGTGGCAGCGGTTGCAGGCGTTGGGCACGCCGAATTGTTTCGTCAACAGCGGATCCGGAATGGTGAAGCCATGGTCGTGCCGCGAATGGCGTTGCATGTAAACCGTTTGCGGCATGTGACAGTTGGCGCATTCATTGCCGGCACTGCCGGCGGCGTGGTGGCTGTGTTCCGTGGGATTGATGGCGGGCGCTTTGGGAAAACCGCCTTTGTGGCATTGCAGGCAAAGGTCGTTGCCGTGCAGTTTCGCCATGTGCAACGAGCGCGGATGACAGTCAAGGCAGGTCAAGCCCGCCTGCTGCATCTTGCTGCCCATAAAGGCCGACTGTTCGTAATCTTCATCGTGAATCTGGCCGTCGGGGTAAAAGAGCTCACTGGAATCAACGGTGGTCAATTCATAGTGGTCGTCAAACTTGTCGCCGGGCACAAAATTGCCGGTCAAATCCGCCCGGCGGGCATGGCAGGAGGCGCACATGTTGAAAATCTGTTCGCGGGAATGTTTGGGAAACACCGGGTCTGGCCGGCCGGTGCCGCCATATTTTTTTTGCCAGTCCACATGAGCTTTCAAGGGGCCGTGGCAGGCCTCGCAACTGACCGTTGGCTCAGACATGGTCGTGTGATAGGTGTCGGTGGCGACATCGTAATTTTTTTGCACGCGGGTGTTGTGACAGGCGGCGCACATGGCATTCCAGTTCATTCCGCGACCCGTCCAATGGCCCCACTCACCCGGTTGGCGGTCCTCGCTGCCGTAGACATTGAACCATTCATTGCTCCGCGGATCATAGGAGGCTTCCTGCACCTGCCAGCGGCCGCCGGGGGAAGCGATCAGAAACTGCCGCAGTGGATCTTCGCCGATGACGCGGGCCACGTCGTTGGTTTCCCAGCGGTGCGTCAAACCGATACCCGCCATCTGGGCCCGGCCGTCACGCCACTGCACAAATGTCTTTTGGGTGCCGTGCTTGAATTTGCGGGCCGGATCGAAAGCCAAGCGATCCCGATTGGTTTGAATCAACCGCTCCGCCTCCGCATGATGGGATCCCGCCCATTTTTTGAAAGCCTCCTCATGGCACTCGCGGCAACTTTTCGAGCCGACGTAATCGGCGTAAACCAGCTGCGGGTTCTCAGGCGCCGCGGAAACCGGGTGCGACGGGATAACCTGTTTGGCGAAATAAAATCCCGCCGCTGCCACGCTCAACACAATCGTCGCCATCAATACGGAGGCGAGCCAACGACGTGGCTGGGCGGCTGTTGAATGTGATTTTTTTTTGCGGCGCACAGTAATAGCTTAATAATTTCAACGGCGGTCATCCATAAACTTCGGCAGCATTTTTGAGCAATGCGCTTATGCCAGGCGAGCGTGTTGTTTCCGGTATTGACTGGGCGTCACCCCCAACAGTTTCCGGAACTGCCGGGCGAAGTAGTTGCTGTCTGTGAAACCCACCTGAAACGCGATTTCAGTGACGCTTTGTTCTGTGCGCCGGAGCAGGGAGGCGCCCCGATTGACGCGCAGTTGGACCAGGTGGGCAATCGGCGAACTCCCCAGCGCAGCTTGAAAACTCCGGTTAAAGTTGCGCTGCGACATGTGCGCGATTCGGGCGAGGCGGTCGAGGTCAATGGGTTCCTGAAAATTTGTTTCGAGATGGCTGATGGCTTCGCCAATGCGGAGCAGGGCGCGTGAATCCGGATGCTTCGACTTGGCATAACAGCGCGAGAGGTAGCCGACAATCTGCATGAAGGATGCCGTGGCCATGAATCGGAATCCGCTCGCGCGGGTGCGCAATTCCTCGTCCAGTTTGTCCACGAACACCATGACCACGCTCAGCTCCTGCGGGGTCAGGCGGAGTCGGCCGTTGAATTGATGGCGTCGCCGCCACGCCGGCTCCAGGGTGAACAGCGCGTGATAGCCCGGGAGCGTGCGGAGATCGTAGGTGCGCAGGTTCAGTTTCTCCGGCTGGAAGAGAATGTTCACCAGACACAATTTTTCCATGCTGTGATAATCGTGCTGGCGTGAGCCGCCAATCACAAACGCATCGCCCGCATTCAGCGGATACGATTCCTTGCCCGTCACATGCACGCCCCGGCCGGCTGTGATGATGCCGATTTCCGCGAACTCGTGCGCGTGCAATCCGAACGGCTCTTGCGGGTCGCGCCGCTCGACAGAGATGGGAAATCCATCCGGATGAAACCAGTCTTTCCGTTTGAGCGTCGGGTGCGGCATGATGAATGGCAGGCTGAAACGGCCTTGCGGGGAGCGGATTCAGTCTGGCCGGATAATGCTAATATTTGGCGTCATCGTCAAGGACTCGGCGGGCTGACTTCTTTATGATGTCGGGATTCACTCGAAACAATCGGTAAATACCGGCGTCTAAATATTTTTTATGGCCAAGCAAACCAATATCGAAGCGGCATACCAACTTGCCCGCGAACGTTATGCCGCCCTCGGCGTCAACACCGACAAAGTGCTCAAGCAACTTGCCAAAGTGCCCGTCTCGCTGCACTGCTGGCAGGGTGACGACGTGGTTGGCTTCGAGAACTTCGGAGGCGCGCTCACCGGCGGAATTGTGTCCACCGGAAATTATCCCGGCAAGGCGCGCACGCCAGACGAGCTCCGTGCCGACGCGGCGAAGGCGCTGTCCCTGATTCCCGGCACGCATCGATTCAATCTCCACGCTTTCTATGGCGAATTCGGCGGCAAGAAGGTGGATCGCAATGAAATCGAGCCGAGACATTTCAAGAACTGGATTGACTGGGCTAAGTCGCTCGGCATCGGGCTGGATTTTAACCCGACCTGTTTCTCGCATCCCCAATCAGCGAGCGGCTTTACGCTGTCGCATCCAGACCCGGCCATCCGCAATTTCTGGGTGGAGCATTGCCAGGCCAGCCGCCGCATCGGCGCGGCGATGGGCAAGGCGCTTGGCACGACGACGGTGACGAATGTTTGGATTCCGGACGGCATGAAAGATTCGCCGGCAGATCGGCGGGGCCCGCGCGAGCGTTTGGAAGCATCGCTCGACGCCATTTTCAAGCAAAAGCTCAATGCCCAACACAACCTCGATGCTGTCGAAGGCAAGCTGTTTGGCATCGGCGCGGAAAGTTACACCGTGGGGATGCACGAATTTTATCTCGGTTATGCGGTGAAAAACCAGAAGCTCGTTTGCCTGGATGCCGGCCATTATCACCCGACCGAGAACATGGCGGACAAAATTTCCTCTGTGCTCTGCTTTGTGCCCGAGATACTCCTGCACGTCAGTCGCGGGGTGCGCTGGGATAGCGATCACGTGGTCACGCTCACCGACGAGTTGAATGCCATCGCCCAGGAACTGGTGCGCGGCGATTACCTCGGCCGCACGCACATTGGTTTGGACTTTTTCGATGCGAGCATCAATCGTATCGCCGCGTGGACCATTGGGGCCCGCAATATGATCCGTGCGCTCTGTCTGGCGATGCTGGAACCGCATGAGCATTACAAGCAGCTTGAACGCGCCGGCGATTACACTTCCCGTCTGGCGCTGATGGAGGAGGCCAAGACATTGCCGTTCGGCGCGGTTTGGGACTACCACTGTCTGCAGCAAGGTGTGCCGGTTGGCGAGGTTTGGCTTGCGGAAGTGAAGGGCTATGAGAAAAATGTTTTAAGCAAACGGAACTGAAAACAACAACCAACTATATTAATGCAACCGAATCCTCTTCTTGGCGTCGTCTATCACTGGCTGGGCGGCCTGGCTTCCGGCACGTTTTATGTGCCCTACAAAGGCGTTCGTAAATGGTCGTGGGAAACCTTCTGGCTCGCGGGCGGGATGTTCAGCTGGTTCATCTGTCCCTGGATCGGTGCGCTGGTGCTCTCCAAGGATTTGTTCGCCGTGCTGCACGAAACGTCGGCCCACACCTTTTGGATGACGTATCTGATGGGCGCGTTGTGGGGGCTCGGCGGCTTGACGTTCGGTCTGACCATGCGGTATCTCGGCATGTCGCTGGGCATGGCGGTCGCGCTGGGCTATTGCGCCGCATTTGGCACACTGCTGCCGCCCATCGTCAAAGGCGAGTTTGCCGACAAGCTGCTCAATCATTCCGGCACCAGTGCGGGCGGTCCGATTGTTTTGCTCGGTGTGGTGGTGTGTCTGGTGGGTATCGCCCTCGGCGGCATCGCCGGTGTGCGCAAGGAGCGGGACATGGGCAATGACGGCAAATCTTCGGCCATCAAGGAATTCAACCTGTGGAAAGGCCTGGCCATCGCGACGTTCTCCGGCGTGATGAGTTCGTGTTTCTCCTACGGCTTCCAGTTCGGCGATTCCATCAGGGAAATTTCGAAGGCGCACGGCACCGGCCCGCTCTGGGTTGGCCTGCCGGTCATCGTAGTGATTTTGCTGGGCGGACTCACCACCAATTTTATCTGGTGCGTGCTGTTGAACATCAAAAACCGCACGGGCTATCAATATCTGGCCTCGCACGTTCGCGAGGAGCACGCGCACCACGGCGGCACGGGCAGCGGCGAACATGGCCCGGCGGAAACCGCCGCCGCCGCCGCCGCGCCCACGGATCTTAAAATTCCCGTGCTGGGCAACTGGTTCTTCTGCGCGCTGGCGGGGACCTTCTGGTATTTTCAGTTCTTTTTCTATCAGATGGGCGAAAGCCAGATGGGCAATTACAAGTTCTCGAGCTGGACGCTGCACATGGCCAGCATCATCATCTTCAGCACGCTGTGGGGCATCTTCTTCAAGGAATGGCGCGGCGCAAAGACAGTGACGAAATCACTCGTGGTTGTGATGCTGCTGTTCCTGGTGGGCTCGACCTGCATCATCGGTTGGGGCAACAAGGTTTCGGAAGACGCTACCAATGCGAAAGCGGCTGCCGTTTCCGCCCAGCTCTCGAAATAATCATTCGGCTGCGGGTGTCTGGTCCGGTGGGATGGGTTCCGGCTGATTGCGCCCGGCGTTTTTACCTCGCTTTTAAAAGTGCCTTCGCCTACACGAAGGCTTGCTATGGATTGGCCTTCGCTGTTGCTGGCGGGTTTCGCGGTGCTGTTCATCGGCGTCGCAAAGGCGGGCTTTGGCGGCGGGTTGGGAATGCTGGTGACGCCCCTGTGTGTGCTTGCGTTCGGGCCGAAGACCGCCATCGGCATCCTGCTGCCGCTCCTGTGCGCCGGCGATGCGTTTTCGCTTTATCACTACTGGCGCAAGTGGCGCGCCGCAAACTTGAAATTCCTGCTTCCGGGTGTGGTGGTGGGCGTCGTGATCGGCGTGCAGCTGATCGGGCAATTTTCGCCGCGCCAATTGAATATTGCCATCGGCTTGATCGCCATCTTGTTCGTGCTGTTCCAGCTGACCAAGGATCGCATCTTCCGGGCGGAAGGAACATTCACCCCGAATCATGTGGTGGGTCTGCCCTGCGGCGTTGGCATGGGCATCACCTCGACCTTTGCCCATGGTGCGGGACCGGTGGCGGCAATGTTTTTGATGCCGCAGCGCCTTCCCAAGGAAATCTTTGTGGGCACCAGCGTCTTGATTTTCACCTTTGTGAACTGGATTAAGCTGCCGTTTTTCTGTGTGGACCGTTCGCTGGTGAATTGGCCGGTGTTTTCGGCGCAGGCTTTGATCACGCCCGCCACGCTGTTGACGAGTGCCAAGTTTTTTCCGCTGGTGCCGCTCGGCGTCTGGCTGGGGGTCTGGCTCAACCGCCGCTTTTCGGAAACGATCTTTGTGCGGATAATTTACGCCACGCTGCTCCTCACCGGGTTGCAGCTAATCTTTAACTTTGATCTCGCGGCCCCGTTCCGTTAAATGCGCCGGCAGTGTTCCCTGCGGTTAGTTCGGCGGCGCACCCGCCCAAGCGAAGCCAGCCTTCCTCATTATCCCGAGCAGCAGCAATCCGGTCAGCGCCAGGGCGGTGACGGAAGGTTCCGGCACGACTAACGGGGTGGAGCGGACATAGGAAAAACCGCCGCTGGAGCCGCCCCAGGAGGTGAATTGGAGGGAAAGATAGATGTCGCTGTTGACGAGATGCACCACGGCATCGTTGCCAACAATGTTCCCGGCCAGGTTGTGGGAGCCGCCAAAGCAACTGGCCCAGTCCGTGTAGGTGAGCGTGGCGTAGTTGGCGAGTGGGCCGAACGCCCAAAGTGTGCCGGCGGGACTGATGCCAGACTGATAGCTGCTTTCCAGTCCGGGCGCGGTGTTGAAAAGGCCTTTCGTGGTGGCCCGGGTGAGCCAGACATCCGAAACAATCTGGTCCACATCGGCAATCGTGGTATTGGTAAAATACATCAGCGGGCCATTCCAGATAACGCCCTGGGCCGCCGCCGGAAAAACGCCCGGCGCCAAACTGATGCTGGCGATGGCCAGGAGATAGTTGACCAGTTTTTTCATATCGAACCAGGCAAAGTCTAATTCACCGCGCCGCCAACGCAAATGTTTCCCCGACTGCGGCAGCCTCGAACCACCGGGCCTGATGCACGCCATCAAAAAAAAGAGCGCCCCGTTGCCGGAGCGCTCTTTTGTGAAAGTAATGAAATTACTTGGTGCCGAGGATCGCGTCCTTCGCGGCTTTGGCGACGCGGAACTTCACGACGCGCTTGGCCTTGATCTGGATCTGTTCGCCGGTCTTGGGATTGCGGCCAATGCGGGCGGCGCGGTTCTTCAGGACGAGCTTGCCGATGCCGGGCAGGGTGAAGGTATCCTTCGCGTGCTTGTAGGCGAGCGCGGCGATGGAGTCGAGGATTTCAACGGCCTGCTTCTTGGACAGTCCGTTTTTCTCCGCGACGAGCGCGGCGATTTGAGCTTTGGAGAGTGCTTTTGCCATATTTGTTCTCTTGGTTGTTGTTTTGTTTGTTTGTTGTTTAGTCCGAAAAGGTCACCAGACTTGATGCGAGTAAAAATCCATTAGGCTTGCCGTGCAAGCGAAAAAATCAAAAAAAACAAAGTTTTTTCAGGCCCCCGTGCGCGGGAGACTTGACATCGCAAGACAATTTCCGACCATGCGCGCGTGGCGCTCTTCACCATCCAGAACGAATTTCGCTATGAAATCACCCGGAAAATTTTCGAGGGTGGCATGGGCATCGTTTATGAGGCGGAACAGCACGGCGCCCACAACTTCGTCAAGCGCGTCGCCATCAAGATCATCCGGCCCAATTTCGCCAGCCAGAAGATGTTCATCGAGAACTTCGTCGGCGAAGCCAAGCTCGTCGCCGATTTGATCCATACGAACATCGTCCAGACGTATCATCTCGGGGAAACGAATGGCGTGGCCTTCATCGCGATGGAATTGATCCGCGGCGTGAACCTGGAGCAGTTCACCCACCAGTTGGCCGACAAGAAACGGGCGTTGCCGAAGGAGCTCGCCGTCTTTATCACCAGCCGCATCGCCCGCGGCCTGGCTTACGCGCACAACAAGGTCGACAAGGATAACAAGCACCTCGGGCTCGTGCACCGCGACGTGAGTTTCAAGAACATCATGATCGCCTTTGAGGGCGATGTGAAGCTCACCGATTTCGGCATCGCCAAGGCCAAGGGCTTTCTCACCGACCAGGAAGGCGAAGTCGTCGCCGGCAAACCGGATTACATGAGCCCCGAACAGGCGGACTTTCAGGTCACCGACAAGCGTTCGGACATCTTCTCCGTCGGCGTGGTGCTCGCGCATCTGTTACTCGGCCGCAATATTTTCAAGGGCTCCAATGCCGAGGAATCCCGCAATCGCATCCTGCAGCAGCCGATTCCCGATTTCCGTTCGCTCGATCCCCGCATTGACGACCGGCTCAACGACATCCTGCACCACTGCCTCGCGCGCGAATTGCACCATCGCTACGCCGCTGCCGACCAGTTGCTGACCGAGCTGGAATATTACATCTACGGCGCCGGCTACGGTCCGACCAACGAGACGCTCGGCAAATACATCCGCGAGCTCTTCGGGCAGGAACCCATCAAATCGGCCCCCGTCGATCCGCAGAGCAAGACCATCATCCTCGACGAAACCTCCCGCTCGTCGTCATCCAAGCTTTGATCCATGAAACGTCCCGCTTCGACCGTTGTTAAACTCGGCTTGATCCAAACCGACGTGTCGGCCAATCCCGCCGCCAACCTCAAAAAGACCCTCGCCCTCGTTGAGCGGGCCGCCAAATCCGGCGCGCAGATCATTTGCACCCAGGAACTGTTCCGCTCCCAATACTTTTGCCAGAGCGAAGACCACGCCAATTTCCAGCTCGCCGAAAAAATCCCCGGCCCCAGCACCGACGCCCTCCGCCAACTCGCCAAGAAACACCAGGTCGTCATCATCGCCTCGCTGTTTGAGAAGCGCGCCTCCGGCCTCTACCACAATACCGCCGCCATCATCGATGCCGACGGATCGCTCCTGGGCATTTACCGGAAGATGCACATCCCCGACGATCCGTTGTTCTACGAGAAATTCTATTTCACGCCCGGCGACCTCGGCTTCAAGACCTGGGCCACCCGCTACGGCAAGATCGGCGTGCTCATCTGCTGGGACCAATGGTATCCCGAAGCCGCGCGGCTCACCGCCATGCAAGGCGCGGAGATTCTCTTCTATCCCACGGCCATCGGCTGGCATCCCGGCGAGAAGCAAGAGTATGGCGAACGCCAGCACGGCGCCTGGGAGACCATTCAACGGTCTCATGCCGTCGCGAACGGCTGCTTTGTGGCCTCCGTCAACCGCATCGGCCACGAAGTCATCGCCGGCGTGGGCGGCGACGGCTTGGAATTCTGGGGGCAAAGCTTTGTGGCGGGCACCTCCGGCGAATTGCTGGCCAAAGCCTCGCCCGATCAAGAGGAAATCCTCATCGTGCCCGTGGATCTCGCCAAAGTGGACACCACCCGCACCCACTGGCCCTTCCTGCGCGACCGTCGGATCGATGCCTACGGCAATCTGACCAAACGGTTCGCGGATTAAATGCTGATCAAGCAAATACCAATTATCAGCAATGCAACGTTTAATATTATTGTGTTTGCTGTTGATTTGCTTTTGTTCTGAGGCTGCCGACGAAGCTAACATCATCGTAGCAACAGATTGGTCAAAACCGGTTGAATCGGATTTTCACCCGATTCAGGCGCGGTTACTTATAGTCAATGGAAGCGAACCGGCTTACGGTGGCCCTAAGACCGACAATCATTTGATGATGTTTGTAGAGTTGAAAAATTCTGCGGGGGCTTGTTGTGGAAGTGATAAATTATATTTTGATGCAAAGGGGCTAAAACTCAATTTGGTGGACGCCGCCGGCAAGCAGACACTCAAACCAACAGGAATGGAGTGGAGCGGTCGAGGGGCTTTCAAGCCAACGTGGGTTGTGATTCCATACAACTCGACGATTCGCCTTTATGTCAATGGCGGCACCAAGTCACCGCTGACAATTTGCCAAAGCGGCGAACCTTGGAGTTGGTGGGAAATTCCGTCAAATGATACAAACACTTATTTCCTTTCTGGAACCTTGACGGTCGCGACAACCAGTGACTCGACGTTGACGGCTACCCCGCACGATAAGGCGAACATTCACGAATACGCCAATTGGGAAGGCACCTTGGGTTTTCCTAGAGTCGGGATTTCAGTAAGACAATTTGCGAAATAAGCGATTTCAATTCGGATTTTTCCTTTTAGACGACGCCTTGAAAATAGCCCACGGCTTTAGCCGTGGGTTTTCGTTTGGCGGAGATTTCAAGACCCAGTCGGGACGAAAGAAGTTTTGTAGCTTGCGGGAACCCCAACGGGGTTCAAATCATTCAGCCCAAGGTTGGCCCGCGTCTGCGGGACTACCTTGGGTTAAATTTTAGATTCGTTTTCTACCCCAACGGGGTTGAATCAGGATTTTTCACGTTTGATCCAACCCTTTCAGGGTTGAAATTCATTTGTTTCGCCCACCCGGCGTAGCCGCTGCGCGTCAACGCCGGGCTGAATGCTTCAATCCTTTCAGGATTGGGCCCCCAACTAAAACCGCCCGCCTCGTTGCCGGGGCGGGCGTTGTTAAAAATGCCACATCTCAATCTTGAAATGCCGCACCTCGTCTTTCAGGTGCACATGATCGTGATCGGCAGGCTCCAATCACTGAACTGACTGTTCCCGCCCTGGGCGCGCACTTGCACCGAATACGTCGTTCCGGATACCCGCGACGGGATTTGCCCTGACAACTTTAAAATGCCAGGAAACGTGAAACGTAAAGTCCTCTCCTGGGGGAGAGGATTCAGGTGAGGGCGGTCAATCTGACCAATAATGAAGTGAGCGGGATTGACCTCCCTCATCCCAACCTTCTCCCCAAGGAGAAGGAGTCACCGTTCCCGCGCCTGTGACCCTGCCCGCGACGGGATTTGCCGGGTTGTTTTGTCGTTGGCAAAGAACTTTAGCTTTGCTCGTCTCCCCTTTAACCTGTGGCCCGCATGAACACCGCTTGGATCACCGGCAGCAACGGTTTGATTGGCAATTATCTCGTCCAGACCGCGCCGCGTCTGGCTGTGCCCTGGCGCGTCCGGGCTTTGACGCGGGCGGACTTCGATCTGCTGGACTTCGCCGCGGTCGAACGCGAGTTTGCCCAGGACCAGCCGCAGCTCATCATCCATTGCGCGGCTGTCACCAATGTGGGGGACGCGCAAAAAGATCCCGGGCTCGCGCAGCGCGTGAATGTGGAGGTCACCCGCCGGCTTGCGGAACTGGCGGCCGACCGCGCGTTCGTGTTTTTTTCCACCGACCTGATTTTCGACGGGCGCAAGGGGGATTACACCGAGACGGATGCGCCGAATCCCTTGCACTTTTACGGCGAGACAAAAGTGGCGGCGGAGCAGTTGGTTTTGCAGAACCCGCGCCATCTCGTCATTCGCACCTCCATCAACGGCGGCACGTCGCCTTCGGGCCAGCGTTCGTTCAATGAACAGTTGCGCCGGTCTTTGCAACAGGCGGGGCAGGGGATGAAACTGTTCACGGACGAATTCCGCTGCCCCATTCCGGCGGCGGAAACGGCCCGGGCGGTCTGGGAGCTGGCTCAGAAATCCTGCACCGGAATCTATCACGTGGCCGGCGCCGATAAATTGTCGCGCTGGCAGATCGGGGAACTGCTGGTCAAGTATTGGCCGGAGGTGACGGCGAAGATTGAGTCGGGTTCCTCCCGCGATTTCCCCGGTCCGCCGCGCGCGCTGGACACTTCCTTCAATATTGCGAAGGTCCAAAAAGCTTTGTCCGCGCCGCTACCCGGTCTGAACGAGTGGCTGACGCGGACAAAGGGCGTCCTTTAGTTTTAGGGTTGGCAGGGAAACTATCTGGCCTGTAACTCCAGGATGGTGATGGAGCAGGGGGGCAGCGTGCGGGTGAAGTCCGGGCCCAAGCCCTTCACGGTTTCGGTCACGGGCACGACTTTCTTCGGTTCGGTGAGGGAGTTGGTGGCGTCGCGGTTGGCGCCCTTGAGCACGGTGACCGTGCCTTTGGCGGCGATGCCGGAGACGCCGCTGATGGCGACCTTCACCGTCTGCGGGGCGTCGGCGCGATTGACCAGTTTGACGATGATCTTGCCGGTGGCGCTGTCGCGCGTGGCCGAGTAGAAGAGGGATTTCACTTCGCGGAGGGCGGCCGGCGGTTCCACGCCGTTTTTCTTTTTGCCGGTCTGCCGCCACTGATACGTGGGCAGGTTTTGCGCGGCCGTGGCCAGCACTTCATCGCCTTGATGCTGGCTGAACAGCTTCTGCGCGTAATAGGAAGGCGAACCGTAGCTGTTCAACACGTCATAGCCGATGAGATCGGATTTCCATTGCATGGATCGTCCGGCTCCGAGGTCGCTGACATTGACGAACAAGGGCGCGTAACAGTGCATGAGGACGATGTCCGCATTCCGTTCCATGCAGCACATCCACGCGGCGTCGCCGAGTGCGCCGGCGAGGTTCGGGGTCGGCGAACCGACGCGGGTGGCCCATTCGCCGACGAAGATTTTCGTCTTCACCGCGCGGTCGCGCGAATCATACATGAAGGATTGCGACTCCATTTCCTCCTCGGAACGATAGTAATGTTCGTCGTTCAAGTCCGCGGTGCGGCTTTTCACATCGGCGGTGGAGATGAGTTGGAGTTGCGGATACTTGGCCTTGATGGCGTCGTAGAATTGCGCGAACCGTCCATCGTAACTGCCGGACTTGTCGAACCAGTCTTCGTTGCCGATCTCGACGTAATGCAGCTTGAAGGGCTCGGGATAACCGTCCTTGACGCGTTGCGCGCCCCATTGGGTCGAGGCATCGCCGGTGACGTATTCGATCTCTTCCAAAGCCTCCTGCACATAAGGCTCCAGCTGCGGTCCGGCGGGCACGTAGTCGTGCTTCAAAGTGTAACCGGCGAAGACCGCGAGCACCGGCTCCATGTTCAAGTCCTGGCACCAGCCGAGAAATTCCGGCAGACCAAAACCATCGGTCGACCAGTAGCCCCAGCAACTCGGATGGCCGGGCCGCTGGTCGGTCGGGCCGATCATGCGCTTCCAATCGAACCGGCGATTGAAGTAATCGCCTTCGACATAATTGCCGCCGGGGAAGCGCAGGAACTTCGGCCCCGCTTCGGCGAGGATTTGGGAAAGATCCACGCGGTCGCCGTTCGGGCGATTCTTGTAGGTGGGCGGAAACAGGGAAACCTGCTGCAGCCAAAGGGTGCCGGGAGCGCTCGTGGTGAGCTTGAAGACATTTTCCTTGGATGTTTTGGAATGTTTCGTGGTGAGGGTGGCGGTGAATTGCTTCCAGTCGCCGGTGATGCCGGAGATTTCGGCGCGGGCAAAAACCGTTTTGCCGTCCGCGCTTTCAATGCTCACCGTGAGCGGGCCGTTGAAGCCGGCCGTCGCCTTGGCGAAGAACGAAACTTGATACGTGGTGTTCGGGCGCACGGGAATGCCCCAATAGCCGGCATTGGCGACGCCCGCCGGCGAGGATTTGGCCGCCGCGGAGACGTCGAGTTTCAGGCTCACATTGAGCGCCGCGTTCAAAGGCGTGTTGGTGTCGAGCGAAAGGACGGCGTTGCCGACCGGGCTCCAGAATTTCGGTGACACATTGGCGGGAAACTTCGCGGGATAATAGGTGGCCGGATCGTAATCGGCCGGCTTGATGATCTCAGCGATGGCATCCGCCTTGAAAGCGCGGTTGCGGATCAGTTCGCCATACAGGCCGCCTTCGTAGGAATAATTGATCTCCTCCGTCATCAGCCCGTAAAACGTCGGCGGCATCTTGGCGACGACCTTGTCGGCCTGGATCTGCACGACGGGCTGGGCGAGCGCGGCGACGGCGACCAGCATGATCACGGAAATAAAGACGGACGGGCACGGGAAACGGTGCCGCGTAGCGGATTTAATTAGGTTCATAAATTAATTATTGAAATTCGGCGGCAAATGTCCACCTCCAATTTTGGCGCTGCCGGAAAAGAAACTTTGTTCCCGCCCGCTTCGTTGGTTTAATCCGCCTGTGAATCCGCCAACGCCCGCTGACAGACAGGATCAATACCGGGGCCGGCTCGCGCCGTCGCCGACGGGGTTACTGCACCTCGGTCACGCGCGGACTTTCTGGGCGGCGCAAATGCGCGCGAGGGCGTTTGGGGGCATTTTGATTTTGCGGAATGACGATCTGGATTCCACGCGGTACAAAATGGAATTTGTGGAAGCGATGATCGAGGACTTGCGCTGGTTCGGTTTCGAATGGAGCGAAGGCCCGGATATCGGCGGGCCGTTTGCGCCTTACAACCAGAGCGAGCGGATGAAATGCTATCGCGCGGCCTTGGCGCAGCTGCAAGCCGACGGTTTTATTTACCCCTGCACCTGTTCACGCAAGGACATCCAGCAGGCGGTGACGGCGCCGCATGCGGCGGATGATGAAGTGATTTATCCCGGAACCTGCCGGAACCGTGTCCACTCTGAAATTGAAAAGACTAAGTTTGCCTGGCGCTTCCGGGTTCCTGATGGCGAGACCATTTCCTTTGCGGATGGCAATCTGGGGGCGCAACATTTCAAAGCCGGCCAGGACTTTGGCGACTTCGTCGTGTGGCGTGGCGACGGTGTGCCGGCCTATCAATTATCCTGTGTCGTGGATGACGCCGCGCTGCGGATTTCCGAGGTGGTGCGCGGCGCCGATCTGCTGGTCAGCACCGCCCGGCAAATCCTGCTGTATCGGGCCTTGGGCTTGCGGGTGCCGGATTTTTATCATTGCGCGCTGATGTTGGATGCGAAGGGGGAGCGGCTGGCCAAACGGCACGACGCTTTGAGCCTGCGAACCTTGCGCGCGCGCGGAATTTCCCCAGGCGAACTCCGTTCTGGCTGGGCTGCGTTGGATTAGCTGTTCTGAACTAAAATATTTATAAAAAAGGCTTGTGAAAAATTTCACGACAAGGCAGATTTTGCGGCTCTGACGCTGGACCGTTTTCATCGGAAGGTATTTTGTTGTCAGAAATCATTTCTCGTGAACCGTATTGGAAAAACTATTTTTGTCTGGGCCATTCTGGCGGCTGGATTCGTGTTGAATCTGCAGGCCGAAACCGGGGCGGTCCCGACGGCGGTTGAAAAGGCGGCCGTCGAATCCGCTGCGCCGCTGGTTTCGCAAGTCGCTCAGACACTTTTTCACATCGGGCCGTTGCCGGTGTCGAACTCAATGGTTTGCACCTGGCTCGTGGCGGCACTGATCATTGTAATCGTGCGAGTCACGACTTGGAAGCTAAGCCTGGTTCCTGGTCGCGGGCAAAACGTGATGGAGGCGCTCATCGAAGGCTGGGAAGGTTTGATGGGTAATGTGCTGGAGCCGAAAGTGGTCAAATGGGTGTTTCCGTTTGCGATGTCGTTCTTCATTTTCATCGTTATTTCCAATTTGACCGATTTGTTGCCGGGCGTAGGTAGCATCGGTATGGGGCATCCGGATAAAACCAGTTCGCTGCCGTTTGCGATTGAGCATGTGACCAAGCCGTTCTTCCGTCCGCCGACAACCGACGCAAATCTGACGGTGGCGATGGCGGGAATCTTCTTTGTGATGGGCCTTTATTGGGCAGTCAAATACAATGGCCCGCTGGGCTTGGTGAAACACGTTTTCGGCGTGAAGGTGGACACGAACAAGTGGCTGTATCCGCTGTTGCTGCTATTATTCATCTTCATCGGCGTCATGGAAACCTTTTCGATTTTGTTCATCCGGCCAGTGGCGTTGGCGTTGCGCCTTTACGGAAATATTTTTGGCGGCGAAACGATGTTGACAATGGCGTTGTCACAAAAACCGGTGTGGTTCGCCGTGCTCGTCTCCATCCCCGGATACTTTTTTGAAGTAGTGGTCTGCCTATTGCAGGCATTTGTGTTCACGATGCTGGTGGTTGCCTTTGTGGGCACGCTGTGCACGCATGCGGATGAGGAACACGGCCATTGATTTATTGAATTTGTAACCGGGAGACCTTTCGGCGAACGGTTGCTAGAAACTGAAACCATAAAAGATAAAACATATGATGCTCGGAGAAATGACAGGTAATATTCACATCGGTCTGGCTTTCGGTGGCGCGGCCATCGGTATCGGCATCGCCGCCGCCGGCGGTGTCATGGCCATCGGCCGCAATCCCGGTGCGTTCGGCAAGGTCTTCACGACGATGTTGATCGGCATGGCGCTCGCCGAAGGGTTGGCGATTCTGGCCTGGATCGTTATCGGCAACAAATAAGTATTTATGGAAGCTCTTGGCATCAAATGGCCGGAGTTGATCGCGCAGTTGATCAGCTTCTCCTTCGTGATGTTCGTGTTGTGGAAGCTGGCCTACAAGCCGGTTTTCACCATGCTCGAAACGCGCAAGGCAAAAATCGCCGAAGGCATGGCCAACGCCGAGAAAATCAAGGTGCAGTTGGCTGAAACCGAAGCCGAACGCAAGCGCGTGCTGGCCGAGGCCGGCGACCATGCGGCCAGGTTGATCGAGGACGCCCGCAACGCCGCCATCCGCGTGAGTGAGGCGGAGACGCAGAAGGCGATCGCCGCGGCCGAGCAGATCATCGCCAAGGCTCGCGAAGCCGCGGCGCAGGACTATGCGAAGATGCTCGCCGAGCTGAAGCGCGAAGTGGGTCGCCTGGTGGTGCAAACCACCTCGACCGTCACCGGCAAGATTCTTACCGCCGAGGATCAGACCCGGCTGGCGAAGGAAACCGAGAAACAACTCGCCGCGTAAAATGAAATTGGCGGCGACGGCCCGGGCTGTTGCTGCTGAAAAATCGGAATGAAGATTTCCAAACAAGCCCAACGCGACGCCCGGCAACTGTTCCGCAGTTGCCAGGTCGGCGGTTTGCTCGACGAGCAGCGCGTGCGCACCGCCGTGAGTTTGATCATGGCGAAAAAGCCGCGCGGTTACGTTGAGATCCTTTCCCGGCTGCACAACCTGGTGAAGCTCGACCTCGCCAAGCGCACCGCCAAGATTGAGAACGCCGTGGAAACGTCACCGGCCCTGATGGCGGAGATCAAGGCGAACCTGGAAAAAGTCTATGGCGCCGGTTTGGAAGTCAATTTTGTCATCAACCCGAAATTGATCGGCGGCCTGCGGATTCAAGTCGGTAGCGACCTTTATGACGGCAGTGTGAAGACCCGTTTGGAAAAATTAGAGCAAAGTTTTTAACCGAATTTTTAATCGGACTTTATGAGTAATTTGTTACAGGAAATTGAAGCCCAGATCGCCGGTGCCAAGACCGCGACGGCAAAACAAAACATCGGCGTCGTCCGCGAAATCGGCGACGGCGTGGCCAAGATCGAAGGCCTCACCGACACGATGCTCAACGAGATGCTCGACTTCGGCAACGGCATCGTCGGCCTCGCGCTGAACCTCGAAGAGACCGAAGTGGGCGCCATCATCCTTGGCGACTACACCAAGATCAAGGAAGGCTCCGAAGTCCGCACCACCGGCAAGCTGCTCCAGGTGCCCGTCGGCAAGGGCATGCTCGGCCGCGTGGTCAACACGCTCGGCCAGCCGATCGACGGCAAGGGGCCGATTAAGGAATCCGCTTTCTACCCCGTTGAAAAAATCGCCCCCGGCATCATCCGCCGCCGTCCTGTGAGCCAGCCGGTGCAGACCGGTATCATGGCGATCGACGCGATGATTCCCATCGGCCGTGGCCAGCGAGAACTCATCATTGGCGACCGTGGCACGGGCAAGACCACCATCGGCGTGGATTGCATGATCAATCAGGCCCGCATCAACAAGGCTGCTGAAGCCGCGGGTGACAAGGATTTCCGCCCGATTTACAACATTTACGTGGCCGTCGGCCAGAAACAGTCGAACATCGCTCGCGTCGTGGCGGTGCTCGAAGAAGCCGGTGCGTTGCCTTACACGGTCATCGTGGCCGCCTCCGCTTCCGATTCCGCGTCCAACCAATACCTCGCTCCGTTCGCCGGGGCGGCCATTGGCGAATGGTTCATGGACAACGGCATGGATGCGCTCATCATTTACGATGATCTCTCCAAGCACGCCGTGGCTTACCGTCAGGTGTCCCTCATCTTGAAACGTCCGTCCGGCCGCGAAGCATATCCCGGCGACGTGTTCTATCTCCACAGCCGCCTGCTTGAACGCAGCGCGCGTGTCGGTGAAAAATACGGCAATGGCTCGCTCACCGCGTTGCCGATCATCGAGACGCAAGCCGGCGACGTATCGGCTTACATTCCAACCAACGTGATTTCGATCACCGACGGCCAGATTTATCTCGAAACCGATTTGTTCTATCAGGGCGTTCGTCCCGCTGTCTCCGTCGGTCTCTCTGTCTCGCGTGTCGGTTCCGCCGCGCAGATCAAGGCGATGAAACAGGTGGCTGGTCGTATCAAGGGTGATCTCGCCCAGTTCCGCGAACTCGCGGCCTTCGCGCAGTTCGGTTCCGATCTCGATGCGAAGACGCAGGCCTTGCTCGAGCGCGGCAAGCGCATCATCGAAATCTTCAAGCAGAACCAATACAACCCGCTCGCCGTCGAAGTGCAGGTGCTGGTCCTCTGGGCCGCCCAGAACAATTTCTTCGACGATGTCGCGGTGGAAAAGGTCAAGGATTTCCAGGGCAAGCTCGTGGATTTCATCTCGACGCGCAAAGCCGAATTGCTGGCCAAGATCAGCAAGGAAAAAGCCATCAGCGACGCCATCACGGCCGAGTTGAAGGCCGCTGTTGGCGAATTCAAATCGACTTACCGCTGATAAGTTTTCATGCCCAGCACACGCGACATACGCCGGCGCATCAAGTCGGTCAAGAACACCGCCCAGATCACCAAGGCGATGCAGATGGTGGCCGCGGCCAAGATGCGCAAGGCGCAGCAGGCGGCGCTGGTCGGCCGTCCTTACGCGCAGTTGTTGAACGAAATCATGGCCGAGGCGGCGACCCGCACGGTCGGCTTTGATCATCCGCTCTTGCAGACGCGTCCGGTGGCCAAGCGCGCGGTGATCCTCGTCAGCTCGGACCGCGGCCTGTGCGGCGGCTTGAACAGCAATCTTTTCCGCGAAGCGTCCAAGTTCGACAAGAGCACCACGGTGTTTATCACCGCCGGCAAAAAGGCCGCGCAGTTCGTCGCCCGCACCAGGCGCACGCTGGCGGCGGAGTTCACCTACAAGGATACACCCACCTTTGAAGAAGGCCGCGCGATCTCAAAGTTCGTCCAGCAATTGTTTTTGAAGGGCGAAGTGGACGCGGTGGATCTGCTGTTTCCGCGTTTTGTCAACACGCTTTTGCAGCAGCCGTCAACGGTGGCGTTTCTGCCGATGGGCAGGGTTTCCGGCGCGACCGCCGGCGTCAATGCGCCCAGGCAGGAGCTGGTTTCGACGGCGACCGACGTGTTCGATTTTGAGCCCGACGAAGAGACGGTGCTCGGCGCGCTGCTCCCGCACAGCCTGAATTTCCAGATGCATCAAATCCTTTTGGAAACAAAGGCGAGTGAACAGAGCGCCCGCATGGTTGCGATGAAGAACGCGACCGACAACGCCAAGCAGATCATCAAGGACCTGACGCTGGAATACAACAAGCTGCGCCAGGCGAACATCACGAAGGAATTGTTGGAGATCACCACGGCCCAGATGGCCCTCGGTTGAAAACGGAATCAATATTTTAAGAACATGAGCACAGGTAAAATCGTTCAAATCATCGGCCCCGTGGTGGACGTCGAGTTCACCGGCACGCTTCCCGCGATTTATAACGCGCTGACCGTCCAATACGACATGCCCGGCCAGGGCAGCACCAAATTGACGCTCGAAGTGCAGCAGCACCTCGGCGACAACTGGGTGCGCGCCGTCGCGATGAGCACCACGGAGGGGCTCAAGCGCGGCTACGCCGTCACCGACTCCGGCGGGCCCATCTCCATGCCCTGCGGCGAGGCCGTCATGGGCCGCGTCTTCAACGTCACCGGCGACCCCGTGGACGAGCAGGGCCCCGTGAAGGCCGACAAATATAATCCCATCCATCGTCAGGCCCCCGCGCTTGTGGACCAGTCCACCAGTCCGCAGATTCTCACCACCGGCATCAAGGTCATTGATTTGATCTGCCCCTTCCTCAAGGGCGGTAAGGTCGGGGCGTTCGGCGGCGCCGGCGTCGGCAAGACCGTCGTCATCATGGAACTCATCAACAACATCGCGAAGCTGCACGGCGGCATCTCGATGTTCGCGGGCGTCGGCGAACGCACGCGCGAAGGCAACGATCTTTATAACGAAATGATCGAAGCCGGCGTCATCAAGGTGAAAAAGGACGCCAAAGGTCATCCCGAACACGGCGAAAACGGCCTGCCCATCATCGTCGAAGGTTCCAAGATTGGTCTCGTTTACGGCCAGATGAACGAACCTCCGGGCGCGCGTCTCCGCGTGGCGCTGTCTGCTCTCGCCGTGACGGAGTATTTTCGTGACGAAAAGAATCAGGACGTGCTCCTCTTCGTCGATAACATTTTCCGCTTCTCGCAGGCCGGTTCCGAAGTGTCCGCGCTCCTCGGCCGCACGCCGTCGGCGGTCGGTTACCAGCCCACCCTCGCCGCGGAAATGGGCGACTTGCAGGAACGCATCACCTCCACCAAGAAAGGTTCCATCACGAGCTTCCAGGCCGTGTATGTGCCC